>NZ_JAAKZX010000115.1 GCF_011045025.1 Streptomyces ureilyticus
GGGGGCGCAGCCCCCCCCACGCGGCGGAGCCGCAAATTGATACAGCCGGGAAGGGGCGGGGCTGGGGAAAGAAAACTCCGGTGATCGTAAGGTGGGCATGCCCGATCTACCCCCAGGAAGGGATGGCAGGACCATGGCGATCGAGGTCGGCGACAAGGCGCCGGACTTTGCGCTCAAGGACAACCACGGCGCCACCGTGAAGCTCTCCGAGTTCCGTGGAGCCAAGAACGTAGTTCTGCTCTTCTATCCGTTCGCCTTCACCGGCGTGTGTACCGGAGAGCTCTGCGCCCTGCGCGACAACCTGCCGAAGTTCACCGACCGCGAGACCCAGCTGCTCGCCGTCTCCAACGACTCCATCCACACGCTGCGCGTCTTCGGCGAGCAGGAGGGCCTGGAGTACCCGCTGCTGTCCGACTTCTGGCCGCACGGCGAGGTCTCACGGGCGTACGGCGTCTTCGACGAGGACAAGGGCTGCGCGGTACGCGGCACCTTCATCATCGACAAGGACGGGGTCGTTCGCTGGACCGTTGTGAACGGTCTTCCGGACGCGCGTGACCTGAACGAGTACGTGAAGGCGCTGGACACTCTGTGATTCTTCGGCCGCAGGACCTGCGTCAACTGGGAACCCCTCACTAGGATCGACTCGTTGATCCGATACCAACGCACTACGGGGCTCCCCGCCCCTGGACACCATTGGGAGGACTCGTGGGAGTCAGCCTCAGCAAGGGCGGCAACGTATCGCTTTCGAAGGAGGCGCCGGGCCTTACCGCGGTCATCATCGGTCTGGGGTGGGACGTCCGCACCACCACCGGCACCGACTTCGACCTTGATGCCAGCGCCATCCTGGCGGGCACGGACGGCAAGGTCACCAGCGACGCCAACTTCGTGTTCTTCAACAACCTGAAGAGCCCGGACGGCTCGGTCGAACACACCGGTGACAACATCACCGGTGAGGGAGAGGGCGACGACGAGCAGATCAAGGTCAACCTCGCCGCGGTTCCGGCCGACGTCGACAAGATCGTGTTCCCGGTCTCGATCTACGACGCCGAGAACCGTCAGCAGTCGTTCGGCCAGGTCCGCAACGCGTTCATCCGCGTCGTGAACCAGGCGGGCGAGGCGGAGATCGCCCGGTACGACCTCTCCGAGGACGCCTCGACGGAGACCGCCATGGTCTTCGGCGAGCTGTACCGGCACGGTGCGGAGTGGAAGTTCCGCGCCATCGGCCAGGGCTACGCCTCGGGCCTGCGCGGTATCGCGCAGGACTTCGGCGTCAACGTCTGAGCCGTCACAGAGACAGGATCTGCCGCTTCACCCCCCGTCCGGCGCCGCACACTACGAGTGCGGCGCCGGACGCGCTCGACAACCGAAGGCTTGACCGGGGAGGAACAGAAATATGGGCGTCACGCTCGCCAAGGGGGGCAATGTCTCCCTCTCCAAGGCCGCACCGAACCTCACGCAGGTGTTGATCGGGCTCGGCTGGGATGCGCGCTCCACCACCGGAGCACCCTTCGACCTCGATGCCAGCGCGCTGCTGTGCAACTCGGGTCGGGTGCTCGGTGACGAATGGTTCGTCTTCTACAACCAGCTCAAGAGCCCGGACGGCTCGGTCGAGCACACCGGCGACAACCTCACCGGCGAGGGTGACGGCGACGACGAGTCGATCCTGATCGACCTGTCGAAGGTGCCGGCCAACGTCGACAAGATCATCTTTCCGGTGTCGATTCACGACGCCGACAACCGCGGCCAGACCTTCGGCCAGGTCAGCAACGCGTTCATCCGCGTCGTCAACCAGGCCGACGGCCAGGAGCTGGCCCGCTACGACCTCTCCGAGGACGCCTCCACGGAGACCGCGATGATCTTCGGCGAGGTCTACCGATACGGCGTGGAATGGAAGTTCCGGGCCGTAGGACAGGGGTACGCGTCGGGGCTGCGGGGCATCGCTCTAGACTTCGGAGTCAATGTTTCGTAAAGCCGCGCGCGGCGCGGGGGAGACCCGTACACAGATGATTGGGTAGCCAGTGGTTCTGAAAACCTTCGGCTGGTCGTTCGCGGTCACCGCGCTCGGCCTGGTCGCAGCGGTGCTGTTCGGCGGATGGGGCGCGTTCGGGGTCGTGCTGATCCTGTCCATCCTCGAGATCTCGCTGTCCTTCGACAACGCGGTGGTCAACGCCGGAATCCTGAAGAAGATGAATGCCTTCTGGCAGAAGATCTTCCTCACCGTCGGCATCCTGATCGCCGTCTTCGGAATGCGGCTTGTCTTCCCCGTGGTGATCGTGGCGGTCAGCGCCTCGCTCGGCCCCATCGAGGCCGTCGACCTGGCGTTGAACAACCCGAACCGCTATGAGGAGTTGGTGACCGACGCTCACCCGTCGATCGCGGCCTTCGGCGGAATGTTCCTGTTGATGATCTTCCTCGACTTCATCTTCGAGGACCGTGACATCAAGTGGCTGGGCTGGCTCGAGCGCCCGCTGGCCAAGCTCGGCAAGGTCGACATGCTCTCGGCCTGCATCGCGCTGATCGTCCTGCTGGGCGTCTCGCTGACCTTCGCCAAGAACGCGCACCTGCACGCCGGGCACGCCGACAAGGCGGAAACGGTGCTGCTCTCCGGCGTCGCCGGTCTCATCACCTACATGGTGGTGGGCGGTCTCTCCGGCTTCTTCGAGAATCGCCTCGAGGAATCGGAAGAGCGCGAGCACGAAGCGGAGGAGGAGGCCAAGAAGGCCGGCAAGCCGGTCTCCGCGGTGGCGATGGCCGGCAAGGCGGCCTTCTTCATGTTCCTCTACCTGGAGGTCCTGGACGCCTCGTTCTCCTTCGACGGTGTCATCGGCGCCTTCGCCATCACCAACGACATCGTGCTGATGGCCCTCGGCCTCGGTATCGGCGCCATGTATGTCCGGTCGCTCACCGTCTACCTGGTCCGCGAGGGCACGCTCGACGACTACGTCTACCTGGAGCACGGCGCGCACTACGCGATCGGCGCGCTCGCCGCGATCCTGCTGATCACCATCCAGTACGAGATCAACGAGATCATCACCGGTCTCATCGGCGTCGTCCTGATCGGCTGGTCCTTCTGGTCCTCGGTCCGCCGCAACCGCGCACTGGCGGCCGCCGAGGGAAAAGCTGACGCCTCGGACAAGCCCGAAGTCTCGTCCGGGGTGTGACGACCCTCCCGTTGAGGAACGCTCTGAGGCGGGGCGGCCACGAGGAAGTCCTCGGGGCCGCCCCGTCGTCGTATCTGTTGTATTCGTTGGTGTTCGCCGAGGTGAACAGCTAACCGTGGGGGTGGAATGAGCTTCTGGGACGGTCTGTGGCGTGGTGGGCGATCGACGCAGTTCGATTCGGGGAGCGCGGCGACCAACGCCATCACGCTGACCAAGCGGAACCAGTCGGTCTCGCTCACCAAACAGGGCGCGGCCAACGGCAATCTGCGGATCAACCTGTCCTGGCGGATGCGCACGTCCGACATAGGCGGCGGCCGGCGCGGCAGTCTGCTGCGCCATCCGTTCCAGGCGCTCAAGCCCGAAGTGGTGCAGGCGCACACCCAGAGCATGGTCAACGTCGACCTCGACCTGGGCTGCATGTACGAGCTGACGGACGGCGACAAGGGCGTCGTACAGCCGCTGGGCAGCTTCTTCGGCGAGCTCAACGCACCGCCGTACGTGAAACTCAGCGGCGACGACCGCTTCGGCTCGGGCTCGGGCGAGACGATCTTCGTCAACTTCGACCACCGGGAGCAGATCAAGCGGCTCCTGGTCTTCGTCTACATCTACGACCAGACCCCGGCCTTCGACCGTACGCACGCCGTCGTGACCCTCTATCCCAGCAACGGCCCGCGGATCGAGGTCGGCCTCGACGAGCGCCACCCGCAGGCCCGTTCCTGCGCGGTGGTCATGATCGAGAACGTCAAGAACGAGCTGATCGTGCGGCGCGAGGTGAAGTTCGTGTACGGGTTCCAGGCCGAACTCGACCGGCTTTATGGGTGGGGTCTCCAGTGGGGGCGCGGTTACAAGGCGAAGGCCGACCGCTGAGCACTGCTCTCCTGAGGAAGTGCTCACCGGCTACAAAGCTGTGCTCACCGCCCGACGAACTGCGGTCCTTGCGGCGGCAGTTTGAACTCCGGGTCGGGGAGGGCCGGGACCGGGTGCGGATAGCCGTACGCGGGCTGGGCCGTCGCCGCGGCGGGCTGGGGCGGGGCGGCCTGCGGGTAGGCGTACGAGGCCGGCTGCGGGTAGCCGTACGCCGGCTGGGTCGTGGACTCCGGGGGGTAGCCGTAGGCGGGCTGGGACGGCTGCTGGGGCAGACCGGAGGCGGCGGGCTGCTCGGGCGGCAGCGGCACCGAGTTGCCGGCGGACGCGGGCTCGGAGTCGTCCACCGTGATGCCGAAGTCGCTCGCCAGGCCCTCGATGCCGTTCGAATAGCCTTCGCCGAGCGCCCGGAACTTCCAGCCCTTCCCGCGCCGGTACAGCTCGCCGCAGATCAGCGCGGTCTCCTCGCCGGTCTCCGGCTTGATGTCGAAGTACGCCAGCGGCTCACCGTCGGCGAGGGCGGCGTCGTACAGCAGGATCCGCAGGGCGGGTACGCGGTCGAAGGTGACGTCGTCCGCCGAGGCGACCAGGAGGATCCGTGTCACCGCGCTTTCGACGCCCGCCAGGTCCGACTGGATCGTGTCGGTGAGCCCCTCGGTGACCCGCTTCTTGCCGAGGCGCCAGACCTTGCCGGAGGGGTGGCGGGGCTGGTTGTAGAAGACGAAGTCCTCGTCGGATCGCACGCGATCGTCGGGCCCGAGGAGCAGCGCCGAGGCGTCCACGTCGGGCACGCCCTGCCCCGGCGACCAGCGCAGCACGGACCGTACCGCCTTGGCGTCCAGCGGTACGTTCGACCCTTTCAGCATCGCGTGCGTCATGCGGTCATCCTGCCTTCTCGGTCCTGGTCACGACAACGCGGGTGCGCCACAACCGTTTCGATGTGACGCTGGACGACAGGGCTGTGTCCGGCTGTGCTCGTCTGCGTTACCTGAATTTCATGCCGGGCGGGAACCTCGGACATGGATCTCTACGTACTATTACCGGCCACATATCGTCAGGCTGCTCAGCCGCCCCGGGGGAGTCACATGCGTCATTTCGGGCACATCGCTCCGGAGGTGCGGCAGCGCCTCTTCCATCAGGAACCCCGTGTCTTCACCGCGGAATCCCCGGCCCGGATGCTCTCCGTGGCCCTCGGCGCCACGCTGTACAGTCCCGCGACCAGACCGAGGCTGGCCGAGGACATCGTGAAGCAGATCGGTCGCGGAGTTGTCTCGATGGTGCTGTGCCTGGAGGACTCCATAGACGACGCCGAGGTCGCGGGCGCCGAGGAGAACCTGGTCCGGCAGTTCGAGGAGCTGGCCGGAGGCTGCCCGGAGACCGAGCTGCCGCTGCTGTTCATCCGCGTCCGTACGCCGGAGCAGATCCCGGACCTCGTCGAGCGGCTCGGTGACGCGGCCCGGCTGCTGTCCGGTTTCGTACTGCCGAAGTTCACCGAGGAGCGGGGCGTGCCGTTCCTGGAGGCGCTCACCGCGGCCGAGGCCGCGAGCGGGCGGCGGCTGTTCGCCATGCCGGTCCTCGAATCGCCGGACCTGCTGTACCGCGAGTCGCGCGTGGAGACCCTGGCGGGCATCTTCCGCGCCGTCGACAAGTACCGCGACCGGGTCCTCGCGCTCAGACTCGGCGTCACCGACTTCTGCTCCTCCTACGGGCTGCGCCGGGCGCCCGACATGACGGCGTACGACGTGCAAATCGTGGCCTCCGTGATCGCCGACGTGGTGAACGTGCTGGGGCGGGCCGACGGCACCGGATTCACGGTGACGGGGCCCGTGTGGGAGTACTTCCGGGTCCAGGAGCGCATGTTCAAGCCGCAACTGCGCCGCAGCCCCTTCACCCCGGAGGCCGAGGACCTTCGCAACGCGCTGATCGAGCACGACATGGACGGACTGCTGCGCGAGATCTCCCTCGACCGCGCCAACGGTCTGCTCGGCAAGACCTGCATCCACCCCTCACACGTACTGCCCGTGCACGCCCTGTCCGTGGTCAGCCACGAGGAGTACAGCGACGCCCAGGACATACTGCGTCCAGAGCGTGGCGGCGGAGGCGTCCTGCGATCCGCGTACACGAACAAGATGAACGAGGTGAAGCCGCACCGCGCCTGGGCCGAGCGCACCCTGCAGCGCGCCGAGGTCTTCGGTGTCGCGAACGAGGACATCGGCTTCGTGGAGCTGCTCGCCGCCGGCCTGACGGGCCAGACGTAGGGAATCGCCGCAGGGCTGCCCAGCCGGACACAGAGATCTGCCGCCGGGCCGACCGGCCGAAAAATGCCGCCGGGCTCCCCGGCCGAACACAGGGATTTAATGGAAAACGTGGTGTGGACCGGTAGCTGGGTCGCCGAGCGGCTCGGCGTCGAACTCGTCGGTGACGAGAAGCTGAGCGAGCTGCTGGGGCTCGCCCTGCGGCGCAACCCCAAGCGCGCGCATCTGCTGGTGTCGAACGTGCTGGGCAAGCACGTACCGCAGAGCCCGCGCACGGTGTGGCAGTCCGGGTACGAACTGGGCCACCGGGTGCGCGAACTGCTCGGCGAGGCGGGGGCGAGCCGGTCCGTGGTGCTCGGCTACGCGGAGACGGCGACGGGCCTCGGCCACTCGGTCGCGGACGGCCTGGGCCTCGCGCCCTATCTGCACTCGACGCGGCGCCCCGTCGACGGAGTCGAGCGCGCGGGCGGCTTCGAGGAGTCCCACTCGCACGCCACCTCGCATCTGCTGTTGCCGGAGGAGCCCGGGCTGCTCGCGGGCGACGGGGCGCTGGTCCTCGTGGACGACGAGTTCTCCACGGGCAACACCGTGCTCAACACGATTCGCGCGCTGCACGAGCGCTACCCGCGCGAGCACTACGTGATCGTCGCGCTCGTCGACATGCGCTCCCCGGCCGACCAGGGCCGCCTCGACGCCTTCGCCCTGGAGATCGGCGCCCGTGTGGACCTGGTGGCGGCGGCCTCGGGGACGGTACGGCTGCCCGACGGCGTACTGGAGAAGGGGCAGGCACTGGTCGCCGAGCACGAGTCGGCCGCGGAACAGCTGCCGGGGCCGACGGGGCTGGCGGGGCTTTCGGAACGCGGCACCGTCGCGCGCGTGGAGCTCGGCTGGCCGCAGGACCTGCCCGACGGGGGCCGGCACGGCTTCACGCCCGAGCACCGCATATGCCTGGAAGGCGCCCTGCCTGCCATGGCCGCGCGGCTCGCGGACGCGCTGCCGGACGACGCGCGACGCGTACTCGTCCTCGGCTTCGAGGAGTTGATGTACGCGCCGCTGCGGCTCGGCGTCGCGCTGGAGGAGCTGACCGACGCCGAGGTCCGCTACTCCACCACGACCCGCTCCCCGGTCCTCGCCGTCGACGACCCCGGTTACGCGATCCGCAGCCGCCTCGTCTTCCCCGCCCACGACAAGCCGGACGACGGCCCTGGCGAGCGGTACGCCTACAACGTCGCGGGTGGCGGATTCGACGCGGTCGTCGCCGTGGTCGACTCGGTCGCCGACACCCCCGAACTGCACGCCCAGGACGGCCTGTTGGCGCGGCTCGCCGCCCACACCCCGAGCGTGCTGCTCGCCGTCGTCCCCTCGTACACGCCGTCGTACGCCCCTGCTCCCACACCCTCGTACGCTTCCAACCCCACACCCTCGTACGCCCCCACCCCGCAGCTGTCCGAAAGGTCCGCCATGCTGCCCGAGCCCCTCCGTGGCCCCGACTTCTCCTCGTATGCCCCTGACGAGGTCGGCTGGCTGCTCCAGGACCTCTCGGACGTGACGCTGGAGGCGCCGACGGAGGAGCGCGAGGAGGCGATCCAGAGCGGGGGCGCGCACTACGCGGAGTCGCTGCCGGTGGAGTACCAGCCGAGCGACCGGTACCAGGAACTGTTCCGCGCCGCGCTGGACACCTCGGCCGCCCGCATCGCCCAGGCGGCGGGCGCCGTCACCGAGACCGTGCTGGCCGAACGGTCCCCGCGCCCCGTCCTCGTCTCGCTCGCCCGGGCCGGCACCCCCATAGGCATCCTGATGCGCCGCTGGGCCAAGCACCGGCACGGGCTGGACCTCCCTCATTACGCCGTCTCCATCGTGCGCGGACGCGGCATCGACGCCAACGCGCTGCGCTGGCTGGCCGCCCACCACGACCCGGCCGATGTCGTCTTCGTGGACGGCTGGACCGGCAAGGGCGCCATCACCCGCGAACTCGCCCAGGCCATCGAGGAGTTCGAGTCCTCCGACGGCATCACCGGCTTCGACCCGGAGATCGCGGTGCTCGCCGACCCCGGCTCATGCGTCCGCACCTACGGCACCCGCGAGGACTTCCTCATACCCTCCGCCTGCCTCAACTCGACGGTCTCCGGACTCATTTCGCGCACGGTGCTCCGCGCCGACCTGGTCGGGGAGCACGACTTCCACGGCGCGAAGTTCTACCGCGAGCTCGCCGGCGCGGACGTCTCCGTCGACTTCCTGGACGCCATCTCCGACCGCTTCGACGAGGTCGGCGACGCCGTCGACACCCTGGTCAAGGAGCTGCTGTCCATGGACCGCAGCCCAACCTGGGAGGGCTGGGCGGCAGTTGAGCGCATCAGCGAGGAGTACGGCATCCACGACGTGAACCTCGTCAAGCCGGGCGTCGGCGAGACGACCCGCGTACTGCTGCGCCGCGTCCCCTGGAAGATCCTCGCCCGTGCGGAAGCGGGCGCCGACCTGAACCACGTACGCCTGCTCGCCGACCAGCGCGGTGTGCCCGTCGAGGAGGTCGCCGAACTCCCGTACACCTGCGTCGGGTTGATCCACCCCCAATACACGCGCGGGGCGACCGGCGCCGACGGCAAGGCGGTGACGGGCTGATGTCCTCGCCGAAGGTGCTCGTGGCCAGCGACCTCGACCGCACGCTCATCTACTCCGCCGCCGCGCTCGCGCTGCCCCTGCCGGACGAGCGGGCGCCCCGGCTGCTGTGCGTCGAGGTGTACGAGAGCAAGCCGCTGTCGTACATGACCGAGACCGCGGCCGCACTGCTCGCCGAACTCGGCGAACTCGGTGACGAGGCCCTCTTCGTGCCGACCACCACCCGTACACGTCAGCAGTACCGCCGCATCCAACTCCCCGGCCCCGCCCCGAAGTTCGCGATCTGCGCCAACGGCGGCCACCTCCTCGTCGACGGTGCCTCGGACCCGGAATGGCACGCACAGGTCACCGAGCGGCTGGCCGGCGAGTGCGCCCCGCTCGGCGAAGTACGCGCCCACATGACGGCCACCGCCGACCCCGCCTGGGTACGTAAGCACCGCGTCGCCGAGGACCTCTTCGCGTACGTCGTCGTCGAGCGCGAACTGCTCCCCGAGGACTGGGTCAAGGAACTCGCCGTCTGGGCGGAGAACCGTGGCTGGACCGTCTCCCTCCAAGGCCGCAAGATCTACGCCGTACCGAAGCCGCTCACCAAGAGCGCCGCGATGCACGAGATCGCCCGCCGCACCGGAGCCGAACTCACCCTCGCAGCGGGCGACTCCCTCCTCGACGCAGACCTCCTGCTCGCCGCGGACCGCGGCTGGCGCCCGGGCCACGGCGAACTGGCCGACGTGGGCTGGACGGCCCCCGGGATCACCTCTCTTCCAGAGCGGGGCGTCGCCGCGGGTGAGCGGATTCTGCGGGAGTTCCTGCGGGAGGTGCGGCAGGCGCGGCAGGTGAGGTAGGTGCGGGAGGCTCGATAGGGCCAGGGCCCTCCATGGCGGCCGCGACGGACGAGCCGACGGACGAGGCTATGGGGACTTCCTCGTCCTTGGTGCGCCGTCGCCCGCCCCGCCCCGGCCTGAAGAGCCGTACGCCCGCGAAGAGCAGCACCGCCAGCACCGCCGCGACCAGCACCACCTTCGAGTAAGCCGACACATAGCCGCTGACCTCCGTCCAGTTCTCGCCGAGCAAATAGCCGGCGAGGACGAAGATGGTGTTCCAGATCGCGCTGCCCAGCGTGGTCAGGCAGAGGAAGACGGGCAGGCGCATGCGTTCGACGCCCGCGGGCACGGATATCAGACTGCGGAAGATCGGGATCATCCGTCCGAAGAACACAGCCTTGGTGCCGTGCCGGACGAACCACGCCTCCGTCTTCTCTATGTCCGCGACCTTCACCAACGGCAGCCGGGCCGCGATCGCCACCGTGCGGTCACGGCCGAGCAGCGCCCCCACGCCATACAGAGCGAGCGCACCTATGACGGAACCGGCCGTCGTCCACAGCAGGGCAGCGAACAGATTCATCTGTCCGGTGCTCGCCGCGAACCCCGCGAGCGGCAGGATGACCTCACTCGGCAGAGGCGGGAAGAGGTTCTCCAGGGCAATGGCGATACCCGCGCCCGGCGCCCCGAGCGTGTCCATGAGGTTGTTGATCCACTGAGGAGCGCCGCTGTCCGCCGCGACGCCGGCTGCGATGGCTGTCATGCCCCACACGCTAGAAAACCGAAGCTGAAGAGACCCTGAGGACGACCGCAAGTTTCCATGCGGTCAACCGCAGGCCGGAATTGCGGTTTTCCGCAGTGCGTGGCGACGCGGCATCCCGCTAGCGTGGCGATCATGCGAGATGTGGCACGACGTGGGGCGTGGTGCGGGGTGGGGCTCATGACGGGAGCCGCCTCGGCCGCAGTCGAGCTGCTTTTCACCGTGCTCTCCGGCCTCGCCCTGCTGCCCGTACTGGCCTGGCCGCGCGGCCGGCAGGCCGTGCTCCGACCCGTGTTCGCGGGTGCGCGGAGACTGACGCAGTTCGAGCGCCGACGGCTCGGGACCTGGCTGAGCGTGTCCGTCTCTCCCGCGTACGAGGACGCGCGCGCCCTGCGGTACATCGCGTGCCGCTGGGCCCTTGGAGCGCTGGGCGCGGTCGTGATGCTGGCGGTGGCGGCCGGACTCGTCTACAGCACGTACTGGATGTTCGCCTGGATCGTCGACGGCGTCGAGCACCCCTGGGCGATCGTCTTCTCGTCCTTCGGCGGTCTCTTCCTGCTCTTCCTCGCCGTGCAGGGGATATTCGGAGTGGCCGAGCTGGAGCGGCAGTTGGCCCGGCATTTCCTCGGGACCAGCCACCAGGAGGAGTTGGAGCGGCGGATCGTGGAGCTGGCCGCGAGCCGCGCCGCGGTGGTGGACGCCGTCGACGACGAACGACGCCGTATTGAGCGGGACCTGCACGACGGCGTGCAGCAGCGGCTCGTCGCCCTCGGCATGCTGCTCGGCCGCGCCCTGCGCAGCCAGGACCCGGAGCGCGCGGACCGGCTGCTGCGCCAGGCCCATGATGAGAGCGGGCAGGCACTGGCCGACTTGCGAGAGGTGGCCTGGCGCATCTATCCGACGACGCTGGACGAGGCGGGTCTGCGGGCGGCGCTCGAGACGGTCGCCGAGCGCTCGTCGGTGCCGGTGCGGGTGGTGTACGAGCTGGGCGCGGACCCCGGGAAGGCGGCGGCGACCGCTGCGTACTTCGTCGTCTGCGAGGCCGTGACGAACGCGGTCAAGCACGCCGCCGCAAGCCGGATCACCGTCCATCTGTGGGCCTCCGGCGGCGAGCTGTGCATACGGATCGAGGACGACGGCTCGGGTGGCGCGAACCCCACGGGCAGCGGGCTGTTCGGGCTGGCCCGGCGGGTCGACGCCCTCGACGGCCGGTTCACTGTGGTCAGCCCGGCGGGCGGGCCCACCATCATCTCGGCGGAGCTGCCGTGCGCGTGATCCTGGCCGAGGACTCGACCTTGCTGAGAGAAGGTCTCGTACGGCTGCTCGTCGAGGAGGGCCACGAGGTGCTGGCCGCGGTCGGCGACGCCGAGCGGCTGCTGGCAGCCGTCGCCGAGGAGCAGCCGGACGTGGTCGTCGCGGATGTACGGATGCCTCCCACCCACAGCGACGAGGGCCTGCGCGCGGCCCTGAAGATCCGCGAGCGCTGGCCGGATGTGGGCGTGCTGGTGCTCTCGCAGTACGTCGAGAAGCGGTACGCGACGGAGCTGTTGACCGGAGACTCGGAGGGTGTCGGCTATCTGCTCAAGGACCGTGTCGTGCAAGTTGATGAGTTCCTGGACGCGTTGGAGCGGGTGAGCCAGGGGAGGGCGGCCTTCGACCCCGAGGTCGTGCGTCAGCTCCTCGGCCGCAGCGAGCGCGCGGACCTGCTGGACCGGCTCACTCCGCGTGAGCGGGACGTGCTGGCGGAGATGGCACAGGGGCATACGAACGCGGCCATCGCGCAACGGATGCACATCTCCCTCAGCGGCGTCGAGAAGCACATCAACGCGATCTTCGACAAGCTCGAGTTGACCGGAGGCGAGGGCTACTCCCGCAGGGTGCTCGCCGTACTTCGCTACTTGGGGACGTGAGGCTTCTGGGGAGCCCGAAGGGCGGGAGCGAGGAGGGCAGCGCGGCTGTGTGGAGCAGCGACTCCTCCGCGCCTGAGTGGCGCCCGGAAGCCGCCAGGGTCAGCCGCAGCAGCGCATCCCGGGTGTCAGCCGCAGCAACCCCCGCCGCAGCACCCTCCGCCGCTCGCCTTGGGCGCGGTCGCGGGTGCCGAGGCTGAACCGCCGACGGCGACTGTCGACAGCAGCTTTACCGTGTCGGCGTGGCCGGCGGGACAGGCCGCGGGGGCGGACGACTCGGCCATGGGGCGGCTCTTCTCGAAGGTGTCGCCGCAGGTCCGGCAGCGGTATTCGTAGCGAGGCATACGGACAGATTAGCGGGCGGCTGGGCATGGCAGGGCGCGCGCGAATCAAGCACTTCAGGCGGAGTGGCCCCGCTCCTCGCGGATCTGCGCCACCACCCGGGACACCGTCCGCCGTACGGCCTCCGTCTCGGTCAGGAAGTGCCAGTAGTCGGGGTGCCGCCCCTCCAGGGTGGCGACGGCCCGGTCCAGTCGGGCCACCGAGTCGTCGAGGGGGCGGGCGTGACGGGGGTCGGGCGTATGGCGGCCCGCCATGGCCAGTCGCTGGGCGTCGCGGATCGCGAAGCGGGTGCGGTCGATCTCGCGTTGGGGGTCCTTCTGCACCTCGTTCAGCCGCCGTAGGCGGTCGCCGGCCGCGGAGACGGCCTCGTCGGTCGTGTTCAGCAGGGCCCGCACCGTGGACAGCAGCGCCGTCGCGTCCGCCCAGCGCTGTTCGTCGCGCGCGGCCCGCGCCTGGGTCAGCTTCGACTCGGCCTGCCGTACGGTCTCGGCGGCCTGGTCCGGTACGTGCTGAAGGTCCTGCCAGCAGGCGGCCGTGAACCGGCGCCGCAGCTCGCTCAGCACCGGATCCACCTGCCCGGACCGGGTGGTGAGGGCCTGGGCGCGGGTCCGTAGCGAGACCAGGCGGCGGTCGATCTCGGCGGCCCGTTCCGGCAGCCGCTCGGCCTCCGCGCGCACCCCCTCGGCGTCGCGTGCGACCCGGTCGGCGCGCTCCAGCGTCTCCGGGACGCCGTGCTGCCCGGCGCCTTGATTCAGCTTGGTCAGCTCGGGGCCGAGGGCGGCAAGGCGGGCGGCCAGGTCGTCGGCCTTGAGCCCTGAGCCTCGTACGGCATCCAGGGCGTTCGAGGCGGCGAGCAATGCCTGGCGAGCGCGCTCGACGGCCGGGGCGAGCCGGGCGAGCTGGGTCTCGGCCTTGCCGAGCAGCGGGCCGAGCCCGTCGGTGAACCGGTCCAGCTCCTGCTTGACGCGGGCCAGCTCGTCCTTGGCCTTGGTCAGCTCCGTACGCGCTCGGGCCGCGACGGAGGCCTCCAGGTCGTCGCGGTCGAGGTCGTGGGCGTCGACCGCGTTGATGTACGTGTGGCTGACCTCGTCGATACGACGCCCCAGCGCGTCGAAGTCGGCGACCGCGCGGCGGGCCGCGGGGGAGTCGTCGACAGCCGTGATGGTCTCGATCGAGATGCGCAGATCGCGCTGCGCGGTGTCCAGTTCGTAGAACGCGGCCGCGGCGGCGTCCTTGGCCGCCTGCGCCTCGGCCCGCTGGCTCTCGGAACGGCCGCCGAACCACCGCCGCGTCCCGCCGCCGGTGAACGCGGCGGGGAGCGTGAGCGCGAGCAGCGGAAGCGGGAGGAGTGCCAGGGTCAGCAGGTCACGGGCGGCGCCACGGGGCCTCGTACCCCTGTCGGCCCTCCCGGCCCTCAAAACGGCACGGTTGCGAGGTAGTTGCTGTGCCCATGGCACAAACGGCGTGTACGGCTGTGAAGGTGTCGCCGTCACATCCCTCTCCCGTGCTGTGGTCCACCCTGCCCGGTGTCATTCTCCCACCAGGTAGGGACGAACACACGGGTCGGTTAGTTCGCCGTACGCACCGTGACTTTCCCGTCCCGTGTCTCGGCGGACACCTCGTGCGTGCTGCGCTCGTCGCGGGGCACGGACACATCGACGCTTCCGTCGCCGGTCTTGGTGTCCACGCGGTACGTCGCCTCCGCGGGCAGCTCGATGGTGACGGAGCCGTCGTGGCTGCGCGAGGCGACCCGGTCCGGTACGGCGTCGAGGCCGAGCCGCACGGAACCGTCCTGCGTGTGCACGTCCACGCGCCGGGAGTCGATGTCGGTCGCGGTGACCGAACCGTCACCGGTGTGCAGGGTCAGCGGCCCGCTGGAGTCCTCGACGCGCACGGAACCGTCGCCCGTGCGGACGTTCAGGGCCTCCTTGAAGCCGCTCGCCCGTACGCTGCCGTCCCCGTCCTTCACGGTGACCGCGATGCCGCGCGGCACCTCGATCCGGTGCTTGGCCGAGCAGTCGGCGACCACGCCCGAGCAGTCCTCCCGGAGCTTGAGCGTGTCGTCCTTCATCTCCCAGGTCACCTTGGGATCCCCGCCGACGACGACGCTGCCCTTGAACCACCGGGTGACCTCGACCTTGTCGACATCGGCGACGACCAGTTCGAGCGCGGAGTCGTCGGAGTCGACGATCAGCGCCCGGCCCTCGAGCGCGAACGAACGGTGCTCGGGCTCCTTGTCGTCCCCCGCGCTGGCGCCGCACCCGGCGGCGAACAGGGTGACGGCGGCGACGGCCGCGCTGGCCACGACTGCGGAACGGCGGATACGTACGGTCATGACGGGCTCCCCCTGGTGTCGGGCGCCCCGGCCGTGGACTTCGTGGATCTGCGGCTGCTTGGGACGCTCTTCGACCGTACGGAGCGGGGGCCCGGGGCGGGATCCGGCCCGCTCCCGGATCCCGGGTGGGGTAATCCCCCGCATCGCCCCGGAGCGGGTCCCGATACGTCACGTCGCCCGATACGTGTTTGCCGGGCACTGCCCCTGGCAAGGTAGGCTGTCGACTCATCCCGGGTGCGTAGCTCAGGGGTAGAGCGCCTGCCTTACAAGCAGGATGTCGGCGGTTCGAAACCGTCCGCGCCCACGCTTTTGACCAGCCAGGATGCCCATCGGGCAGCCTGGCTGGTTCTGTGTGCGCATCGTTTTGAAGACCCTGAAGACGTCAGGCCTCTGCGCGGCCTCGTTGCGCGAGCTGCGATTCCACTGCCTCAAGTCGCGCCAGGATCTCCGCGCAGTGGCTCTCAAGCTGCACGAGTCGTCGGCCAAGTTCATCGGCCGGCATCAGCCCGTCCGCTTCGGGGCCGGGGTCCAGGAAGTACGTTCCCAAGTACTCGTCGTGCAGTTGCAGGCGTTCCGCGCGCCTGAGGTGGTCAATTCCTTCTCGCACCTCTGCTGGGGTGGCCCTGTACAGCTCTTGGAGTTCAGCCTCCGAGGGGAGGATGTCTCCCCTCGTGTACCGGCCGCTCTTCAAGCCTTCCTTTACGTGCCCAATCAGGGCTACGACGCTTGATGTCGACTCGCCCGCAGTACGTCCCGGAAGCCGCACCGGCAGAACGTCCGGTGGCTTCGGGAACTTCCTTTCCGGCATATCTCGTGGCCTCTCGTCCGTAGAAGCAACAATCCCAAGCCGGAGTCTCTCGCGGATGCGTCCCAACGGGCACGCATGCCAAGGACGTTGACCTGCACGGCGCGTGCCCGCACAATAAGCGCGCACCGTTGAGAGCGCTCTCAAGCTCGGTGCGCCCCTGCGCTATCCATACGTTTCCCAGGGAGAACCATGACCGGCAGGCAAAGCCCGACGTTCAGTCGTCGAACGCTCATCGGCGCCGGACTCGGTGTCGGCGCCGCGGTGTTCACCGCGGGTGGCTCCGGTGTGGCGCATGCCGCCGGAGGCGTGGGCGGCGGGAGTTCCGCCCGGCGTCGGGGGCACGCCTTTCTCGCCGCCGCCATGGATGCGTACCCGGACCACGGCAGCATTCGGCTGACCCAGAGCTACACCGACCAGGCGGGTCTGTTCAGCACGGCGTTCACGTACGACAACGCCCTCGCGATCCTGGCCCATCTCGCGGTGGGTACCGCCGACGGGCGGGCCAGAGCCGTGGCGCTCGGCGACGCGTTGCTCTATGCCCAGGCCCATGACCCGGCGTACGACGACGGTCGGCTGCGTCAGGCCTACAACGTCGGGCCGTACACCTTCTTCGACGGTTCGCCGCAGCCGGACGGCTTTGTGCGGGCGGACGGTACGGCCAACGTCGGCACGCAGTTCGGGTTCACGGGTACGGCCGTCGGCGACATGGCCTGGGCGGGCATCGCGCTGAGTGCCCTCGCTCGCCGGACCGGGGCGCGCCGCTTCCTGGCCGGTGCGGTGCGGATCGGTTCGTGGATCGAGCGGAACGGTCGTACCGACGAGCCTCTCGGCGGTTACAAGTTCGGGGTCAACGGGGCGAACGGAAAGCTGCCGTTCACGTCGACCGAGCACAACACCGACCTGGTCTGCCTCTTCGGACGGCTCGCCCGGCTCGCCGGGGACCGGGTGTGGCTGGAGCGGCGGGCGAGGGCTGAAGCCTTCGTCAAGAAAATGTGGGAGCCGTCCGGCGGCTTCTTCTACACCGGCACCAACGACGGTGTCACGGTCAACAGATCACCGATCCCCGAGGACACCCAGACCTGGACCCATCTCGCGCTCGACTCCCGCAAGTACTCCCGGTCGCTGGACTGGGCGGCGGCCGAGCTGGCCGTCTTCGACCACGCCGACCGGCGGAACAGCACGGTGCCCGCGGGGCAGTCGTACGAGGGTGCCACCTTCAGTTCCGCGAGCCTTGTGGCGAACGAGGACGCCCCGATCGCCGACTTCCAGCCCAAGCCCGACAGGAACGGCGTGTGGTTCGAGGGGACCGCCCACCTCGCGCTCGCCCTGCGGGACCGGCACGCCCCGGGTGACGGGGCGCGCGCCCGCCGGCTGCTCGCCTCGATCGAACGGGCCCAGGACCTGCTCGGCACCGGCCAGACCGTCGGCGACAAGGCGCTGCCCGAACGCTCCGGAGTCGTCTCGGCGAGCAGCCCGCTCGACACCGGATTCGGCTTCGGCTACTACCCGTACCGGCACGCGGGCGCAACCGCCTGGTACCTGCTGGCGGCGACGCGCACCAACCCCTTGCGGGCCTGAAGGCGCAGCCGATCGCCGCGCCTTGGCGATTCCTGCCTCACGACGACGGCTCCTCCCCATCCACTTCCCGTACGTGCTTCAGGCGCATCCTCGCGTCCACCCTCTCCGCGCCCGTGACCTCGGCCCAGAAGCGGTGGCAGGTCACGAAGACGGCCAGTTCGCGCTCGCGCTGGCGGAGCTTCTCCACCTCGGCCTGTTCGTCGGCACTCCAGCCGGGCGAGGCGGGCAGCTCCACCTTGCGCCAGCCGTGGGCGTCGCTGATGCCCTCCATGGGCTCGACCGACCAGGGGAGCCGCTTCAGCAGGGCCAGCAGCTCGGCCCGGACCTGATGCAGCTCCTCCTGACCGGCCAGGAGGTCACTTGGAAAGTCATAGGTCTCAGCCACGCGCCAATGCTACGCCTGTTCGAATTTGGGATGCGAGTTCCTTGGGGGACTTCACACGTACGGGTGTGACCGAGTGCTTCAGTCGGCCAGTGAGTGCTTCAGTCGGCCAGTGAGTGCTTCAGTTGGCCACCCTGTGCATCGCAGGTGGCCGCTATCTCGGCTCGTTGGCCCGTCTCCGTCCGACGAGTCCCGCGGCTGGCGATCTCGCGCAGCTCGCAGGTCAGTGGGAGGTCACGGCCCGGTCGGAATCCGGGGTTGATGCGGCGAGCCCGGACCGGGCCTTCCGCAGCGACATCATGAGGCCGACCACTACGGCCCAGATCCCGATGAGCGAGGCCAGCGGAAACAGCGCGTCGAAGCGGTCGGTGAATGCGATCGTCGCGGACGCCAACGCGAACGCCAGCCCTCCGACGAGGCCGAGCGCGAGCGTGATCCGGTTGCCGAAGGTGCGCGTGAGGCCGCCGGCGACGGCGAGAGCGGCGATGCCCAGGCCCCACAGCGGATCGACGATCGTTTCGTTCCACGTCTGCACGTGGTAAAGGAACGTCTCCTCTCCCTCGGCGATTCCGTCCGCGCCGAGGGCGGCGAACAGGTGCAGCGTCATCCCGATCGTGGCGACGACGGCGATGACGGAGACGACGTCGGTCACCCGGGCCATGCCGGAGCCGAGACCGCCGCGGCGCCGGAAGGCGAGGACCGCGGCCGCGAAGCACGCCATCGCGGCCAGCAGCAGCGCGTGCGAGGGGTACCACATCGAGTCGACGAGCATTTCGTGGAGCTGGTGGACTTTCGATCCCACACCACTGTCACCGGGGTGGATGGCGCCGCCCGCGAAGAAGGCAATGCCGCCCAGCATCAGGAGGGGCCCGGCGACCCGGTCGGGACGTCCGGCACGGGACAGTTGGGTTCGGACCCGAGTCGACGTGCTCATGGTGACTCCTTCGGTCGGGACGAGCCGGTGGTCCCACGGTGTCCCTCCCCTGGGTTCCGGGACACGGTGCGCACCCTGCACTTCGACCAGGGAAAACCCTCATCCGCGAGCGTCGCCGCTGTGCCAGCATGGCCGGATGGCAGCAGCCACGGAGGCGAACGACCAGGCCCCGCCGACGGTCCGCGAAGCCGGAGCCGCACTTGTGGCGCTGCTGGTCGCGACCCTCGTCGGCTACGGCTGGTACCTCGGCTTCCACCTGGACAACGTTCACAACGGCCTGATCGGCGCCTCCTTCACCACCATGGGCCTGTACGTCCTGCGCGTGCGGCCGCGGCACCCGGAGGGCTGGCTGTTCGTCGCGACCGGCGTGCTGCACGCGGTGATGTTCTTCGGCCGCCAGTACGGCCTGTACGACGGCGCCTTGCCCGGAGCCTCCTGGCTCGGCTGGGTCGGGGTGTGGCCGTCACCGACCTGCGGATGCCGCCGGGCTTCGCGGACGAGGGCATCGAGGCCGCGGCCGAGATCCGCTCGTTCGCGCCACAGGTCGGCCTGATGCTGTTGTCGCAGTATGTCGAGGTGCATCACGCACTACGGCTCATGGAAGAGTTCGACGGTGCGGTCGGCTACCTGCTCAAGGACCGGGTGTCCGACCTCGGTGCCTTCGCGGTCGACGTACGACGCGTCGCCGGCGGCGAGGTCGTGATCTACGCCGAACTCGTGTCCAGGCTGGTCGGCCGGCGCCGGGAACGTGACCCGTTCGCCGAACTCACCGACCGCGAGCGGGAGGTGCTGGCGCTGATGGCCCAGGGGCTGACCAACGCCGCGTTGTCCGAGGAACTGGTCCTGAGCCCCAAGACGATCGAGGGCTACGTGCGCAGTGTCTTCACCAAGCTCGGCCTGGAGCCGGGCGAGCGCGAGCACCGGCGGGTGCAGGCGGTGCTGCGGTTCCTGCGTTGGCAGTGAGCCCCTTCCCGCTTGGCCGGTGACGCGCCCGCCATCGCCAAGAGCAACCTGTCCACCCGGAACTGCGCGTGCATACCGTACGGCGACATGACGCACAGCGCCTGAAGGCGGCATCGCGGCTTGGCCACGGTCTCGTGCCGAGGCGAGGAGTCCCGCAAGGTCTGCGTGTCGGTAGCGGCGTGCCGTCTTGCGGTCCAGTTGCAGGCGGCGGCGGTTCGGTGCCTGGGGTGGCGGGTTTGCGCAGGCATGGGCGGTGTCGGCGGCATGTTTTCTCCACGGCCGTAGAGAGGTTTTGGAGGAGGTGCCAGCGATCGGCCACTTGCAGTGCGTCAGGGGCCGCCTGACTGATGGCCTTGGTGAAGGCCATCAGGCGGTCACGGCACACGATCTCGGCGCCGCGGTGCTCGTGAAGCCAGGCAGCGACCGAGTTCGTCTCGCGATCAGGCAGGACGTCCACCGGTCTGGAGGTCTCGGCATCGACGAGGACTGTTCCGTATCCGCCCCTTGCGGAAGGCGAACTCGTCGATGCCCAGTACCCGTGGTGCGCGGGCCGGCACGAGCGGGGCGACCAGTTGCTCCAGCAGTGCAGTCCGCCGACCGTGGAGCCGCAGTTTCGCGCACAGGCGCTGGCCCGGGCGCCCGCCGAGTCGCATCGCCACCGCCCTTATCGCTGACCGTGCCGCTGATGAAGAACGGCGGCGTGGCTCGGTCAGGCCCGCGACTTGTTCCACGAACGTCCGGCGCTGGCACTGGCTCTGATAGCAGAAGAACCGGCGCACGTGCAGACGGACGATCAACCCCCGTCCGCCGACGGGTAACTCGGATATATGACGCCAATAGCGGCTGTGAACCCGCGTGGCGGGATGTGCGCACTGCGGACAGGCCCCCGGCGGGCCGCATCCTGCCGCGTCGACCAGCAAGTGGCCGTCGACGGCCTTGAGTTGCCGCACCGTGAGGCTCAGGCCCGGCAAGAGAACGTCCTTCAGCGTTTCCACTCGCATGAGGGAGACATCCCCTGGCGGAACGGTCCTGCAGTCCGGGAGCTGCCAGCCCCAGCCCCCGTGTCACTGCGCGACGCCCGTCAGCCGCCCGACGACAGAGAGGAATACGTCGTGGCGGGGGAGTCGGCTGCACAGACCGCGTGTGAACAGCTGCCTGGCTGGAGTGCTCCTCACGGGCGTGTCAGACGACCACGGGCGGGCGAGGCCACATGTCATTCGCCGAGAGGGGGACGCGGCTCACGTTCAAACCGCATCCATCAGGAGGTGGGCGGTCGGCCAGAAGAAGCGGCTGCTTTCCTGCGCCGGTGTCTGACGACGAGCAGGACTGCGCCGGTGACGGCCGCGATTCCCGCGCCGGTGGCCCAGCCGCTGACGCCATCGTCCTTGGGCTCGGGCAGAGAGCAGGAGAAGCCACCGTTTTCCGCCACCCGGACGGGAGCCTTGTCGTTGCCCGGCTGGGGGTCCTTGACCGTCCTTGTGCCCGAGACGGCCACACAGCCGGAACGGCTGTCCTTGCTCGTGATGCGCAACTCGAACTCGTAGAAGACTTTTTGGCCGATCCTTTCGGCGAAGTCGGCGAGCTGGATGCAGGTGTAGCTGCGGCCGTTGTGGCCCGGCACGCACACGTTCTCCTCGGCACCGGGATCGTACGGTGCCTGGGTCACCTCGGTACCGGGCGGGGCAATGAACTCGATGGAGGGCCATCCCAACCGAGCGGGACCGTTGTTGCGGTAGCCGATGCGGATGCGGTGCCTGCTGCCCACCTCGCCGCGCACCGATGCACCGAACACCTCGACATCGGCGGTGGTACGGACTGGCACTCGTGTGATCGTCGGCTCCCGGTTCGTGGTGAACGTCCTGCCTTTGCCGTCGGCCGGGTCCCGGGTAAGCGACAGGGGCGCCGCATTCCCCGGCGTGAGACCGGGATCGGGGTTTTCCACGCAGCATGCGCCGCTCGATCCCCTCCCGGCGGTGTGGAAGGGCCATGCCCCATAGGACAGGAATTCGCCCGACGCGTCGCGGGCGGGCTTCACGCGCAGTGCGGGGGTCACCCGCCACGTCTCACCGGGAGCGATGATGGCGTCGGGCAGCATGCACTGGACGGCGCGGCCGGTCTCGCCGTCCCTGGGGTATCGGCAGTTGCTGTGCTGGACGGCCGTGGACAGATAGTCGGTGTCGTCGAAGCGCAAGACGATGCCACGGGCGGGAACATCACCGGTGTTGCGGATGAGGATGGGCACGTTCGTCGTCTGCCCGACAGGCAGGTCGCCGGAGATGGGGCTCTTGCTCACCCGCAGTTCGGGCCACCCGGCGATCATCGTCACGCTACCCCGGACGGCGGGCAGGCCCTCCGGCTTGAGGGCGTAGTGCAGGATGCCGGTGTCCCCGGCCTGCGCCCCCTCTGCGGGGCGGAAATTCAGCAGCTCCCTGGTGTCGGAGTTCAGCCGCACGGAACAGGTGAAGGACGGCGTCCCTGTCGTGCAGTGGTCGATCACCTGTTGGCTGTCCGGTGCGAGGACCGCGACGTTGTCGATTCCCGACGCGTCCACCGTGAGTTCGGCATTCCGTGATGGTCCGTTGTGAGCGAAGGACAGGGGCAGCCACATGTCGGGCCTCGTCTTCTTCGTCGAGTGCAGCGGCATGTGGAAGAACTTCTGCGTGGTGTTACGAGGGCCGTTCTCCGCTGCCGCAGCGTGCTGTCCCACACCGGTGAGTGCGGCCACCAAGAGCAGGACGGCGGCCAACACCCACCGGACGACGACTGCGTGCTGACGCTCCACGGCCCGTTTCGCCAGGGTGCCTGAGGCTCCGCTGGGCACGGCAGGCGCTCCCTCCGTCTGCCGGCTGTTCATTCCGGCGTAGTACATGATCGTGTGCATGTTCAGGTAGAGCGGTCTGGCAGCGAGAAGGGTTGCCTTCTGCCCCTCCGTATCTCCCTGCCGCCGCGTGGTACCTGTCATGAGCGGTCTCGTTTGGGGAGTGCTCGTGGTTCCGAGACCAAGACGGGTATCGACAACGTCCTCGGCGTCACCCTGCGCCAGCACTTGACTCCGGACCCGCTGCTCGGCCGAATGAATGCCACCTTCCGGTTCCTGCTCACCGGGGCCCTGGCCATCGGCTCCGCCCTCGGTGGCCTCGTCGGCCAGGCGGCAGGTGTACGCATGGCAGTCTGGGCGGGCGCGATCTGCCTGGCCGGTGCCTTCCTCCCGGTCTTCTGTTCCCCCGTCCGTACGTTGCGAGAGCTTCCAGTAGCTACCACGCCACCCCGCCGGGCATCAGCGGCGTCCGCCACCGAGGCATGAACCGGCACCCACCCTCATCCTGAAGCTCAGCAAGCGGACAACGGAGACAGCGATGATCGCGAGAGTGGCCGTTTGGGATCCGATGCCGACCGATGTGACTGAGCGGCGGCGGCCCGCACCCCGTGGCATCGTGGGTTCCATGACCATCGAGGTTCGCCCGGCGTCGGTCTTCGAGGACGTACGTGCTGTGGTCGGGCCCAAGTCGCCCGCAGCCAGCGTCTGTTGGTGTCTGAGTTACCGGATCCCGTCCAAGCTCAACAACGAGCTTCGGGGGCCGGCCCGCGGTGAGTACGTCGCCGAGTTGTGCCGCGCCGAGCCGCCTCCGGGAGTGCTCGCCTACGACGGTGATGAGCCGGTCGGCTGGGCCGCCGTGGCACCGCGCTCCGATACGTCCTTCGCACGCAACCGCAAGATCCCGCACGTCGACGACCTGCCGGTCTGGTCGCTGTGGTGCATCCGTGTACGCCCCGGTCACCGGAAGCAGGGGATTTCGCATGCCCTCATCTCCGGTGCGGTCGAGTTCGCGCGCGCCCACGGAGCGCCGGCGATCGAGGCGTACCCGCTCGACAACGGTGAAGCCAAGGTCGACCTGACGATGGCGTACGCCGGAATCCGCAAGAACTTCGAACGCGCCGGGTTCGTCCACGCCGCCGACACCACCTCCGTGCTGGCCGGCCATCCACGGATCCTGATGCGGCTCGACCTGCGCTGACGCGTTCCCAGCCTCTTTGGAGAACGACCCACGGAAGGACCCGACAGATGACCGTCATCAGCGTGGACAAGGACCTCGACCACCTGACCCTCACCCTGATCGCCGACTTCTCCGCACCCGTGGAGCGGGTGTGGCAGCTGTGGGCCGACCCGCGGCAGCTGGAGCGCTGGTGGGGGCCGCCGACCTATCCGGCGACCGTGGAGCAGCACGACCTGAGCCCCGGCGGGGACGTCGGCTACTTCATGACCAGCCCGGAGGGCGAGAGACACCGCGGCTGGTGGCGCGTCACCTCGGTCGACTCGCCTACGTCCCTGGAGTTCACCGACGGCTTCGCCGACCAGGAAGGCAAGCCGATCCCCGACCAGCCGACCACCAACATGCGGGTGAGGCTCACCGAGCGCGCCGACGGCACCCGGATGGAGATGCGCTCGACCTTCGACTCCCGGGAACAGATGGAGGAGTTGGTGAACATGGGAATGGTCGAGGGTCTGCGGGAGGCGGTCGGTCAGATCGACGGCATCCTCGCCGGTTGACGACGGCTTACCGGTTGGCGAAGGGCCGATTCCGTCGTCAGGAGCAGCAGGCTTTGCCGGGCCCGCAGCCGCACGTGTCCGCGTCGGCGTCGGTGTTGGTGGCCTCGGCGTGGCGCACCGCCGCGGTGGCGGGGGCAGCGCAGCAGCCCTTGCCCCGCCAGGCGTCGCGTCCTTCCCTGACCGCGATGCCGGCGATGACGAGGGCGGCGATCGGGTCGGCCCAGGACCAGCCGAGCGTGGCGTTGAGGACCAGGCCGAGCAGGAGGACGGCGGAGAGGTAGGTGCACAGCAAGGTCTGCTTGGAGTCGGCGACCGCGCTGGCGGAGCCCAGTTCGCGGCCCGCACGGCGCTGGGCGGCGGACAGGAAGGGCATGACGGCCAGGGACAGGGCGGCGATCACGATGCCGGGGATGGAGCGTTCCGCCTCGCCGGTGCCGACCAGTGCGCGGACGGCGTCGACGGTGACGTAGAGAGCGAGGACGAAGAAGGAGACGGCGATGATCCGCAGGGTCGTCCGCTCCCGCGCTTCGCGCAGGGCGTGGTCGCGGGCGGAGAACTGCCAGGCGACGGCGGCCGCGGAAGAGACCTCGATGACCGAGTCGAGGCCGAAACCGATCAACGCGGTGGAGGAAGCGAGGGTGCCGGCGGTGAGGGCGGCGACCGCCTCGATCACGTTGTAGATGATCGTCGCCGCGACCAGGAACCGTATGCGCTTCGCCAGCGCGTCGCGGCGGTCCGGGGTCGGGCTGAGGGATATCGCGGTCATCTCAGCAGCAGTCCTTCGCCTCTGCGTCGGGGCAGGTGCGGTCGGTCTCCACGGCGACGACGGCGGTGCGCAGGTCGTCGAGTGCGTGGCCGAGACGTTCGTCGGCGAGTTCGTAGCGGGAACGGCGGCCTTCGGGGACGGCGACGACCAGTCCGCAGTCGCGCAGGCAGGTCAGATGGTTCGACAGGCGCGTACGGGAGATGCCGAGGGTGTCGGCGAGCTCGGACGGGTAGGCGGGAGCATCGCGCAGCGCCAGCAGGAGGCGGCAGCGGATCGGGTCGGCGAGCGCGCGGCCGAAGCGGGCCAGCACCTCGATGTCGGAAGCAAGAGCAACGTTCAGCACATTGACGAAAGTACAGCAAACCCTGGATTCAGAAGATCGTGGATAGTGGGCGGGACTGCTTTGGCTGTGGTTGTGGCTGCTGTGCGTCACGTCGCGTGGGCTTCGGAAAAAGTTTCTCCGGGCAGCTGTCGATTCGGCCGTCGCCCGCTCGACGCAGAGGTGAGAGGCGGGGAGAAGCCCCGTACTCGTCGCCAAGACGACCGAGGAGTCACCATGCCGCGTTTCATGACGCTGGTTCGTATTGAGGAGAACGACGTGCCCGCCGGAGGGCTGGGCCCGGACTTCGATGAGCGGATGGGCGCGCTGCTCGAGGAGATCACCAAGGCCGGGGTCATGCTGGACACCGCCGGCCTCCACCCGACCTCCGAGGGCACCCGGATCACCTGGTCCGGCGGCAAGTTCAGCCAGGTCGACGGCCCGTTCACCGAGACCAAGGAAGTGATCGGGGGCTACTCCATCGCCCAGTGCAAGGACAAGGCCGAGGCCCTGGAGTGGGCCAAGCGCTTCCTCGAGATCCACCCGCCGGAGTTCACGCTCACGGTCGAGGTCCGCGAGATCGCCGAGGGCTGAGCGACTCGGGCCGGTAGCGGCGGTACGCATCCAGAGGCGTACTGCCGCTACCGGCCCCCACAACCCCCGGTCACGCGCGAAACTGGACCCATGTGCCGAAGCATCAAGACTCTCCGCCCGCCCGTGCTCCCCGAAGAGGCCACCGAGGACGACATCCGGGCTGCCGCTCTTCAGTACGTCCGCAAGGTGTCCGGGTTCCGGGCCCCGGCCGCTCACAACCGTGAGGTGTTCGACCGGGCGGTCGACGCGATCGCGGAGGCGACGGCCGAGCTGCTGGACGGGCTCGAGGTCCGGGGTCAGACGGCCGCGCGCCGGGCCGGCTGACTCCGTACGCAGCCCGTACGCACCCTGAACGGGCCCCGTACGCACCCGGACGAGCCCCGTACGCAGCCCGCAGGGGCCGGCCGCGGACGTCTCAGACGCCCGTGCCCGTCTCCTCAGACGCCCGTGCCCGTCTCCGCCACCGGCCGCCGTATCAGATACGCCGCCCCCGCGCCCGCGCCGAACAGCGCGAGCAGCGAAACGCCCGTGGCGAGCCATGTCGTGCCCAGCAGATGGCCGCCGAAGTAGCCGAGGGCGACGCTGTACGCGGCCCAGGCCAGGGCCGCGAGGATCGACCAGGGCAGGAACTCGCGGACGCGGCGCTGGGCGGCGCCCGCGCCGAGTGAGACGAGTGAGCGGCCCGCGGGCGCGAAGCGGGCGACGACGACCAGGGCGCCACCGCCGCGTGCGAGGGCCGCGCCGAGACGTTCCTGCGCGCCGGTGAGGCGGCGGGAGCGGGCGAGGGCCCGGTCCAGGCGCTCGCCGCCGCGCCGGGCAAGGCGGTACGCGATCAGGTCGCCGAGGACCGAGGCGGTGGCCGCGGTGAGGGTCAGCGGCAGGAGGTCCGGTACGTGCCCGGTCGCCGCGCCGGAGCCGGCCGCGGCCGCCGTCGCCGCCGCGATGACGAGGACCCCGCTCGGCAGCACCGGCACGAACACGTCGAACAGCACGGACAAGGCCACCACGGCATAGATCCATGGACTGCCCGTCAGCAGTCCCACACTCTCAAGCACCCGAACTCCCCTGTGTCTCCCCCGTAAGCCCGAACCGTGCCGAGAGCCGCGATGTCGCGGGGGAGCGGCAGGAGCGGCTTGTGACAGCGATACAGCGTACGCGCGGGGTCGGAGAGGAGATCCACAGGGGGCGCGTTTGATCGCTACACCACGTTCACCCGGTCGCCACGGTGCCGTTGGGACGGGCCGCCTGATACGACGACGGCGCCCGCCCCCGGTGCGACAGGGGCGGGCGCCGTTTTCGTACGCCTTGCGTGCTGCGGTACTGCCTGCTGCGGTACGCCGGTTCGGGCGTCAGGCCGCGACGGGCTCCGAGGTTCGGCTGCTCGTCGTGGATGACGAGGTGCGCCGCGAGAAGAGCCGGTCGAGGCCGAGCGCGCCCGAGCCGGTGAAGACCAGCAGGAACATCGACCAGCAGAACATGGCCGCGCCTTCACCCTGGTTCTCGATCGGGAAGAGCGCCTGCGGCTGGTGGACCTTGAAGTACGCGTAGGCCATGGCGCCCGAGGCGATGAACGCCGCGAACCGGGTGCCGAGGCCGAGCAGGACCAGGCTGCCGCCTACGAGCTCGATGACGGCCGCGTATCCGTTCGGCCAGGTGGTCGGCTCTACGGTGCCGCCCTTGCCGTCGGCGCCGCCGAACTCGCCGAAGAGCGACATGACGCCGTGGCAGGTGAAGAGCAGACCGATGACGATGCGGAACAGGCCGATGGCGTACGGCTGGGCGCTGTTTAAGCGTCCGGTCATGGTGGGGAACTCCTTCGGTCTGGTGCGGTTTTGGGGGGGACCGCTGTTGGGGACGTAAACCGAGCGAGTGATCGACGGTAGGCTAGCCTAATCGATTGTTGCAAGTTCAACTTTCGGTCGGATTTCGGCCGCGTCTTCCGGCGTCGCCGCAGTTGAGACAGCCCGCAGCACCGCCCGCGCCACTGCGTCCGCATCCGAGAGTGTGACCGAGTCCACGCCCGGCCTGACTCCCGCCGCGGTCACCCAGTGCACGCCCTCCGTGGGCACGCCGAGCGCGAACCGCCGCGGATGCGGCTGGCCTCCGCGGTCGATCAGACGGTACGGGCGCGGTGTTACGTCCAGTCCTCCGGTTTCGTAACCGTCCGCCGTGTGCGGCCGGCACTGCCCCGTCTTCAGCAGCCGGGCGAGCAAGTCGTCGGCGGTGCGCCGCAGTTCCGGTTCCGGCAGCCGTGCCTCGACGAGGGTGGTCGTCCGGACCGTCGAGCCGGGCACGTCAGGGGAGTGCGCCACCCACGCCCCGTCCTCTTCCCGCACCTCCAGACGCGGGCCGAGCACCTCCAGGACGCCCGCCTCGATGAGCGCGATCATCTCCTCGATGCGACGCCGGGGCGGCCCGATCGACAGGAACGCGTTGAGCGGCGTGTACCAGCGGTCCAGGTGTTCCCGCCGTGAGGCGCCCGCGAGCCCGCCGTGGTCGACGATCAGCCGCACCTCGTTGCGCAGGTCGCGCAGCACGTCGAGGGCCGCCTTGAGGGGGCCGTCGACATTGCCGAGCGCCGCCTGCTCGGCGTCCTCGCGCAGATATCCGAGCAGCCAACTCCGGAAGCCCTGCGGGTCGTTGAAGGCCTGTCCCGCGTACGGGCGCGAAATGCGGTCCCAGGACCAGCGGTCGGGCTCCGCGATGCCGAACTCGTCGAGGAGGAGGGGCTCTTGGGGGTCGCGGTGGGGAATGGCGAGAAAACGCTCACGGAAGTCCCGTACGGTCGCCGCCTCGCCCCATGCCGAAGTCTCGCCCCGCCCCAACAGCGCCTCGTAGTAGACCGTTTCGACCTCCTTCGCGACCAACGGCCATATCTCCGCGAGGAAGTCGGGCGCGTCACCCGAGTCCGCGCGCTTGCGGAAGGCGGAGATGACGTCCGGAGTGAGGACGAGCGGGAGGTGACGGCCGTACGGGCCCTTCGCGTTGTCGCCGCGGGCCTGGTACGGGACGCCGCGCCGGGAACCCGCGTACAGGCGCGGCTCACGGCCCGACGGGACGTAACGCAGGCCGCCTTGCGGCGCCCGGAGGAAACGGCCGCCGCGGCCCGTCGTCAACAGGGCCATGTGGTCGAAGAAGTTGAGGCCCAGGCCGCGCAGCAGGACGGGTTCGCCGGAGGCGAGCGGGGAGAGGTCGACGTCGGCCGGGTTGGCGGGCGGGATGTGGCGCAGGCCGTGGCGGTCGGCGTACTCGGCGAGGCGCTGCTGGGTCCGGTCCGCGACCGTCGGCAGGTGGCCCTGGGCGAGGACCACGGCGGTGAGGTCGTGCAGGATGCGGCCGTTGTCGAGTACGAGTCGCTGGTGGCCGTCGGGTGCGTCGTCGAGCCGTATCGCACGGGCCTGGTGCGTCTCGACGCGGACCGACGGGGGTGCCCCGCGCACGACTTCGGCGAAGACCCACTCCAGGTAGTGGCCGTACTGGGCGCGGGTCGGGTACTCGTCCGGGTCCAGCTCGCCGCCGGCCCAGTCGTGCAGGCTCGGGCCCGGGCGGATGGGGCCCGAGCAGTCCACGCTGTCGTCGGTGAAGAGGGTCACCTGGGAGGACACGGTGTTCATCAGCAGCTCGGCCGGCTGGCCGGTCCGCCAGACGCGCCCCGGACCGGGCGGCGAGGGGTCCACGACGTGAACCGTCAGACGCGCGCCGGGCGCCAGGAGCTCGGGCGCGGAGGCACAGAGGCGCTCCAGGACGCTGGTACCGCGCGGGCCGGCTCCGACCAAGGCGACGGAGACCTCTGCGGGCCCGGTGCTCGCCGGCGGTTCCGCGGTCGCTGCAGACAAAAGTGTGACTCCCGGGCATCTGAGGCGCTATGCGGCAAACCGCCCACTGGAAGCGGACGGTCCGCATCATCATGCCGTCGTACGGCACGTGAGCCGAGCCCTGGAGCGGATCATCGACGCCCGGTGTGGGATGCCTCACGAGCATCAGGGGCAACAGAAGCGAAACACGGGCAACGTTCGCCGAGGATGAGTTATGGGGTGAGCTCGGACTCGACGACCGTCCGCAGCCGGGCGCCGCCGCCCTTCTCCGCCCGCGCCTGGTCGAGCCGCAGGCGGGCCGAGCGGCCGCGCAGGGTCAGCGTCATCAGCTGGTTCCCGAACCAGGGGCCGCCCGTTCTGCGCCAGTCGATCGGCGGCTTCGGGACGCCGCCGTGTCCGGCGAAGCGGCGGCCGAGGGCTCGGCCCACTCTGCTCCAGCCGAAGTGAAAGCCGAGTTTGATGGACATCGGGATGGAGTTGTGGACGGGGGAGCAGGTCAGTTGCAGCACCCGCGCGTCGGGCCCGGAGGCGCCCTTGGGCCACGAGGGTTCGGCGATGTACGCATGGTGCACGTCCCCGGACAGCACGCACACCGTCGCGGGCGCCTCGGGCCCTGCCCCCACCTCAGCGACGAGCGAGGCCAGCGCGTCGAACGACGCCGGAAACGCCGACCAGTGCTCCAGATCGGCCCGCCGCCGCAGATCCTCCCCGAACCGCGCCCACCGCTCCCCACGCTCCCCACGGCACAACGCGGCGTTCCACGCCTCGGCGTCGTGCACGAGGTGGGGGAGCAGCCACGGGAGGGACGTACCAAGGAGGAGGTGGTCGTAGGGGGCGCCCCTGGCACGGTCGCCTGCTGCTCCTCGACCGCACCGATGCCGGGGAGTCCACCGGCCATGGCTCGTCGCTCCCG
>NZ_JAAKZX010000116.1 GCF_011045025.1 Streptomyces ureilyticus
GCAACACTGCCACCACCCCCGGCCGCCGACGACGCAGCTCAACTGTCGCCGCACTCGACGACCGGAACCAGCTCTCCCCACAGCTCAACGCAGCGGCACCAACGACTTCTTCAGGGGCAAGTAGCTAAGCTAGCCGACGCCGGGCGCGGTGTTCTTCCTGCTCCGCGCATCGGCGACGGCGTACGGAAGCCCGGGAAGGAGCAGCGCCAGGGCCGCCCACAGTGGCAATGCGAACAGTTCCCCGTCGCCGCCCAGCCATTGGGAGAGCAGCACTGCGGGCAGGCCGACGGCAAGGGCGACCGCCAGGGTCCTACCGAGCCCCAGGCTGCCGCGCCGCACCTCCCAGGCGACCGTGACCGCTGCGACGACGGTCCAGAAGGCAACATCGTTGACGCTCACAACCCGTTCGGTGGTCCACCGGAGCAGACACGTGGCCAGTATCAGCCAGCCGATCACGAAACAGACCATCGCCGCCGTGCGCAGCAGCCGACGGGCGAACGGAGCGTGGGCCCGGGCCCAGGAGGCGGCGAACTCCTTCACGTCGCTGCCCACGACGTCCTGGGGCGTGCGGCCTGCGGCTACCGCGTCGTCCAGATGAGCGGAGAGCTCATCGAGCATCTCCCGGACGGATCCGTCGTCGATGCCCCGGTACACCCAATTGCTGCGGCAGACCGCGAGTATCTGCTGGTTAGTCATGGTTCGCTGGTCCGTCATAGTGCGCTTCCCCCCGTGGGTTCGGTAGCGGTCAGGATCCGCCCCACACGCCCGCTGAACGCGTGCCATATGGCCCGGCCGCTCGTCAGTTCGGCACTTCCCGCTTCGGTCAGGCGGTAGTACTTGCGTGGGGCGCCACCGCTGGCCGACGGGGCTCGGTACGAGGAGATGAGCCCCTCCCGCTCCAGCCGGGTGAGCAACGGATAGATACTGCCTTCGCTCACGAGATCGAGCCCGTTGTCGGCGAGTGCCGCCACGAACTCGAAGCCGTATCGCGGCCGTTCGGCGATCAGCGACAGCAGGCACAGATCGAGCACTCCACGCAGCAACTGACTACGACGCTGGTCACCGGTAGCGGGCAACCCCTTTGTCATGCGGTACAAGATAGTCAGTCATTGTCATGCGGCGCAAGATACTTGCGGCGCATGACAAGGCTCCGACGGCTCAGGTACTCGTGACAGGTCTGACTCCAGCATGATCGGCCGGACAAGTCCTAACAGCGAAGGCGATGTAAGTGTCGACCGTGAGCCCCGAGAGCGTGATGAGCTGGCGGGGCTTGAGGCAGATGAAGGCAGCGTGCGTCCCGATGCCGCCCGCGATCGCGTACGGCATCGTCGCGGGACGAGGAGTGCGGGAGGCAGCGCGACCTCCGCCACGGTCACGGCGGCCGTGACCAGCCATACCGCCCCCAGTGACCGTCAGCTGCCACTGTCCAGCCACAACACAGGGCAGGTGGTGCACAATCTCTCTGTGGATCAGGGAATCGCGGCGCTGCTGGGTGCCACCGTAGGCGTCCTCGGAACCGTCTCCGCATCGGCCATATCCGGGTGGTCGAGCCGCCAGCAGATACGAACCCAGGCCACGGTTGACCACGCACAGTGGCGCAGACAGGCCCGACGCGATGCCTACAGCGCCTTTCTCGCGCCCGCCCACGAGACACGTAACGCTCTGAAACGGGCTGCACGTGCCCTGATCGGTGACGCGGACGTTGAAGAAGCTCAGCGCCAACTCCAAGCTGCACACGACAGATTGGGAGAAGCGCATGCATCCTGGTCCGCTCTTGCAGTCGAAGGGCCCGACTCCGTGGAGCAAGCAGCCAACGGCGTCAAGACTGCCCTCCACTCGATGCACACGACGCTTCTCGCCTGGTGCGATTCCCCTGAGCACCCTCACAACATCAAGTTCGTGGAACGGCACGCAGTCGAGGTGACCTTGGTGTCCGAGCGCATCAGCATTTTCGCTGCCGCAGCCCGTGCCGCACTCGACGAAGCAACTCTTCCCGTGGACACGAGCAACAACTGAACGAAGTACAGAACACGCAGCGGACACAGGCCCCTGACGGCATGACACACCGCGATGGCTCCCCCTGATCGCTGCCAGAGCCCACTTCACAGCGTTGAGCCCGCCGGACGAGACACCACACGTACGACACCGAACCTGGAACTACGTCATCGACATGAACTCGGGCAGGGTGAGCGCCGAGTGAGCCGGGCGGCCCTCCCCGGAGGGCATGGTGCTGAGGTTGCGCAGCATGTCGTTGCGCTGTTCCAGGGCGTGGGCGGTGGTGGGGAAGAGTGTGGCGTCGCCCTCGCCGACCAACCCCTGGTTCATCGTCACGAACTCACGGGTGGTGTGTTCGTAGGCGGCGAAGCCCGCGGCGTGGTCGCGGTCGGCCAGGGACCCGGCGAGCATGTACGCGCCGACGAGAGCGAGGCTGGTGCCCTGTCCGGTGAGGAACGAGGGGGCGTACGCGGCGTCGCCCACCAGCGCGACCCTGCCGCTGGACCAGCGGGGCATGCGGATCTGGCTGACCGCGTCGAAGAACAGGTCGTCCGCGTCGTGCAGGGCGGCGAGCATGCCCGGGACCTCCCATCCCGCGTCGGCGAAGACCTTGGCGACCAGGTCCCGTTGGGCTTCCGGGTTGCGGAACGCGTCGTACGGCGGTTGCGGGTGGGCGAAGTTGAGGAAGGCGTGTACTTCGTCGCTGTCCCCGACGGCGTAGAGTGCCGCGGCTCTGCCCGGGGTGTTCCACATCAGGGTCTCGTGGGAGAGCCCGAGGGTGTTGCGCATGGTGAATACGGCGAAGCAGTAGCCGAGGTAGCGGTGGAACTGCTCCTCGGGGCCGAGCAGGAGTTCGCGGGTGCGTGAGTGCAGTCCGTCCGCGCCGATCACGATGTCGAACGTACGGCTACTGCCCCCACGGAAGGTGACGTCGACCCCGTGGCCGGACTGCTGGTCGAGGGTGTCGATGGAGTCGTTGAAGAGGAACTCCACGTCGTCGCGGACTGCCGCGTAGAGAGCGCTGGTCAGGTCCCCGCGCCGTACCTCCAGGTCCTGTCCTGCGACACCGCCGGTGACGGTGTGCGGATTGACCGAGGCCACCTCGCTGCCGTCCCCGTCGAGGAAGGTCAGCCGGCGCAGGTCGATGTGCGCTTGCTGCAGTCGCGGGAGGATTCCCATCCTCCGGACGACCTCGAGTGCGGTGCCGCGTACGTCGATGGGGTAACCGCCGTCTCGAAGGGTGCCCGCCTTCTCGACCACCGTGACGGCGAATCCGTAGCGGTTCAGCCAGTACGCGAGGGCCGGCCCGGCGATGCTGGCCCCGGATATCAGGACCTTGCGCCTGGGCGTAGAACGGATATCCCTCAACTGATCGGTGCGGGTCATGCCTTGGCTCCTTTGCTCATGGTGCGGACGACAGGCAGGGCCAGCACCGCGACGACGCCGGCGATGAGGAAGCCCGTGACGAAGGCCGATTCGGCCGGGACATCGGACCCAGAAGGGGTTCCCGAGGTGAGGAGCACGCCACCGAGCATCCCGCCCATGGCGGAGCCCAACACGCGAGTCACCAGGATCAGGCTGGTGGCGATGCCGGTGTCACTTTCATCGACGGAAGACGCGATGCTGGTCACCATGGCCGTAACGCACAGGCCGTTGGCAAGCGCGATCAGCGCCTTGCCGACGACGATGTGCCAGACCTCGGTGTGTGCGACTGACAGGGCGAGCAGGGCGGTGGCCATGATGGCGACCGCGGCAGCGACCACGGCACGTGAGCCGAAACGCTGCTCCCCGAACCCACCGGCCGGCCCGGCCAGCGTCGCGACTACGGCGCCGGGCAGGAGGATGAAGCCGATCTCGGTGGCGCTGGCCCCGAAACCGTACCCGTCGCCGGACACGTCGAGCAGCTGCGGAACGAGAAAGACCCCCGTCGCGGTGCCGAGGCAGATCACGAACGTCAGCACACACGACTTCCAGATCACAGGCCGTGCCAGCATGCGCAGATCGATCATCGGCGCGGTCGCACGACGCTCAACGGCTACCCATCCGGTCACGAAGGCGGCCAGAAGCACGATGAGCGCGCCGAGCACGAGAGGCTGCGAGCCGGCGTCGGGCGCCACCGCGAGCGCGAGCATGAGCGTGAGCAGGATCCCGCTCAACAGAAGCATGCCCGGCCAGTCGATCCCGGCACCGTCCGACCGGCCCGGCGGATCAGACGGCATCAGCCTGTTCACCAGCAGGGTGAACCCGATGACCGCGAACGTCGGCACCGCGAACATCCAGTGTCGGGAGAGCGCTTCCGCCACGGGCCCGGCCGCCAGAAGCCCCACCATCGAGCCCCCCACGAACATCCCGCTGACCAGCCCGATGGCCACCTTGGACTCTCCCGCGGGGAGGTGTTTACGCACCACGATGAACGACAGGGGCAGTGCGCCTATCATCGCCCCCTGCAGTACCTGGCCGAGCAGCAGCACGGGCAGGTTCGGCGCCACCGCGGACACCAGGCCACCGACCGAGACCACCGCCATCAGCCTGATCAGGACTCGTTTTCCGCCGTAGCGGTCGCCGAGCTTGCCTGCGAGCGGAGTGACGAGCGCGCCGGTGATGGCGAGCACGATGTTGAGCAGCGCCCCTGTGGATGGACTGATATCCAGCTCGCGTTGCAGGAGCGGGAGCGTCGGCGCCACCACCGATTCCAGGGCACCGGTGGAGATGGCCAGTAAGCCGAGAGCCCAGACAGCGGCTTTCCCCATACGGACCGGGGGAGCCAGAGTTGCGGTCGTGGTCATGAACGTCCTTTCCGTCATTGCCGGGCTAATGGATGGTACTACACTGCACCGTGCAGTGTAGAACGGCTAAGATATGCCCATGCAGACCACGAAGACACTGCGTGAGGGGTCCGCGCGGAAGCGGGCCGCCATCCTCACGGCAGCCCGGGAACTGTTCCTCGCCGACGGCTTCGACCGGTCCAGCGTCGACGCGATCGCCGCCCGGGCCGAGGTGTCCAAGCGGACGGTCTACGACTACTTCGGCGACAAACAGACGCTGCTCCAAGCAGTCGTCGACGCCGTCGGCCAGTCGATGATCACCACGATCCGGCGCACCCTCGACGACACCGTCACCAACCTCACCGAGGCCGCCGAACTCGAGGACGCCCTGGTCACGTTCTCGATGCGCATCGCGACCGACATGCTCGGCTCGGCGGAGTACGCGACGCTGCAACGACTGGTCCGAGCGGAATCCGGCCACCTGCCGCACCAGGGCTACAACTCCATGGCCGACACCCCCGACGAGGCGATCGCCGAGCGCTTCGCCGCCCTCGCCGAGGCCGGGCTGCTCGACGTCCCCGACCCCCGGCTCGCGGCCGACCAGTTCATCGCGCTGACCTTCGGCGTGGCACTGGACAGGCTCGGTTCCGCGAATGCCGCGGAGGACTCCCGCGTCCGGCCACTCGTCGTCGAGGGCGTACGGACCTTCCTCCGGGCGTACCGAACCCGGTAGCCGCAGGTCAAGAACGCACACAGGGCTGAGGAGCGACGTGCCCGCTCCTCAGCCCTGTGAAGCCATGCTGATCCTTGTGGCCTTCAGATCACCGCCAGATCACCGTCCGGAGGCGGTCCCCCGCACCTTGGCCGTGTCCCACATCAGCGGCCCGTCGTCGAAGACCACGGCGATCTTGACCTGCGTACCGGCGGCGAGAGTCCCCGGAAGCGCCACGCTGCCCCTCTGGCCCTCGTCGAAGGAGACCGGGCCGAGGTCCGTGACCTTGCCGTCCGCCGCGAACACATAGGCGCGGCCGGTCTTGTTCGCGTGCAGGGCCGTGCCCGCGGGATCCGACGCGGCGGCGTTCAGCGACACCGTGGCGTTCCGCCTGACGGTGCTCGTGGTCAGAGGCTTCGAGCGCCTGTCCTTCGTCAGGTCCGCGGCGGCCGGTGCCTGCTGGACGAACTGCCACTCCTGCGAGCCGTCCGCCACCGCGTTCTGCAGGGTCAGCGGCGCGCCGGCGGATGTGCCGGTCAGGTAGACGTTCGTGTTCTTGGCGGCCTGGAACTTGTAGTACCCGTCGGCGGTCTTGATGAGGTTCCAGACGCCTGTAGGGCTGTTGTCGACCCACTGGCCGATCCTCTGGCCGACCGTCGCGTTCCCGGTCCAGATGCCTGCCATGCGGCCGCCCGACTTGTTCAGCAGCGTCGTGCCGCCCTTCGGCGCGGCAACCACGTGCCAGTACTGGGTGTCCTTGTTCGCCGCCGAGCCGGCGTCCTCCAGGTGTACGTCGGGAACGTCCCCGTTGCCGATGTTGGCGTCGTTGGTCTTGCCGCCGGTGCCGATGACCTGGCCGGTCTTGCGGTTCACCAGCTGGTAGTAGGCGCCCTCCGAACGGCCTTGGTCGACCTCGGAGAAGGCGATCGTCGAGGTGCCCTGGTGGTTGAGGATCGAGATGCGGCCGGTGCCCTCGACGTACTGCAGGTTGCGGCTGTAGGAGGCCGGTGCGTTCGTCTGGTACTCCTTCCACACGCCGTCGCTGCGTCCGCTCTCGTTGACCCAGACGTTGCCGCTGCCGGCCGCGTTGTACACCAGGCGCCCGTCGGGGAGGTTGATGACGACCGGACTGCCGTTCACCGCGAGACGACGCGAACCGGCGTCGACCGGCAGGGAGGTGACGGGGGCGTCCGTGGCGCCGCGGTAGAACTTCAGCGGGTCGTCGGCGATCACGTATCGGGTGTTGGTTCCGCCGCCCCAGTACTCGTACGGGAGCAGCCACTTGCCGTCCGTCGTCGGGACGACGGTCGTCATGCCCGGCCGGCCGCCGCCGATCTGCTTCTTGCCGCCGCCCATGTCCTGAGTCAGGCCCGCGACGTCGACGACGGGCTCGCTCCACTGCGCGCTGCGGCCGTTCCAGGTCTTGTGGACGAGGATCTGGCCGTGCGAGTCCCGGGCGGTGTCGTTGTCCGGATCCAGCTTCGGCACACCGGTGACGGGGTCGTAGCCGAGGTAGTCGTTCTCGTCGGAGTAGTAGCAGACGAGTTGGCCCTTGTGGACCATCAGGTACGGCTCCCAGAGGGGATCGACCTGCTTGTACGTGTTCGCCTTGGCGACGTTCTTGCCGACCGCGCCCGCGCTGCCGCCCTGCCAGCCGCCTGTCGCGATGACGTTGAGGACCTTCCAGCTCTCGCCTTCGTCGGTGCTGGCGTACAGGGCGAGCGCCATGTCACTGCGGTCTCCGTCGTTGGACGGCGTCCAGTTCGGGTCGGCTGCCTTGTTCTCGAGGTAGTAGTGGTCGTCGCCCGTCACGATGGTCGCGAGGAGCAGCGTGCCCTTCTTCAGTTTGCCGACGTCCTGCGGAAGCGTGTAGAGGAACGGGCTCGCCCAATTGCTCTTGTACTTCGCGTACTTGGGGTCCTTGGAGAGGTACGCCGGAGCCTTGACGTCCGCCAGTGGCTGCCACGAGGTTCCGTGGTCGTCGCTCTTGTAGACCGGCATCGTCTCTCGGTCGGCGCTTCCCGTCTCCGGGACGACCGTGGCCTTCTCGAACGCCGCGACGAGACGTCCGCTCTCCAACTGCGCCGACTTGACGTAGATCGCGCAGTTGCCCCGGCCCTTCAGGCACGGTTCATCGCCGAGCTGGTACAGGATCCCGCCCGTCGGGTTGTAGGCCTGGGCGCTGCTCATGGTCAGCGCCAGCATGGCTGAACCCGCGACGAACGTTCCCGTCGCTTTGCCCAGTCTTCTTCTCTGCACAGCCCCTCCTCGGGGATTTGAGATGATCATGGTGATGCTCGCGAGGTTGGATCAGGAGTTGGGAGATCAGGAGTTGGATGACGCGACAAGTACGCGTATGTCCCAGGCGCCGAGGACCAGCGCCGTGCCCGCGGGGACGGACGTGCCGTTCAGGACGTCGGTCAGCGCCACGGGTGCGGAGACGCGGGCGGGTTCCCAGCTCCAGTTGTGGACGATGTGGACGCGTCGCCCGTCGGAGGACGTACCGGTTGTCGCTGTGACCGATTCCGGGAGGTCCCGCCAGCCGTGGTGTGCGGAGGGCACAAGCCATTCGGTCAGCGCGCGGGCGAGGGCTCGATCCGGGACCGTACCGACGTAGGTGACGCGTCCCCCGCCGTGGCGGCGCGTGGTGATCGCGGGCCAGCGGTCGAAGTGCGGGTGGTCGTACGCCGCCAGTACCTCGGCGTCGGTGACGGTCAGGCCGTCGGCCCAGCGCGTCGCCGTCGCCTCCGGCGGCAGCCGCAGCGGGCTGCCGGACACCGGACGGACCGGGAGGTCGCGCGCGAGGTTGCTGAACTCGTCGTACGTGACACCCGCCGCCTCGGTCAGGCGGCCGGGCGCCGCCTCGTGCCGGGCCCGCGCCTCGTGGTCGGCGTATCCGGTGCGCGGGCCGAGGACCAGGTGACCGCCCGCGGCGGCATAGGCCGCGAGCCAGTCGAGGGTGGCGTCGGCGGCGATGTACAGCCCCGGTACGACCAGCACGGGGTGACGGCGTGCGGCCTCCTCCGGCGCCACGCCCTCCCGCTCACCGCGCGGGTCGTGCAACTGCCGCGCGTGCACGATCCGCACCTGGCGGCCGGCCTCGAAGGCGCCGCGGTAGAAGGGATCGAAGATGCGGTGGTAGGCGGCGGGGTCCGGGTCGCCGTCGGCGGTGGCGAGCGGCGGGTGCTTCTGCATCAGCCACTTGCTCGACGTCGAGTACACCATCGTGATGTCGGCGTCCGGCTCGAGTCCGGCGACGAGCGGCCCGGCCGCCTCGAACTCGGCGCCCAGGCGGGCGAGTTCGGCGTACCCGCGGCCGGGCTGCCCGCTGTGCGGCAGGACACCGCCCCAGTAGGTCTCGGCACCGAAACGCAGCGTCTGCCACTGCCAGTACTCGATCATCCGCGCCCCGCGCGCCACATGCGCCCAGGCGGCCTGCCGCCACTGGCCGTCGTAGGCGGGCCTGTTGTCCCACGGAGTGCCGATGCACTGGGCGTTGGTCTCGGTGACCAGGAACGGCTCCTGACGGGAGGAGAACATCCAGTCCGCGGTCTGGTACATCGACCAGACGCCGGTGGTCTTCCACTTCTGCTCGTGGTCATCTGGCGTGGGATCCGGGAGCAGGAGGCCGTCCTGCATGTCGTAGTACGGATTGCCGGAGGCGATGTCGAGCCGCGCGGACAGCTCTTCGTCCTCAACTCCCTGGCGGGTGTACGAGATGCAGGTGGTGACGAACTGCTCGGGGCTCACGTACTCGCGCACGATGTCCGCCTGCCAGCCGATGAACTCGGTGACCTGCCGGGCCTGGAACTCCCGCCAGGCGACGTCGTATTGAGGCTGGACGTTGCCGTCCGGCGTCCACAGGTCCGCCCACGTCGACAGCCGATGAGACCAATAGACCAGGCCCCACTCGCGGTTGAGGGTCTCGACGTCCCCGTACCTGGCGCGCAGGTGGTCGACGAAGCGCTGGAAGACGCCCTGGTTGTGGAGGAGATGCAGGCCCGGCTCGTTGTCGACCTGCCAGCCGATGACCGCCGGGTGGTCGGCGTACCGGGCGACGAGCTTCCGGATGATGCGCTCGGCGTGGAAGCGGAACGCGGGGTGGGTGAAGTCCACCTCCTGGCGGGCGCCCCAGCCGAGGCGTCGCCCGGTGGCGTACTCGCCGGTGATCTCCGGGTACAGGCGGGCCAGCCACGGCGGCACGGCGTACGTCGGTGTGCCGATGATGACGGAGATGCCGCGCTCGTGGGCGCCGTCGAGGACGGGCTGGAGCCAGTCGAGGTCGAAGCGCCCGTTCTCCGGCTCCCAGGTCGACCAGACCGATTCGCCCACCCGGATCACGGTGAAGTTCGCCTCGGCCATCAGGTCGAGGTCGGTCTTGAGCCGTTCGTCGGGCCGCAGTTCGGGGTCGTACGCGGGTGTGTACTCGTGGTAGTACGCGGCGCCGAACAGGACGCGGGCGGGCAGATCCGCCATGAATCAACCTCCGGGAAGATAGGGGGAGTTATTGCTTGACGCCGCCGGTGGCCAGACCGCTTTGCCAGTAGCGCTGGAGCATGAGGAAGGCGATGACCAGCGGCACGATGGAGATCATGGAGCCGGTCACGACGAGCGGGAGCATGTCGCTGCTGGCACCGGCCCCGCCGTTCTGCGCCTGGGCGGCCCAGGAGGAGAGGCCCACCGTGATCGGGTACAGGTTCGGGTCGTTGAGCATGATCAGCGGCAAGAAGTAGTTGTTCCAGGTCGCCACGAGCGTGAACAGCAGCACGGTCACCAGGCCGGGGGCCAGCAGCCGGAGGGCGATCCGGAAGAAGATCCGCCCCTCCCCCGCCCCGTCGATACGGGCGGCCTCCAGGAGGCTGTCCGGGATGGCGTCGGCCGCGTAGACCCGCATGAGGTAGAGACCGAAGGGGTTGACGAGGGAGGGCAGGATGATCGCCCAGGGGGTGTTGACCAGGCCGACCTCGGCGAACAGCAGGTAGGTCGGGATCGCCAGTGCGGTGGCCGGGACCATGATGGCGCCGAGTACGAGGTTGAAGGCGGCCCGGTCGCCACGGAAACGGAACTTGGCGAAGCCGTAGCCGGCGGCGGCCGCGATCATCGCCGCGCCGACCGCGCTGACGACGGCGTACAGGGCGGTGTTGAGCAGCCAGTCGACGAAAACGCCGTCGTCCTGGGTGAAGGTGTGACTGATGTTGTCCAGCAGCTGCGGGGCACCGGAGAACCACAGGCCGAAGCTGTCGAACAGGTCCTGGGTGCTCTTGGTCGAGGCGACCAGCAGCCAGAACAGCGGGAGGAGGAAGTACGCCAGGGCCGCCAGCATGGCGATCGTCAGCGGGGTGCTGCGGCGGGGGGACGCGGACCGGCGCCGCTTCGGTGCGGTGGGGGCTGTTGGACCGGCCGGTGCGGTCGTGGCCTTGGGCATGGTGGTCGTCACCTTTCCCTCCTTCGGTTCGCGGTGAGCAGCACGGCGTAGGAGGCGATGACGATGACCAGGCCCAGGAGGAAGGACACCGTGGCCGCGTAGTTGACCTGCTGGCCGGTGAAGGCGAGGGAGTAGGCGTAGAGGTTGGCGGTGTAGGAGCTGCTGATGACGTCGGGGGCGATCTTCATCAGCAGGTTCGGTTCGTTGAACAGCTGGAAGCTGCCGATCACGGAGAACAGCAGGGTCAGGAGCAGCGCGGGGCGGAGCGCGGGGAGCTTGATCGACCAGGCGATGCGCCAGGCGCCGGCGCCGTCCATCGCGGCAGCCTCGTACAGGTCGTGCGGGATGGTCCGCAGGGCCGCGTACAGGATGATCATGTTGTAGCCGACGAACTCCCAGGCCACGATGTTCGCCAGGCTGCCCAGCATCCAGCTCTCGCTGAGGAAGGCCGGGGCGGGCAGGTCCAGGTTCCGGCTCAGCTGGGCGAACGGGCCGAAGTCCGGGCCGTAGAGGTAGCCCCACATGAGTGTGGCGACGACGCTCGGGACCGCGTACGGCACGAAGATGCCCAGCCGGATCACGCGCGCCAGACGCAGCAGGCCGCTGTCCAGTGCGAGCGCGAAGAGCAGGGCCAGCAGCAGCATCAGCGGCACCTGGATCACGAAGAACAGGGCCACGCGGCCGACGCCGTGGAGGAGTTGCGGGTCCTTGAGGGCGGTGACGTAGTTGTCGAGGCCGACGAAGACGGTGCCGCCGATGAGCTGTTCCTGGAAGAGGCTGAGGTAGGCGGCGTAGCCGAGCGGGGCGAGGAAGAGCAGGACGAAGAGGATCAGGAACGGGGCTACGAACAGGGGTCCTGCCGAGACGGACCGGCGACGCGCGGACGGTCCGGCTCGGCGCGACTTCCTGGCGTAGGCCGCAGTCGTGGCAGGCATCTCACGACTCCTTGACGGTGAAGCCCTGCTTCTTCGCGTACGTCGTGAGCCGGGACTGCCAGGTGCCGAGCGCGGCGACGGTGTCGGACTTGTCCGCGAAGGACTTGCCGACGGTCTCGGTCCAGTCGGTCGCCGCCTGGTCGTAGAACGGCGGCCACTGGAACTCGGGCGAGACCGTGTCGCTGATGTCGGCGAAGAGCTGGTTGACCTTCTGGCCGCCGTAGAACTCGGGCGCGGCCCCGGTGAAACTCGCGTCCGCGAGCACGGCCTTGGTCGCCGGGAAGAAGAACTGCTGGGTGGCGAACATCTTGGCGCTCGCCGGGTCGCTGTTGAGGAACTGAGCGAACTGCGCCGCCGCGATCGGGTTCTTGGTGGACGCGGTGACCGCGGTCGTGGAACCGCCCCAGTTGCCGGAGACCGGCTTGGCGGCGTCCCACTGGGGCAGCGGCGCCGCCCGCCAGTTTCCCGCGGTGGACTTGGCCGAGCCGGACAGGAAGGACGGGCCCCAGGCCGCGGTGAGCCAGGTGGCGTACTTCCCCTTGTTGAACCCGGCGTACCAGGGGTCGGTGAAGTCCGGGTCGGTGCTGATGACGCCTTCCTTCGCGAGCCCGCCCCAGTACTCGCCGAGCTTCTTGGAGACAGCGTCGTCGACGCTGATGGAGAGATCGCTCTTGCCCGAGGTCGCATACGGCTGGCCACCCGCCTGCCACAACAGGCCGTGCCAGGCGGCGGGTGCGTTCTTCGCGAGGTTGGTCAGGTAGACGTCCGGGTCCGCCTTGTGGAGCTTGCGAGCGGCGGCCGCGAACTCCTCCCAGGTCTCGGGCACTTGGATGCCGTGCTTGTCGAAGATGTCCTTGCGGTAGAGCATCCCCATGGGTCCGGTGTCCTGGGGTATCGCCCAGACCTCGCCGCCGGGTCCGCTGACCTGTCCCCAAGTCCAGTCGATGAACTGGTCCTTCAGTGCCGTGGCGCCGTACGGGGCAAGGTTCAGCAGGCTGTTGGTGATCGTGAAGGTGGGGATCGCCTGGTACTCGATCTGCACCATGTCCGGTGCGCCCTTGCCGGCCTTCAGCGCGGTACGCAGCTTGGTGTAGTGGGCCACGCCCTGGCCGGCGTTGACGACCTTGACCTTGATCGCGGGGTACTTCTTCTCGAAGAGCGCGATCTCCTGCTGGATTTGCGGGACCCAGGTCCAGAACGTCAGCTCGGTCGGCGTCTTCATCGCCTTGTCGATCTCGGCCTGGCTCACCGGCTCGGCGGAGGACGAGCCGGAGTCGCCGTCGCCGCTGCATGCGGCGAGCGCGACACCGAGGGACACCGCGCCGGTCGAGGCGAGGAACCGCCGACGGCTCATGGAGGACGTGCGAACGAAGGATCGGGGCATGGTGAACTCCCGCCGAAGGGCAGACGAATGGGCAGAGGGCAGGCGAATGGGCAGAGGAACGGAGCGCCTGGCGAGGGCGCTTCGTATGGGGTGGGAAGGGGGTGGTGGGGTGTGCGCGTACGTCGGTACGTCGCTACCAGGGCATCGGGGTCGCCATGGCCGGGGCTGCGTCGCGCGGGCTGATGCGGCAGGCGCGCGCGTTACGTGCCGAACTGCGGAAGTCCACTGTTGTGGAGCCTTTTTGATGGGTAGTCAGTGAGGGCGGCTCGCCGTCCGGCCGTGGGCGGGGTGCCGCCCAGGCCGACGTATGCGGGGTCAGTCGGTGGTGCGCGGGCGTATCAGTTGGTGGGGGGCGGCGGATCAGCTGGTGGTGGGCGGTCCGTCCCCGGCCGCTGGTAACTGTGCCGAGCCGCTCGATCGGGAGTCCGAGGTCGTACGTCGCCCGCGTGCCGGGGTCTTCCGGATCGGCGGGCGGGTCGGCGGGGGTGCGGTCGAGGCCCGGACGACGAGTTCGACCGGCGGATCGTGTGCCGGGGCCGGCTCCGCGTCCGGTTTCTCGATGGCCTGCACCAGGAGCCGGATCCCGTCGTTCGCCACGGCGTCGAAGGGCTGGCGCATCGTGGTCAGCGGAGGGATGACATAGGCCGCGATGGGGATGTCGTCGAAGCCGACGACGCTCACGTCCTCCGGCACCCGCAGGCCGGCTTCCGTCAGCGCGCGGATCAGACCGATGGCCATGTCGTCGTTGGCGGCGAACACCGCGGTGACGTCTCCGGCGGAGGCGAACTCGCGGCCCGCCGTGTAGCCGGACTCGGCCGACCAGTCGCCCACGATCACGGGCGGCTGCTCCCTGCCGCGCGCCGACAACGCCGCCCGCCAGCCCCCGAGACGATCCCGGGCGGCGAACCACCCCTGCGGGCCAGCCAGGTGATGGACCGTCACATGACCCAGGTCCAGCAGGTGCTCGGTGGCCGCCCGGGCCAGCGACTCGGCACCGACCCCCGCGGCCACCGTCCGTGAACCGCCCAACGCCGCGGGCGCGCCGAGGACGAGGACCGGCACATCGACACTGAGCGCGACCGAACCCTCGTCGATCGGTTCGGATACGACGATGCCGTCCACGCCCTGCTCGAGAAGTGACTCCACGGCCCTGGCGACGCCTCCCGGCTCGCCCTCCAGCGTGTTGACCACCCGGATCGCGTAACCCGCGTCCCGGGCGGCCCGCTCGACGCCGATGAGCAGCGAGGCAGGCCCGTACAAGGCGGTTCCCAGCGTGACCACGCCGATGGTGCGGGAACGTCCCGAGGCCAGTGCCCGGGCCGCGTTGTTCATCCGGTAGCCGAGTTCCTCGGCGGCTTCGAGCACGCGCCGGCGTACCTCGTCGGACACGTACCGCTCACCGTTGAAGACCCGCGACACCGTCTTCTGCGAGACGCCCGCTCTCCGGGCCACGTCCACGCTGCGCGGCGCGGCGGGGCTTCCGCCCCGTCCTCCCACTCGCGTCATTGCGTCTCCCGATGCTCGGCGGCTCAAATCCTAGCCAGTCATGGCCCGCTGCCCTTCGGCCGGTCCGGCTGACCGGCCGTATGACTGCGCTGTCATGACTGCGGTGTCATATCTACGCAGTCGAACAGAACGTGTCAAGACTTCGCGCAACATCGCGGCAACCCCGGGTGCGGTCGGGTGCGGGCTGCCATCGCGAGGTTGCGCGAGGTTCACCAGCTGATTCCGGCCGCCACCGGGCGGTGGTCGCTGCCGGTGGCCGGCAGCACCCACGAGCTCGCCGGCTCCACGCCGCGGACCAGGATTTGGTCGATCCGCGCCACCGGGAAAGACGCCGGCCAGCTGAAGCCGAAGCCGTCCCCGGCGGCGTCCTGGACCGAGTGCAGCTGCGAGGTGATGCCGTCGAGCGCGCGGTCGCCCACGGTGCCGTTCAGGTCGCCGAGCAGCACCACCCGCTCGTTCCGCTCGGCGGCGATGGCCTGGCCGAGCGCCTGCGCGTTTCTGTCCCGCGAGTCCGTCCAAAAGCCCGTCCTGGGGGTCACCCGTACGGAACCCAAGTGGGCCACATACACGGCCAGCGGCCCATGGTCGGTGGTCACCGTGGCACGCAGCGCCCGGTTGTAGGCCAGCTTGACCTCGGCCGACTTGGTGTCCCCCAGCGGCCCGGCGTCCTGCTCGATGTCGACCGGCCGAGTGTCCGACAGCGGCAGCTTGCTCCACAGTCCGACCGTGCCCAGCACCGCGTGGTACGGGTACGCCTTCGCCAGCTCCTTCTCGTACAGCGGCTTCGCCTGCGCCGTGATCTCCTCCAGGGCCAGCACGTCCGCGCCGGAGGCCGCCAACTCGCGGGCGGTACTGGCCGGTTGGAGATTGTCGGCGCCGACGTTGTGGCTGGCCACCGTGAGGTCGCTGTCCGGCTGGGACTTGTCGCCGAGCAGCCCGCCGAAGAGGTTCAGCCACACCACGACCGGCAGCAGCAGCGCGACCACCGCGGAGGCGGAGCGGCGCCATAGCGCTCCAGCCAGTAGTACCGGGATGCACAGTCCGAACCATGGCAGGAAGGTCTCCACCAGGCTGCCGAGGCCTCCGCTCCCGTTCGGGATCTTCGCGTGCAGCAGCATGAGCAGGCCCAGCAGCAGCGCCAGTGCCGCGAGCACCGGGCCGCGCTTCCAGGGGTCCGGCCGGGAGCCGATACGGATTGACTGAAGGATCGCCTGGCGGATGCGCGCGCGCCAGGTCGCGGCGCCGGTATCCCGGAGGATGCCCGTGCGCTGCGTTCCGGAGCCGATGTCAGGGCGGCCGGCGCCGGCCGGTCCGGTCTCCGCCGTGTCCACCTGCCCGATCGCCTGTCCTCGCTCGCTGTCGGTCACCGCTGCATCCTCGGGTCCTCGGTGGGGTCGGCATACATGCGCGGGCAACCACCGTCGATCGCATGGGTGCGCAGCTCGTAGTGCCACGGTTCGTTCCGGTAGATCTGGCACAGCCCGTACTCGGCGCCGTGCTCGGACAGCCACGCCGCCGCATCGGAACGCCCGATGTCGACGGCGTCGCCGGACACATGAGGAGACGTCTCCGGGGTGGCCACCCAACGGGCGGCCTCGCCCTCGGACCCGTACTTGGAGATCGCCTCGCGAAGAAGCTGATTCTGGTATTCCGGGGAACGCCAGCCGCTGTTGGCGTAGAACTCGACTCCGTCGTCCGCGGCATCCGTCGCGACCTCACGGAGGGCCGTACGTAAATCGGGATCGAGTTTGGCCACGGCCGGAATCGCGTCATCGAAGACCGTCACGTCGCCGAGGACGACACCGTCAGCCTCGCCGAGCGCTCCACCGTGCTCACCGTGACGCGGATTCGGTGGTGATGCGGCCGGGAGAGAGGCGGAAGGCGAGGTGGACGCGGGATTCTGCCCCTGACAGCCGAGGACCGCGGTGATCACTGCTGTGAGCGCGATCAGGTCGACGACAAGGAGTCGGCGAATTCGGCGAGTTGTGGTTCGTGTTGATGATGGAGTTCGGGTCATGCCGCCAGTGAAGGCAGCGCGGCGTTGCCGGCACGTATGCGGTTTTCGATACGCCGACGATATGTGGCGGCTCGTAGCATCGAGTGCATGCGTGTGTTAATCGTCGAGGACGAACCCTATTTGGCAGAAGCCGTCCGCGATGGACTGCGCCTGGAAGCGATCGCCGCCGACATCGCCGGTGACGGCGACACCGCTCTGGAACTGCTGAGCATCAACGCCTACGACATCGCCGTCCTCGATCGCGATATCCCCGGCCCTTCGGGCGACGAGATCGCCAAACGCATCGTCGCCTCCGGCAGCGGCATGCCGATCCTCATGCTCACCGCTGCCGACCGTCTCGACGACAAGGCCTCCGGGTTCGGGCTCGGCGCCGACGACTACCTCACGAAGCCGTTCGAGCTGCAGGAACTCGCGCTCAGGCTCAGGGCACTCGACCGCAGGCGGGCGCACGCCAGGCCTCCCGTACGAGAGATCGCGGGCCTGCGGCTGGATCCGTTCCGAAGAGAGGTGTATCGGGACGGCCGCTATGTCGCGCTGACCAGAAAGCAGTTCGCCGTGCTCGAAGTCCTCGTCGCCGCCGAAGGCGGTGTCGTCAGCGCCGAGGAACTCCTGGAACGCGCGTGGGACGAGAACGCCGACCCGTTCACCAACGCCGTACGCATCACCGTCTCGGCCTTGCGCAAGCGTCTCGGCGAGCCCTGGACCATCGCCACCGTGCCGGGGGTCGGCTACCGCATCGACACCGGACCTCCGGGAGGGGACCGTGGATAGGCAGCCTGGGCTGAGCGTCCGCCTCAAGCTCACCCTCAGCTACGCCGGATTCCTCATGGTCGCCGGCTTCCTGCTGATCGCTGCCATTGGAGTGTTTCTCCTGCGAAAGGGGTGGTTGCGAACCAACGCAGAGGGGGCATGGACAGTAACTCCGGGCACCGACTTCGTGCGCGGTTTCGCCCCCATGGCAGTCGCAGTAATGGCGTTCCTCCTGGCATTCGGCCTCCTGGGGGGATGGATCCTCGCCGGCCGCATGCTCGCACCCCTGACCCGCATCACGGACGCCACCCGCCGGGCCACGGACGGATCGCTCTCCCACCGGATCCAACTGCCGGGCCACCAGGACGAGTTCCGCGAACTCGCCGACGCCTTCGACATGATGCTCGCGCGGCTCGAAGCACACGTCGCCGAACAGCGGAGATTCGCGGCCAACGCCTCTCACGAGCTGCGCACCCCGCTGTCGATCTCGAAGACCCTCCTCGAGGTGGCCCGCACCGATCCGAACCACGACACCGGCGAAGTCATCGACCGCCTCCACGCCGTCAACACCCGAGCGATCGACCTCACCGAGGCACTGCTCCTGCTCAGCCGCGCCAACCAGCGGTCGTTCACCCGAGAAGAGGTTGACCTGTCCCTCGTAGCGGAGGAAGCCACCGAAACGCTCCTCCCCCTGGCGGAAAAGCACGGCGTCACCATCGAGACCTCGGGCGACATCGCCCCCACCATCGGATCGCCAGCGCTCCTGCTGCAGCTGACCACGAACCTCGTACACAACGCGATCGTCCACAACCAGCCCGAACAGGGCACCGTGTGGGTGAAGACCAGCGTCCGCCCCAACACTGTGGTGCTCACCGTCGAGAACACCGGCGAGAAGCTCACCCCAGAGCGGGTCTCGACACTCACCGAACCATTCCAGCGCGGCACCGAACGCATACACACCGACCACGCAGGCGTCGGCCTCGGTCTGGCCATCGTCAAAACCATCACCCAGGCCCACGACGGAACCCTCACCCTCACCCCGCGCTCCGCCGGCGGGATCCGTATCACCGTGGAACTTCAGAACGCCGTGTAGCCCCCGTCCACGGGAAGCACCGCACCGGTGACGTACGACGACTCCGGGCAGGCGAGGAAGAGAACCGCGTCGGCGATCTCTTCGGGGGTGGCAAGCCTGCGGAGCGGGATGGAGTCCTCTCTCACGCGCCGGTAGGCGTCGGGATCGGGACGTCGCTGGAACGAAGCCTCGATGACCGGCGTCACGGTCAGGCCGGGGGCCACCACGTTGACGCGGATGTTGCGGGGCGCCCATTCGATGGCCGCGCCGCGCGCGAGGGCGATGAGGCCGCCCTTGGCGGCGGAGTACAGGGTCTGGTTCGGCATGCCGACCATCCCGAGGCGGGAGCTGACGCACACCATCGACGCCCCCGACTCGGGCGCCAGCGGCATCAGGTGCTTCATGACCAGGAATGCGCTCAGGAGGTTGCTGTGGAGCACGTCGCGTGCGTCGTCGGCCGTCGTCTCTTCTAGCGGGCTTGACCGCTGGAGTCCGTGGCAGAGGACGACCACTCCCACTCCACCCGGGTGATCCGCCGCTCGAGCGGCGAGTTCGGAGACGAAGGCCTCGTCGTTGAGGTCCCCCGCGAGGTAGAGATCGTCCGGATGGTCCTCGGGCAGCTCAGGTCGCCGTCCGGTGAGCAGGAGGTTGGCGCCCTCGCGGCGGAAGCGGGAGGCGACCGCCTGGCCGATCCCGCTCGATGCTCCGGTGATCACGGCGTTGACGCCCTGCAGTCTCATGTACTTCCTCGTCAGTCGTCGGGCGGGCGCCACGGGGACTTCCCGCGACTTCGCGGAGATGTCCCCGTGGTGTCACCACCGTCGGCGTCGGCTCAGAGCAGCCTGTCCTTCGCCTTGTAGTAGGCCCCGCCGAACGGCAGGAACCAGGGCGTGCCGTTGTAGAAGGGGACGGGCACCTTCGGGAAGCCGAAGCCGCGCATCGGGTTGGCTTCCGGCTTGCCGTCCATCATCTCGGCGACCGCGCGGCCCATGTACGTGGCCATCTGGACGCCGTGGCCGCAGTAACCCATGGAGTAGTACAGGCCGTTGACGTCACCCGCGTGCGGGATGCGGTCCCAGGAGAAGCCGACCATGCCGCCCCAGACGTAGTCGATCCGCGTCCCGGCCAGCTGCGGGAAGATCTCCGTCATCTCCCGCTTGAGGATGTCGCCGCTCTTGACGTCGGAGGCCGGGTTGGAGGGGGCGAAGCGGGCCCGGCCGCCGAAGGCGAGGCGGTTGTCCGGGGTGAGGCGGACGTAGTTGCCGACATTCTTGTGGGCGACCAGCAGGCGGCCGTTCGGGATGAGCTCCTTGGCGCGCGCCTCCCCCAGCGGCTCGGTGACGATGATGAAGCTGCCGACGTTGATCAGCCGCTTGCGGAACCACGGCATCGACTTGTCGGTGTAGGCATCCGTCGCCGCCATGACCTGCTTGGCACGGATGGTGCCGCGCATGGTCTCCACCGAGAAGCCGCCGCCAGGGAGGCGGGTGAGGCCGGTGGCGGCGTTGCGCTCGTGGATCTCGGCGCCGGCACGCTCGGCGGCCGCCGCCAGGCCGACGACGAACTTGCCCACGTGTATGGCTGCGCCGAGCGGGTCGAGCAGGGCGCCGTGGTAGTAGTCCGTGCCGAGCTCGGCGCGCAGCTCGCTCTTGCTCAGGACCACCGTCTCGTGGCCGAAGTTCTCGGCCAGGTCGCGCTGCTTGGCCTCCAGGCCCTCGAAGTGCTGGGGCTTGCAGATCGCGCCGAGGCGCCCGGCACGGTGGAAGTCGCAGTCGATCTTCTCCCTGACCGCAAGCTCCTCGACCATGTCCACAGCGTCGCGGAACGCGTCGTAGAGCTCGCGAGCACGCTCCTGCCCGTAGCGCTTGCGGGCCTGGGCCGGGCTGATGGTGATGCCAGGGTTGCAGTGGCTGCCGTTGCGTCCGGAGGCGCCCGAGCCGACCTGGTCCTTTTCGACGAGGACGACCCGGGCACCCTTGCGGGCGGCGTGGTAGGCGGTGGACAGGCCGGTGAGGCCGCCGCCGATGACCACTACGTCCGCCTCGTCGGGCAGGTCCTTTCCGGACCGGTCGGGCAGGGCGGGAGCGGTGTCGAGCCAGTAGGGGATCTGCTTCATGGCGTGCGTCCTCTTTGTTCTCGGTCTGTTTCGCCGGTGCGCCGTCGGTCAGCAGCCGAGCAGCGCCGGCAGGCCCGACAGGTCGGGCAGCTCGTCGTACGGCTGGTAGTCGGCGCTGCCCAGTCGGCCGTAGCGGTTGATCCACACGCGGCGCTTCAGACCGAGGTCGCGGGTCGGGATGTGGTCGTACTCCCAGCCCTGGGCGGTGTGGATGACCTGGGACGGCTCGACGCCCATGGTCTTGAACGCGTACTCGAAGGTCTGGCGGTCCGGCTTGTAGGCGCCGGCCTGCTGGGCGGTGATGACGTAGTCGAACTCGACGCCGATGTTCTCCACGTTACGCGCGATCAGGTTGTCGTCCGTGTTGGAGATGATCGCGATCTCGTACTTGGTCTTCAGGGCACGCAGCGCGTCCGGGACCTCCGGCCAGGGACCGAAGGTGGGGACGGCCTCGACCAGGGCGTCACCGTCGGACTCGCGGTACTCCAGGCCGTGCAGGCGCATGGCGTTGCGCAGGCTGGAGTGCAGGATCTCGTGGTAGGGGCGGTAGGCCTCCAGGACGGCCTGGAACCGCATGACGCGGAAGTCGTCGAGGAACTCGTCGACGTCCAGGTTGTCCAGGTCCAGCCGGTCCTCGATGACCTTCAGGGTCGTGGGGCCGAGCTCGAAGTCGATCAGGGTTGCATAGGCGTCGAAGGTGACGATCTCTCGCATGGTGTCCAGCCTCGATTCGCAGGTTGAGTAAGGGAGTTGGGGGGTCAGACGACTTGCTCGCCGGGGGTGACGATCGCGTCGAGTGCGGCCAGATCGGCCGCGTCGGGGATCCAGTCGGCCGCCGCCGCGTTGGCGGTGACCTGTTCGGGGGTCATGGCGCCGCAGATGACGGAGCCGACGGCGGGGAGCGCGGCCAGCGCGCCCACCGCGACCTGGAGAAGGGTGAGTCCTCGTTCGGCGCCGTACGCGGTGAGCGCCTCGGCCTTGTCGAGGGCCGCGTCGGTGAGCCAGCCCTGCCGCCAGGACAGCCGGCTGCCGGGCGGGGGCTGCTCGCCGCGCCGGTACTTGCCGCTGAGCAGGCCGTTGGCCAGCGGGTAGTACGGCAGCAGTCCGACGCCGTGGCGCAGGCAGGCGGGGATCAGGTCCTGCTCCACGCCTCGGTCGAGCAGGTGGTAGCGGGCCTGGGTGGAGACGAAGGCATCGCTCAGGTCCTCGGCCGGGAGGTTGGAGCAGCCGATGTACCCGATCTTGCCCTCGTCGACGAGTTCGCGCAGGGCGGCGATCGTCTCGTCGAGCGGGGTGACGCCGTCCGGCTCGTGGTACTGGTACAGGTCGATCCAGTCGGTGCCGAGCCGGCTCAGTGACGCCTCCACCGCGTGCCGGAGGTAGGCACGTGCCCCGCGCGGCCCGTACAGGTCCGCGTCCCTGCCCATCTCCATACCGAACTTGGTGGCCAGCACGACCTCGTCGCGGCGCCCCTTGAGGGCGGCGCCGAGGAGCCGTTCGCCGTCACCGCGCCCGGTGCCGCTCTCCCCGCGCCCGCCGTACATGTCGGCGGTGTCGAAGAGGGTGATCCCGGCGTCGAGGGCGGCGTGGACGACGGCCTTCGTGCCGTCCTCGTCGAGACGGGCGCCGAAGTTGTTGCCGCCCACCCCGACCACCGAGACGGCCGGGCCGCGTTCACCGAGCGTGCGGTATCTCATGACCGGTTCCCGAACCCGATGCAGACGTTCTTCGTCTGCAGGTAGCTGCCCAGGCCTTCGAGGCCCTTCTCCCGGCCCCAGCCGCTGTGCTTGTAGCCGCCGAAGGGGAGTTCCACGCCGGTGCCGACGCCGGTGGCGTTGACGTAGACCTGGCCGGCCCGGATGCCTTCGGCCAGGCGCATCGCCTTGTCGATGTCGCGCGTCCAGACGTACGAAGCCAGGCCATAAGGGCTGTCGTTGGCGATGTCCAGGGCCTCGTCGGCGTCGTCGAACTCGATGACGGTGATGACGGGGCCGAAGATCTCCTCGCGGGCGCACCGGGCGTCGTTGGTCACGCCGGTGAGGACGGTCGGCTCGACGTAGTAGCCGTCGGCCAGGGCCGGGTCGGACGGCGCACGGCCGCCGGCCCGTGCCACGGCGCCTTCCTCGCGGGCCAGGTCCACGTAGCCCAGCACCCGGTCGCGCTGCCGGGCGGCGACCAGCGGGCCGACGTCCGGGTCGCTGAGACCCGGACCGATACGCAGTGCGGCGGCGTGGGCGACGAGCTTTTCCAGGAACTCCTCGGCGCCGCGCTGGAGCAGCAGCCGGGTGCCGGCCGAGCAGGTCTGGCCGGCGTTGCCGAACGCCGAGGCGGCGACGGCAGTGAGGGCCAGGTCGAAGTCGGCGTCGGCGAAGACGACGACCGGCGACTTGCCGCCCAGCTCCGTGACGGAGGGCACCACGTTGGCGGCGGCGGCCTGGGCGACCTTGATGCCGGTGGGCACCGAACCGGTGAAGGTGACCTGGTTGATGTCCGGGTGGCCGGCGAGGGCCGCGCCGGTCTCGCCGTCACCCGGGACGACGTTCAGGACGCCCGGCGGAAGACCGCACTCGAGGGCGATCCTGCCGATCTCCAGCGGGGTGAGGGGCGCCTCCGGGGAGGGCTTGAGCACCACCGTGCAGCCCGCGGCCAGCGCGGGGGCGGAACCCCGCGCGGTGTTCTGCAGGGGGTAGTTGAAGGGGATGATCTGCCCGGAGACGCCGATCGGTTCACGAACTGTGTAGTCGATCAAGCCGGGGCCGAGAGGGACCGTGGTGCCGCCGAGCTTGTCGGCGACGCCCGCGTAGAACTCGAAGTAGCGGGCCGCGGCCTCGACATCGGCCTTCGCCTGGCGCAGTGGCTTGCCGACGTCCTGGCTCTCCAGGCGGGCCAGCCGTTCGCCCTGGTGGCGGATGGCCTCCGCGATCCGGTAAAGGATCCGGCCCCGGTCTGCGGCGCGCATCCCGGCCCACTCGGGAGAGGTGAAGGCCGCGCGTGCGGCGGCCACCGCCTGGTTGACGTCCGCCTCTCCGGCCAGCGCCACCTGGGCGATGGCCGTCCCGTCGGAGGGGTCGACGACCGTGAAGAAGCGGCCGTCGGCGGCGGGGACCTGCTTGCCGTCGATGAGCAGCTCGGTCAGCTGCAGTTCGCCGGTCATGGCCGGATCTCCCCGAGGACCTCGCCGAAGATGACGACCTCGTCGCCGGGGCGGACCGTGCGGATCCGGCGGACCCAGAGCACGATGCCGTCCTGCGGGGCGGTGACCTCTTCCAGGGTGTTGCCGTAGTGGTCGGTGATGGTGGCGATCAGGTCGCCTTCCTTGCAGTTCTCCCCCGGCTCGGCGCGAGCGACGAAGAAGCCGCCGGAGGCGGAGCGGGCGAAGGTGCCGGAGACGGTGGTGTAGGTGGCCCGCAGCTCAGCCTCGCCCTCGGTCATGCCCAGGCTGCGCAGGATGTTGCGGATCGAGTGCATGTGGTGCTCGACGTTGGTCTCGCGGTAGGTGGCGCCACCGCACTCGATGGTGATGGCGGGCTTGCCGGCTTCGAGAACGGGGTGGCGGACCGTGCCGCCCCACTTGCCGCCCTTCCACACCAGCTCGTGCCCGGCCGCCATCGCCAGGTCGGTGGCCAGGTCCTCGTAGCCGCCCTGGAGAATCACCAGCGGGGCGATCTCGCCGTAGGCGCCGCCGGTGTGCAGGTCGACCACGGCATCGACGGCCGGGATGACCTTCTCGACGAAGGTGGCGGCCAGCCGCTGGGAGTACGAGCCCTCCGCATCGCCGGGGAAGATGCGGTTGAGGTTGAGGTGGTCGATGCCGCTGGCGCGGGCGGCCGCCTCGAAGGCCGGGGTGTTCAGACAGGGAATGCCGACGACGGTGCCGCGCAGGCTGGCCGGGTCGATCTCGGCGAGCACGCGCCGGATGGCCTCCTGGCCGTCGTACTCGTCGCCGTGCACGCCCGCGTCCACACACAGGACCGGCCCGTCCTGGGAGCCGTTGACGACGATCAGCGGAATACCGAGCTCCACGCCGTAGCTGCTGGTGCCGACCGGGATCAGACCCTGGGCACGCTCGCCGGGGGCGACGGTCAGCGGACCGATGGAGTACATGTCGTTCCTTTCCAGAACGTGGATCAAATGCGGATCAGATGCGGGCGGACGCCTCGGCGAGGGTGCCCGCGAGAATGTCGGCGATACGGTCCAGCAGGGCACGGTCGCTGATCAGCGGGGGCGCGATCTGCACCAGCGGCGCGGACCGGTTGTAGACGCGGGCCAGCAGGCCGGCCTCACGCAGCCTGCGCGGGATGAGGTCGACGATCAGGCCGGCGCGGGCCAGGTCGCTGAAACCGCCGCCGTCGAGGTCGCCGACGAGTTCGCAGGAGTAGAAGAACCCGGTGCCGCGGACATCGCCGACGATCGGCAGGTCCGTGAGGGACGCCATGCGGTTCGCGAGGTGGTCCTGGAGGCCGCGGACGTGGTCCAGGACCCGGTCCCGCTCCATGATCTCCAGGTTGCGCAGGGCGATGGCCGCGCTCAGCGGGTGCCCGGCGAAGGTGTAGCCGTGGTTGAGGACCGCGCCGGGCCGGTTGATGACGTCAACTACGCGGTTGCTGACGAGAGTTGCTCCCATGGGGGCGTATCCGGCGGTGATGCCCTTGGCGACGGTGACGATGTCCGGGCGGGCGCCGTAGCGGTCGCCGCCGAACCACTCCCCCAGCCGGCCGAAGGCGGTGATGACCTCGTCGGCGACGAGCAGGAAGCCGTACCGGTCGGCCAGCGCCCGCAGACCCTGCCAGTACCCCTGGGGCGGGGTGATGCAGCCGCCGCGGTTCTGCACCGGCTCGGCGATGAGCATGGCGATCGTCTCCGGGCCCTCGGCCAGGATCGCGGCCTCCAGTTCGGCGAGCAGCCGGGCGGTGAACGTCTCGTCGTCGATGTACTCGGGGGCGAGGCCGAAGCGGTTGGTGTTCGACACGAACCGGGTGTCGATCGCCGGCGGACCGTACGGCTCCGCCAGGCCCGGGTCGTCGGTGAGCGACAGGGTGCCGATCGTCAGCCCGTGGTAGGCGCCGCGCCGGGCGATGGCCTTGGTACGGCCCGGCTCGCCGCGCAGTGCGTGATAACGGCGGGCGATCTTCCAGGCGGTCTCGACGGCTTCGGCGCCGCCGCTCGAGAAGAAGGTGTGCTCGATGTCCACGGGGGCGATCCGGGACAGCCGTTCGGCGAGTTCGATCGCCGTCGGGTGCGCGGAGCCGGTCCACAGCGGGCTGTAGCACAGCTCGCCCAGTTGCCGTTCGGCGGCCTCGGCGAACTCGGGGCCGTAGGAGTAGCCGAGCTGGCAGCAGTACAGCCCCGACAGGCCGTCGATGTAGCGCCTGCCGTCCGCGTCGTCGACGTACGGACCCTCTCCCCTCTGGACGACGAGGAGGTTCTCGCCCTCGGGGCCGAGCGAACCGTTGGCGGTCATGTTCAGCAGCAGGTGCCGCTGAGCGGTGGCGGCGGTCAGCTGAGCGGTGGCGGTGGTCATACGGTCTCGCCTCCGGGGTTGGCGACCCCTGCCGTGTTCTCGACCGAGAGCAGGGAGCCCTGCCGTCCGGAGCCGAGCCAGCGCACCAGGGCCACCAGGCCGAGGGCGAGGATCGCGAAGGCGATGAGTATCGCGCTGATCGCGGTCACGCTGGGGTCGATTTCGAAGGTGAGGGAGTTGTAGACCTGCACCGGCAGGGTGACGGTGTCGACCGAGGACAGGAACTGGGAGATGTAGAACTCGTCGAAGCTGGTGATGAAGGAGAAGATCGCCGCGGCGATCATCCCCGGCGCGGCCAGGGGGAAGGTGATCCGCCGGGCGATCGTCAGACGGCCCGCGCCCATGCTGGCGGCGGCGTCCTCCAGCCGCTCGTCGATCCCGCGCAGGGTGGCGATCAGGATCAGTACCGCGATCGGTGCGGCCAGCACGGTGTGGCCGAGAGCGATGGCGATCGGGCTGCCCAGCATCGCGGCGGGCTCGAAGAGCAGGAACAGGCCCAGTGCGGTGACGATCTGGGGGATGACCAGCGGTCCGAGGACCAGGGCGAAGACCGCAGAGCGCAGCGGGAGTTCGCTGCGGACCAGGGCGGTCGCCGCGGTCACCCCGATGATCAGGGAGAACACGGTGCTCAGGGCGGCGACCAGGGCACTCAGGGAGAGCGCGGCCGGCCACTTGCTGCCGTCGGCGAACAGTGCCTTGTACCAGTTGAGCGTCCAGGTGTCGGGCGGGAACGCGGCGAAGGCGTTGTCGCTGAAGGAGGTGACGAGGATGACGACGATCGGCAGCGCCAGGAACAGCAGGATCATGGTGGCGACGGCGGTCAGGACGATCCGCCCGGCCAGGGTGCTGCGCAGCTCCATCATGACGCGCTCCTCTTCCTACGGCTGGCGCCCAGCGAGGTGACGAGCTTGACCAGCAGCAGTCCGGCGAAGGTGATCAGCAGCAGGATGACGCCCTGAGCAGCCGCCCCGTTCCACTGGTTCTCTTTCATCACCTGCTGGTTGATGAGCGTGGCGATCATCGTCTGGTTGGGGCCGCCCATCAGGGCGGGGGTGATGTAGTAGCCCAGCGAGAGGATGAAGCTGAGCAGTCCGGCGCTGGCCAGGCCGGGGGCGACCAGCGGCAGGTAGATGCGGCGGAAGATGGTCACGCGTCCGGCGCCCATGCTGGCCGCGGCGGCGAGCAGCCGCCGGTCGACGCCGCGCATCACGCCGTACAGCAGCAGCACGGTGTACGGGAGCATCATGGAGGTGGTGCCGATGACCACGCCCAGCTCGTTGTACAGCAGCTGGAACGGCGCCCCCGGTGCCCACGCCATGGTCTCGTTCACCAGGCCCTTGTCGCCGAGCATGATGATCCAGCCGTAGGTGCGCACCAGGGCGCTGATGAAGTGCGGGACGACCACGATCAGCATGGCCACTCCGGCCCACAGGGGCTTGAGCCGGGAGATCGCGTTCGCCAGGACGAAGCCGAAGACCAGGCTCAGCACGGCCGTCTCCGCGGAGATCCGCAGCGTGGTGAACAGGACGGAAAGGTTGACGCCTGTGAGTGCGTCGGCGTACCAGTGCAACGTCAGTGCGCCGTCGGTGTCCTTGAGGCTGAGGAAGAGGGTGCTGAAGATCGGGTAGACGAACAGCACCAGCAGGTAGACGACGACCGGCAGCGCGTACAGGATCCCGACCCGGGTCCGGCGCGAAGCCAGGAGCTTGCGGGGAGGGGCGGGGGCGGTGGCGGTGAGGGTGGCGGCCATGGCTCACCCGTCCTGTTCGGTGGGGAAGAGGTTGACGTCCTCGGGGTCGGCGCTGATGCCGACGCGTTCGCCGGTGACCGGTCCGCGGCCGGCGGGTACTTCCAGGCGCAGCAGCGGCGCGTCGCCGCCGTCGATGCGCACGCCGGCGCGGACCAGGGTGCCCACGTACGTGGCAACCTCCACCGTGCCGGTACAGAAACCGTCGTCGGGGGCACAGGCCCGCAGCCGGCCCGGCTGGACGGCGGCCTTGACCGCCGTGCCGGAGGCCAGGTCGTGGCGGCGGGCCTTGAGCAGGCCGCCGGATCCGTCGAGACGGACCAGGGTGTGCTCGTCGGTGTGCTGCTCGATGCGGCCGGGCAGGAAGTTGGCCGCGCCCAGGAAGTCCGCGACGAACGGGGTCTTCGGGCGTTCGAACAGCTCCCGGGGGGTGTCGAACTGCTCGATCAGACCGTTGCGCATCACCGCGATGCGGTCCGAGAGGACCAGTGCTTCTTCCTGATCGTGCGTCACATAGATGACGGTCAGGCCGAGTTCCTGCTGGATGGTCTTGATCTCGACCTGCAGCTGGTCACGGAGTTTCTTGTCCAGCGCGCCCAGCGGCTCGTCCATGAGGATGACCGGCGGGCGGTAGACGAGCGCCCGGCACAGGGCGACACGCTGCTGCTGACCGCCGGACAGCTCGCGCGGCTTGCGGCCGCCGAACCCGGACAGGCCCGCGATCTCCAGCGTCTCCCCGACCCGCTTGCGGATCTCGTTCTTCGGCACTCCGCGCAGGGTGAGCGGGAAGGCGACGTTCTCCTGCACCGTCATGTGCGGGAAGAGCAGGTACTGCTGGAAGACGAACCCCAGGTTCCGTTTCTGCGGCGCGAGCCGGGTCACGTCCCGGTCCCCGACGGTGATGGTGCCGGAGTCCGGTTCGCAGAACCCGGCGATCATCATCAGCGTCGTGGTCTTGCCCGACCCCGAGGCACCAAGGAAGGTGACGAACTCCCCCGCGGCGATCTCCATGGACGCCTCGTCGACGGCGACGACATCCCCGTACGTCTTGCGCAGGGCCACTACCGACAGCGCTTTGCCGGTCGTCGTGGCCGACGTGGCGCCGGCCGTCTTGACAGAAGGAGTAACTACACCGTGTTCAGCCACGAGCCCACTCCAACCAGCGCTTGGTGACGGCCGATTCGTTCTTCAGCCACCAGTCGATGTCCGTGTCGAAACCCTCGTCGTAGTACTTGGGCGCACCGGCCAGCGCGTTGCGCTCGTCCTCGGTGAGCTTGGCGTAGGCCAGCGGGGAGGACGGGTTCGACGGGAAGGCCTTGGCCAGGGCCGCCTGGATCTCGGCGCGCAGCGCGAAGTCCATCAGCTGGTAGGCGCCGTCCACGTTGGCCGCGCCCTTGGCGATGGCGTAGCCCTGGAACTGGCGGCGCATCCCCTTGAGCTGCCTCTCGACCGGGACACCCTGCTTCTGGAGATCGGCGATCCGGCCGTCCCACACGGTGGTCATCGTCACCTCTTCGCGGCTGAGGAGCACGCCGGGCAGCGGGCCGCTGTCCCAGAACTTCTTGATGTCGCCCCGCAGTCGGCTCAGCACCTTGAAGGCGCGGTCCACATCGAGCGGGTACAGCTTGTCCATCGGCACACCGTCGGCCAGCAGCGCGAACTCCAGCTCCGGCAGGTCACCGTCCGGGCTGACCATCGAGCGGCCGCCCTTGAACCCCTTGGTGTCCCAGAAATCCGCCCACGACTCGGGCTTCTTCCCGCCGAAGGCGTCGGTGCGGTACGCGATGCACTGACCGTAGAAACTGTTGCCGATCGCATGCTCGGTGATCTGGTTCTCGGGGATCTTCGCGCTCTTCACGCTCTTGACCCGGTCCACGTCCAGCGACTCCAGGGCATCCTGCTTCACATACTTGAGGTGAGACATCATCGAGTTGTTGATGAGGTCGCACTGCGGACGGCCCTGCTCGATCTGCGCCAGCAGCGGGGCATCGTCCACGTTCAGTACCTTCACGGCGATCCCGGTCTCCTGCGTGAACGGCGTATAGATCGCCTTCTGCAGAGCCGCGCCGAAGGAACCGCCACTGTCGCGGACGATCACCGTCTTGCCGCCCTTCCCACCGCTGCCGGTGGAAGCGCTGCGGCTGGTGCCGGTACCGCAGCCGCTGAGGGCGGTCGCGGCGGCGACACCCGCCGTGACCCCGCCTATTCCTCGCAGGAACAGTCTGCGGTCTATTCGGGCATCTTTCATCGTGTGCCTCCTGGTGGTGCTGGCCGCGCGAAGGGCAGCGGCTGGGGACGGGGGAAGGGGGGCTTGCAGG
>NZ_JAAKZX010000117.1 GCF_011045025.1 Streptomyces ureilyticus
CGGTGAACGTCCACGACCCGGACCCCAGCGCCCTGCCCAGGCGCCGAGCGACACCGCTCGACAGCGCGGAGGGGTGAGCATCGGGGCGGTGAAGACCCTGCGGGCCTGGTCTCCGCACGCGTCGCACGGTTCTTGGGGGAGGGCGTGGCCGATCGGACGGATTACGTCGAAGGTGCCGCAGCCCGGGCAGCGGTATTGATACGTGGCCATGACGACCAACCTCCAAAAGCTTCGAGAGAAAAGTATTTTCAATCGAAGTAATTGGGCAAGAGGGCAGCGCGTTACGGGCGTGTAAAAGAAAGGCTCACCGCGGGGAGGAGGCGGCTACGGTAGCTGCTGGAGCACGTCCCACTGCAGCCCGTCGGCCGCGGCGAGGAAGACCCGCTGCTTCAGATGGCGGTCCCGGATCTGCACGGTGCCGCGCGGAGACTCGTACTCGAGGCCCTCGGCGGTCGCCTGGATGCGGTCCATGTCCATGGTGCCAGCGCGGCGCAGCAGTTCGGTGAGCATGCGCACGCCCTCGTAGCAGGATTCGCCGAGGCTGTTGAGCACCGGCGCCCTGGGCCCGAAACGGCGGAAGTACGCGGCGGCGAAGTCAAGGCCGTACGCCGTCGGCAGGTCCTCGAAGTAACCGGCCGAAGTCATCAGGCCCCGGGTGTTCTCCGGCCCGGTCGCCAGCAGCACGTTCTCCTCGATCAGCGAGCTGAACCGGATGTGGTCGCGGTCGAGCCCGGCGGCGGTGAACGCGCGGTTGAAGAGCACGGCGTCGTCGCCGATCAGTAGCATGAGGACGGCCTCGCAGTCGCTGGCCGCGACCCGGGCCAGGACCTGGCCGAAGTCCTTGGTGCCGAGTGGCACGTACATCTCGTCGCAGACCTCGCCGCCGAGTTCGCGCAGATAGCGGTGGGCGGCGCGGGCGGAGGAGCGGGGCCAGACGTAGTCGTCGCCGACGATCGTCCACCGGCGGATGCCGAGTTCGCCGGCGAACCACTGCAAGGCGGGCCGCAGTTGGCGGTTTGGGGTCTCACCGGTGAGGAATACGCCGGGAGACCGTTCGCCGCCCTCGTACAGCGCGGTGTAGACGTACGGAACCCGGCCGTCGATGCGCGGGGCGACGACCTCCCGGACGGCGGAGATGTGCCAGCCGGCCACCGCGTCGACGACGCCGCCTGAGATCAGCGCGTCGATCTCGGTGGCCACCTGCTCGCGCGGCGCCCCGCCGTCGACGAGTACGAGCCGCAGCTCCTTGCCCAGCACTCCCGATTCGGCGTTGACCTCCTCGGCCGCGAGCCGGGCGCAGCACTCGCAGGACGGGCCGAAGATTCCGGCCGGGCCCTGGAGCGGGATCACGAGGGCGACATTCAGCGCGTCCAGGGTCCGGGGGCCTGCCGGAGTGCCGAGCCGGACAGACGCCTTCTCGATCATAGGCGCTCACACTAGCGATTGGTTGCTACGAGAATATTTCGCGGCGATAAGGAAATGACTGTATCGTGGAATCACTCCATGCGAACCTGCCGGTCTGCCGTGCGCTGACGATCGGCCACCATGGCGCCGCAACGACACCGATTTGGCAGGGCGATGACGACGACCCCGGCAACGGCCGTATCCGACCTCGACTTCGCGCGGGCGCTCACGCTCGTGGAGCGGAGCGTCGTATCGAGGCTCGGTGAGGCGCTCAAGGCGGAGGGTGCGACGCTCGAGGAGTGGCGCGTGCTGTCGTTCCTGGGCGACGGCACCGGCCACGCGATGACGGAGATCGCCGAGTTCGCACTGCTGTCGGCTCCCACCCTGACCAAAGTGGTCGACCGCATGGTGTCCCTCAACCTCGTTCTGCGCCGGGTGGACGACGCGGACCGGCGACGCGTGCTGGTCTTCGCGTCCGAGCGCGGCAACGAGGCGCTCGGCCGCTGGACGGCGGCCGTGGAGCAGGAACAGGAGAGCATCGTGACGGCCCTCGGTGGCGAGGAGGCGGCACTGCTGAGGACTCTGCTTCAGCGGGCGTGGCGACGTCTGGGTTCCTGAGACGACTGTTGAACTTGCCGCCCTGGCCTGGCTGTTGCGGCTCACGGCGTTGTTGCCCCCCGGTTGACGCGGAGGTGTTCTGCGCCTCAGGTCGTAGTCGGCGGGCCAGACGAACCGGGTGCCCTCGCCGACGAAGGTGCGTACGGTTTCTAGATCCACGCCGACCGAGCGTACGGGGACTTGTCGACGTCCGGTGCGTACAGCGCCCTTATGGGGGCGCGGGGCTGTGACGTTGTGCGGCTCCGCCGTGATGGGGCCCCCGTTCGAGCGAAGCCGAGAGTGGGGGAGCAGCCGAGAGTGGGGGAGCGACCAGCCACAACGGACCCGCAGCTTTGAACCGCGCCCCCAGCGGAGCGCTACCGCACCGACCTTGGGCCACAACGCCCAGTTGTGCCTTCCTGGTCGAGTGGTTGTTTGACCGCTCGGTCCCCGCTCGGTTGGATCTCGCTGGTCAACGCGACGTTGGTCCAGCGAGGCAGCGGGGGTGCACTGGACGTGGCGGCCAGGCGCCCGCTGGGGCGGCAGTTCGGCTGGCTCTGGATGGCATACGCGGTGAGCACGTTCGGCACACGACTGGCGTTCGACGCCTTCCCCTTGATCGCGATCATGGTGCTGCACGTCGGCCCGGCCGAGGTGTCGGCGCTCGCAGCCACGGGACTGGCGGTCGGCGCAGCGGCAGCCTTACCGCTCGGCCCCTGGGTGGAGTTCCGCCGCAAGCGCCCCGTGATGGTCGCGATGGACCTGATCCGGTTCGCGGCACTGATGAGCGTCCCGGCCGCGTACGCGCTCGGCCGCCTCGGCTTCGTCCAGCTCCTGATCGTGTCGGTCGTCGTCGCTGCGGCCGACATCACCTTCACAACCGCGAGCGGCGCCTGCCTCAAGGCACTCGTACCGCCGGAGAACCTGCTCGTCGCGAACGGGCGGTTCGAGTCCACGACCTGGACCGCCACCGTGCTCGGACCGCCGCTCGGCGGGGCCGCGATCGGGCTGTTCGGCCCGGTGATGACCGTGGTGGCCGACGCGGTCAGCTACCTGCTCTCGGCCGTGGGTATCCGCGCGATCGGCGGCAGGGAGCCGCGCCCCGTGCGAACCGGCGCACGGGGCCGGCTCAGAGCCGGCGACCTGCTCGAAGGGTGGCGGTACATCCTGGCCCACCCGGCGCTGCGCCCGCTGTTCTTCAACACGATCCTTGTGAGCGGCCTGATCATGGCGACCTCGCCGCTGCTCGCCGTCCTCATGCTCGGCGACCTCGGATTCGCGCCATGGCAGTACGGCCTCGCCTTCGCCGCGCCTTGCCTCGGCGGCCTGATCGGCTCACGACTGGCCCGCCGGCTCGTCGCACGGTTCGGGCAGCACAGGGTCATGCTCACCGCCGGGACGCTGCGCGCGTGCTGGCTGCTCGGGCTCGCCTTCGTCCGCCCCGGCACCGCCGGACTCGTGCTCGTCATCGCAGTCGAATTCGGGCTGATCACCAGCATGGGCGTGTTCAACCCCGTGTATGCCACCTACCGGCTCGAACAGACGGCGACGGACCGGATCGCCCGCACCCTGTCCGCGTGGTCGATCACCAGCAAACTCACCGTCGCGGCCCTTACCGCCCTGTGGGGCCTGCTGGCCGCCCTCACAGGCCCCCGCACCGCGATCGCCATCGCCGGCCTCCTCATGCTCACAACTCCGCTTCTCCTGCCTCGGCATGACGATACGTCAGGGGATAAACCGGAAGGGGCGTGAGCCGCACTTGATCCGCCGTCACTCGTGCGACGCCCGACTCGGCTCGTCAACTCCCGTGTAGTTGGTGGGCGCTTCATCGTGACAACACCTCTCTGAGATCACGTGTCAACGCGCATCCAGGTGACTGTTCTGACCATGTCAACCATGCCATCATGCGCACCCCCCACACCGTGGTCGATCAGGAGGACGCGTTGAAGACGAGTTCACGGATCCGCAGGGCAACTCTCATACTCGGCAGCGCCGTTGCGCTGGTCGTCGCCTTCCCGGGCAGTGCTCTCGCGGCCCCGCCGCGGTCCTTGCCCGCCAACGCGGAAGCACTGGAGCAGACGTTCCAGCCGACATACGACTACGACACGGACGGCTGCTACTCCACGCCCGCCATCGGCCCCGACGGCACCATCAACGGCGGCCTCAACCCCTCCGGCGCCGTCAACGGCGAGTGCCGCGACGCCTCGGACCTGGACAACACCAACGGGTACTCCCGCTCCAAGTGCAACAACGGCTGGTGCGCCATCATGTACGGCCTGTACTTCGAGAAGGACCAGGCCGTGGCGGGCAGCGGTCTCGGCGGACACCGCCACGACTGGGAGCACGTCGTGCTGTGGGTGCAGAACAACCAGGCCATGTACGTGTCCACTTCGGCCCATGGCAGCTTTGACGTGTACGGCCGCGACCAGATCCGCTGGGACGGCAACCACCCCAAGATCGTGTACCACAAGGACGGCGTCAGCACCCACGCCTTCCGCCCCGCGGGCTCGGGCGACGAGCCGCCGGAGAACCACAAGGGCAGCTGGCAGTACCCCCCGCTGGTCGGCTGGAACGGCTACCCCGCGGGTCTGCGCGACAGGCTGAGCCAGGCCAACTTCGGCAGCGCCAACTTCGGCCTCAAGGACGGCAGTTTCAACAACCACCTCGCCGCTGCCAAGCCGGCCGGCATCGCCTTCGACCCCCACGCCTGAGGTACGACGCCGGAGGCGCCGCCGCACCCCCAGCGCAGATGACGGCTCGTCAGTCAGTCCCCGGCTGACTGGGTTTCGGCCGCGGCCGGCGCCGCCGGCTCCGGCGAGTCCGGGGCGGTGTAGAAGACAGAGGTGCCCTGCTTGGTGCGGTGGGCCTGGCTCCTGGCCACGAGTCCTTCGAGCGTGGTGCGTACGACGGTGGTCTTGATGCCACGCTCGGGGTGGGCCTTGCCGAGCGCGGTGGCGACCTCCGCCGCGGAGCGTGGCTCACTCTGCTCGCCGAGATGACGGCGGATGAGCTCAACAAGGGTGGGCTGGGCGGACTTTGAAGCTTCGGCCTTGGCTTTGGGCTCGGTCTTGGGCTTCTTGGCCGCCGCCTTCTTGGCCGCGGTCTTGCCGCCCTGTGCGGTGGTGGCCTTCTTCGGTCCGGCCTGCTTTCCGGTGCCGGACTCGGTCGTGGTCTTCGCCCTCTTCCGCTTGGGAGTTGAGGGTGACGTGGGTGCCGCGGCGTCTTCGGGCGCAGCGGGCTGAGTGGGCAGAGTGGGCGCCTCCGCGCCGAGCGCCCGCTGCATGCTCAGGAGCACGGTGTGGTCATGCTGCAGGGCGAGCAACTGCTCCTGCAGCGCGCTGATTTCCGCGCGAATGCGTTCCTGTTCCTTGGTGTTGCGGTCGAGGTCGCCGACCACCTGGGCGAGGTACTGCGACGTCAGTTCAGTGGCTGGGGTAGTGCTCTCCGTCATGGTGCTGACCTTCCTCGTTCCTTCGCGAGCCGCACGTGCCGCGAGGTGCACCGGCATTGTGATGTACGTACGGATGAAGCCGGTTGTTCCCTTGAAGTTACGCCAGGCTCTGTGGACCTACGTCCTTGGTACCGGTGCCGCCTGGGCCTGCGGCCCGATCCGCCGGGACTGGTGCGCAACTTAGCGTCACAGTATGCGAATCGGAATTCTTGGCACGGGCAATGTCGGCCGGGCACTGGCCGCGGGCTGGTCCGCGGCGGGACACGAGGTCGTACTCGGGTCGCGTCGGCCGGAGGAACGCACGGATCTGGGCTTCGCCGTCGCCGCACTCGGCGAGGCGGCCACACATGCGGAGGTGGTGGTCAACGCGACGCCGGGAACGGCATCGCTGGACGTACTGACCACGATCGGAGCGGCGGCGCTGGACGGGAAGACACTCGTCGACGTCGGCGTCGGGCTCTCCGACGACTTCACCGAACTGTTCCACCCCAACAGCAGTCTGAGCGAACAGATTCAGGCGGCGTTCCCCGGGACCATGGTGGTCAAGACGCTGTGCACCATGGACGCGTCCGCGATGACCGACCCCGGTGGCCTGGACGGCCCGAGCACCGTCTTCCTGTCCGGCAACAACGCGGCGGCCAAGCGGACCACCGCCACGCTGCTCGACGACCTCGGCTGGCCGCCGGCATCCCGGCTGGACATCGGCGACATCACCACCGCACGCGGCCAGGAGCACTTCGCCCTGCTCTTCATGGGCATCGCGGGCGGCCTGGGCACCCATACCTTCAACATCAACGTCGTCCGTCGCACGTCTGTGGCGTGACACGACAGCCCCGCACGCCCAGCAAAACGCCGCGCGGCCGGACCGTATCCCCTGCACATGGGGAACGGTCCGGCCACGCGGCTTGAGTGCTACGCGCCGCTCTCCTTGAGCATGTCCTCGCGTTCGACGATCTTCACGCGCTCCCTGCCTTCGGGCTCACCCAGCGCCTTCTCCGCGGCGTCCAGGCGGTACCAGCCCTCCCAGGTCGTGAAGCGGACGTTCCGCTCGGCGAGGAACGCGTCCACGGCCTCCGGAGCGGGTGAACCGGGCGTGTGCAGGCGGTCGTTCGTGTAGTCGTCCAGCAGATTGGCGACCGTCTCGTTGGCGTCGCCCTTCGTGTGACCGATCAGACCCACGGGACCGCGTCGGATCCAGCCCGTGACGTACGTCGACTGCAGGTGCGCGCCGGTGTCCTCGAGCACCCGGCCGCCGCCGTCCGGCACCGTGCCCGACTCGACGTCCCAGGGCAGCTTGGGCAGTTTGTCGGAGAGGTAACCCACCGCGCGGTAGACCGCCGTGACGTCCCAGTCCTTGAACTCGCCGGTGCCCTTGACGTTGCCGGTGCCGTCGAGGGTGGTGCGCTCGGTGCGCAGGCCGACGACGCTGCCGTCCTCGCCGAGGATCTCGGTCGGCGACTCGAAGAAGTGCAGGAACAGCTTGTGCGGGCGGTCGCCGACATCGCGGATCGCCCAGTTCTCCAGGGTCTTGGCGACCATGTCGGCCTGCTTGTTGCCGCGCCGGGTCTCGATCGAGCCCTCGTCGTAGTCGATGTCCTCGGGGTCGACGATGACCTCGATGGTGGGGGAGTGGTCCAGCTCCCGCAGCTCCATCGGGCTGAACTTCGCCTGCGCCGGTCCACGGCGGCCGAAGACGTGGATCTCCCGAGCCTGGTTGACCTTCAGGCCCTCGTGGACGTTCGGTGGGATCTCGGTCGGCAGCAGTTCCTCGGCCGTCTTGGCCAGGATGCGCGCCACGTCGAGCGCCACATTGCCGACGCCGAGCACGGCGACCTTCTCCGCCTCGAGCGGCCAGGTCCGCGGGACGTCCGGGTGGCCGTCGTACCAGGAGACGAAATCCGCCGCGCCGTACGACCCTTCGAGGTGGATGCCGGGTATGTCGAGCGCCCGGTCGGCCGTCGCTCCGGTGGAGAAGACCACGGCGTCGTAGAAGGTACGCAGATCGTCCAGGCTGATGTCGCGCGGGTAGTCGACGTTGCCGAAGAGGCGGATCTGCGGCTTGTCGAGCACCTGGTGGAGGGCCTTGACGATGCCCTTGATGCGGGGATGGTCGGGGGCCACGCCGTAACGGATCAGGCCGAACGGAGCGGGCATCCGCTCGAAGAGATCGATGGACACGCCGGGTTCGGCGGCCACTTCGGACTTCAGCAGCGCGTCGGCGGCGTAGATCCCGGCGGGGCCGGCTCCGACAATGGCTACCCGCAGGGGGCGGGGCATGATCAGGTTCCCTTCGAGCGATGAACAGGCAACTCGTCGGCAACCCTAAACTAAGGCAAGCCTTACTTGGTACGAGGGTCCGGTCTATGACCTCATAAAGCAGCTTTATGGGATGGCCGGGAATTCCCGTCAGTTCCGCTCTGTGAGCTGGGCCTCGGCCGCGGCCAGGATCTCCGTGACCCGCAGGCCGAAGGCAGCGTCGCACGGATCCGGGCGGCCGGTGCGGGCGGCGGCGAGGAGAGCGTCGGCCGCCCGGACCAGAGAGGGAACCGCTCCTTCGGTGGACTCGGGCAGGACGGTGACGCCTGCCTTGCCGCGCAGTTCGAGCGTGGCTCCGGCCGCCGCGGGCGGCGCGGTGAGGCTCAGCGTCAGCGTGCTCGACGCCCCGCTGACGTGCTGAAGGATCAGGTGAACGGTGTCCTCCGGGCCGCGAGCGGCGGCCGCCACCCGCTCGACGTCGCCGAGAACCGGCAGCAGTACGGACAGGGCATGCGGGCCGACGTCCCAAAGGCCACCCTTCTCCCGTCGCCACGGCGAGTCGGCGAACGGGCTGCCGTCGGTGAACACCGAACCGAGCCACTCCGCACGCCCCGTGAACCACCCGTCCAGAGCGGCCTGTTCGGCGATCCAGGCCTGAATGGTGGACTGGAAACGGGCCGTGAAGAACACGACCGAGGCGACATCGGCCTCCGTTGCCGCCTCGACGACCGCCCGCCCCTCCTCGACGCTCGCCGCGAGGGGCTTGTCGAGCAGCAGATGGCAGTTCGCCCGCGCCGCGCGCGCCGCGAGCGGGGCCTGAACGGAGGGAGGCAGGGCGATCGCGACGGCGTCCACTTCGGCGAGCAGGGTGTCGACGTCCTCGTACGCGCGTGACCCGTGCCGTTCGGCCAGGGCCTCGGCCGCCTCCTTGCGCCTGCCCCACACGCCCACGAAGTCCAGTTCGCGGTGCTCGCTCAAGGCAGGGGCATGGGCCATCTCGGCCCACGGTCCTGTGCCGAGCAGTCCGATGCGCATGCCGCCGCCTCTCCTCGTGCCGATGTCATGGGGCGGCCGATGCCGTTGTGGGCCGGCCGCCTGCTGAGCCTTTCACGCGGGCGGACTCCTGCGGCAGTGACGTAATTTGCCTAAAGGCTTTAGGCAGTCGCATGATTGGTTATGCCGAATGGGAGGTGGGTGCATGACACGAGTAGGGCTGACAGTGGAACGCCTGACCCGGGCGGGAGCCGAACTGGCCGACGAGGTCGGCTTCGAGCAGGTGACCGTCTCGGCGCTCGCCAGGCGGTTCGACGTCAAGGTCGCGAGCCTCTACTCGCACCTGAAGAACTCCCATGACCTCAAGACCAGGATCGCCCTGCTCGCCCTGGAAGAACTCGCCGACCGGGCCGCCGACGCCCTGGCCGGGCGGGCCGGCAGGGACGCCCTGACGGCCTTCGCGAACGTCTACCGCGACTACGCCAGAGAGCACCCCGGCCGTTACGCCGCTGCCCAGTTCAGGCTCGCCCCTGAGGCGGCCGCCGCCAGCGCCGGCGGCAGACACGCGCAGATGACGCGGGCCATTCTGCGCGGTTACGACCTGGCGGAGCCGGACCAGACCCATGCGGTCCGGATGCTGGGCAGCGTCTTCCACGGCTACGTCAGCCTGGAGTTGGCCGGCGGTTTCAGCCACAGCGCCCCCGACTCACAGGAGTCCTGGTCACGAATCCTGGACGCCCTCGACGCGCTGCTGCGGAACTGGCCCGCGCCCTGAGGCAGCGGACGAAGACCGTGCGCCACGCGGCACATCCGAGCAATCCGACCATGCCGATCAACAGGCGGAGGCCATGCCCACCCACTCCAACCGGACCACCACGCCCATCACCACACCCATCACTTCGGACCTCCTTCGCGGCGCCCTCGACCTGGAGCCCACCCCACACGGCGTACTGCCACACCGCCTGCCCGCCCGAGCCCGCGCCCAGTACACCGACCCACAACTCGCCATGGCGGAGTCACAACCCTCGGGCGTACGACTGCTCTTCCGCACCCGTGCCACCACCGTCGAACTGGACACGCTGCCCACCAAGCGGACGTACGTGGGTGCCCCGCCCCGCCCGGACGGCGTGTACGACCTGCTCGTCGACGGTCAGTTGACTGCGCAGGCCACCGTGACGGGTGGCAACACCGTGACGATCGACCTGGCCACCGGAGCCGCCGAGCAGCAGCCAGGACCGCCCGCCACCCTCAGCTTCACCGAACTGCCCGACGGCACCAAGGACATCGAGATCTGGCTGCCGCACAACGAGACCACGGAACTCGTCGCCCTGCGCACCGATGCCCCCGTCGAGCCGGTACCCGACCGAGGTCGCAAAGTCTGGCTGCACCACGGCAGTTCGATCAGCCACGGCTCCGACGCAGCGAGCCCCACCACCATCTGGCCCGCACTCGCCGCCTCCCTCGGCGGCGTGGAACTGATCAACCTCGGCCTGGCCGGCAGCGCCCTGCTCGACCCCTTCACCGCCCGCGCGATTCGGGACACCCCAGCCGACCTGATCAGCCTCAAGCTCGGCATCAACGTGGTCAACGCCGACCTGATGCGCCTGCGTGCCTTCGCGCCCGCCGTGCACGGCTTCCTCGACACCATCCGCGAGGGCCACCCCACCGCACCGCTGCTGGTCGTCTCGCCCATCCTGTGCCCCATCCACGAGGACACGCCCGGCCCCGGCGCCTTCGACTTCGACGCGCTCGCCGCCGGGAAGCTGCGTTTCCTGGCCACCGGCGATCCTGCCGAGGTCGCCGCCGGGAAGCTGACGCTAGGCATCATCCGGGACGAGCTGTCCCGCATCGTGCGCCAGCGGGCGGCCGACGACCCGCACCTGCACTACCTCGACGGTCGCGATCTTTACGGCGAGCGGGACTTCGCCGAGCTGCCCCTGCCCGACGACCTCCACCCCGACGCCGCCACCCACCGCCGCATCGGCGAACAGTTCGCCGAGCTGGCGTTCACCGCGGGCGGCCCCTTCACCGGCAACGGCGCCTGAAAGCCACGTACTCCGGGACCTCACGGACGCGCGGCGGTGACGAGCCAGTAGCGGCCCATCAGCTTGTACGGCACTGTCGGGCGGACTGTCCGGGGTGTCCGTCGAATCCGTCGTATCCGGCATGCCTGTCATGGGGGACGTACGGAGCCGACCGACCTCGATGAGCTGCGCGAATGCGATGGTGGCCCTCATCCGGGTGCGACTGATTCGTGAGAGGTCTCTATGAATTTCTGGGGTGTTTGAACACGGAGGGGCTCGGATCCGTATGGGGGCAGGGGAAATTCTTGCCCGTGCCTCCGACGAACCGTAGGAGTACTCCCGTGAGACGCAACACGCGAAGACGCCCAACAGGCGCACGACGCACGACCTTTGCGGCGGCCGCGCTGATGCTGGGAGGAGGTGCGCTGGTAGCGGCGAACGTTTACGCCACGGCTACCGAGAGCGGCTCGGGTCAGCAGCCGAGCCAGAACGACCAGGTACTGGCTTCGGGTGCCGCCACCATCGACTGCCCGGACGTCGGCAGTAAGTTGACGGCGGTTCCGGACCAGGCGAGAGCGGAGGTCGACAAGGAACTCGCCCTCCTGGACAAGCAGATCGCCGAGGCCTACCAGCGACTGCAGAACACGGCGCGGGCCCAGCAGCAGGACACCGGCTTCGCCGACAACGCGATCATGAATCCGCTGAAGGACAAGCGGACCGCGACGATCGACCGGATCGCCATCGCCATCGGACGTGTGGGGGAGAAGCCGCAGGGTCTTGAATCCCTTGCCGCCTGTACGTTGCGCGCCACCGGCAACGAGGCCGGCGGCGGCGAGAACGGCGACCAGGGCGGCGACGGCCAGGGCGAAGGCGACGCCAACCAGGACGAGCAGGGCCAGGACCAGGGTGGCGGCCAGGACCAGGGCGACCAGCAGGGCGACAATGGCGGTCAGGCCGGGAAAGCGCCCGTGGCCGCGGACTTCGTCGACATCAAGACCGTGCAGCCCAACGTGGCCAAGCCGCAGCAGCAGGCCAACGCCTCCCGCGGCACCTTCACCACCAGCTGTGGTGTGAACGCCAACGGCCTGTTCAACTCGGACAACGTGATCGTGGCTCCCGGTGTCACCAACGGCGCCCACCACTTCCACGACTACATCGGCAACCAGGCCAACGACGCCTTCGCGAGCGACGACGACCTGGCGAACGGCGACACGACGTGCGTGGACCAGGGCGACAAGTCCACGTATTACTGGCCGGTGTTGCGTCTGCAGAACGGCGTGCAGGAGCAGGACGCGAACGCGCCGGGCGGCGGCATCGAGGGCAACGTCGGTGAGATCGTCACGCCCAAGAAGGTCACCTTGAACTTCGTGGGCAACCCGCAGAGCAAGGTCACCGAGATGCCGCGACTGCTGCGCATCATCACCGGCGACGCCAAGGCGTTCGTCAACGGCACCGCGAACGCCAACGCCTCGTGGAGCTGCACCGGGTTCGAGGACCGGCAGCTGAAGGACAAGTATCCGCTCTGTCCCCAGGGCAGTGACGTGGTGCGCACCTTCAAGTTCCAGAGCTGCTGGGACGGCCGGAACATCGACAGCGCGAACCACCGCGCCCACGTGGCCTTCGCCGACGCCAACGGCAACTGTGGGAACGGCTTCCAGGCCATCCCGCAGCTGGTGCAGCGCATCGTCTACGACGTCGACGCGCCGAGCCTGAACGACGGCGGCCGTACGGTTCCGTTGTTCGCGGTGGACACTTTCCCCGAGCAGGTGCACAAGCCGGTCACGGACCACGGCGACTTCATCAACGTCTTCGACGAGGACCTGATGAAGGAGATGGTCGACTGCATCAACGCCGGCCGGAAGTGCGGCGTGGGCGGCGACGCGGGTGCCGGCGATGACGCGGGCGCCGGCGAGGAGCCGCAGGACAAGCCGACGGACAACCCGACGGACAAGCCTGACGACGGGGCCGGTGAGAACGGCGGCGACGCCGGGAACGGCGGAAACGGCGGAGCGGATGCCGGTAACGGTGACAACGCCGGAGACGCCGGCAACGGTGACAACGCCGGAGATGCCGGAGACAAGGACCCGCAGGAGCCGGCCACAGAGGCGCCGGACGCGGAACCGGAGGTCGGTGACGCGGCCACCAACCGCCCGGACCCCAAGGTGTACGCGACGCCCTCGCCCACCCAGGGCGATCAGGACGTGGCACCGGCGGAGGGCTCGGACGACAACGGCAATGGTGGTGAACGCGACTACAACAACGAGGCGCCGGACGTCAGTGGGAACGATCAGGCGGCCGGTGCAGATACCCAACCGCAGGGTGGTTCCGGCTCGCTCGCCGAGACGGGTACCCAGCTGTGGCCGGCCGCGGCCGGAGCGGTGCTCTTGATCTCCGGCTTCCTGCTCCTCCGCAGGATGAGGCGCAGTTCGTACTGAGTACTGAGCACCGACGCCTTCTCCGGAAGGCATCAGCTGGCGACCGGACCCGCACCCGCGGGTCCGGTCGCCGCGTTTCTACGGTCAGACCGGCACCGTAAGCGTGGCTGTGTAGCCCTTCTCGACGCTGCCCTCGACCGCGGCCATCTGCTGGTCGTAGCCGTCGCTGAAGATCATGTCGCCCTCCAGGGAGAGTCGGCTCAGCTCCTGGACGCTCTCCTCGTAGCCGTCGCTCGCGTACACCGTGTCGCAGACCTCCTTCGGCAGCGCGAGCTGTGAAGTCGCCGTGATGGACGTGGCGTTGGTGGCGTCGTCCAGGCTGCCGTACACCTCGAAGTGGATGTGCGGCCAGCGGCCCGTGTAGCAGGCCGGGAAGATGCTGGTGAACGTGACCTGGCCCTCGGCGTCGGTCTCCTGCACGCCGCGCAGGTAGTTCTCCTCGGTGACGCCCTCGGAGTACAGCGAGTAGTTGCCCTCCCGGTCGCAGTGCCAGATATAGACGGCCGCGCCTTCCTTCGGCGTATCGCAGCCCGAGGCGGCGTCGACGACGGTGAGGCTGATGGTCAGCGGTACGCCCTCGGCCTTGCCACTCGCGGAGCCGAAGCTGGAGGTGATGTCCGAGCGGACGACGCCGCTTTCCTTGAGGACGTTGACGCCGTTGGACCCGTCGCCGGGGAAGGGCCCCGCCGTCTCGCCCGGAATGGTCTCGCAACTCGCCTCGGAGGCCCCCGAGGAGGCCCCCGAGGAGGCCCCCGAGGAGGCCCCCGAGGACGAGGCCGAACCGGGCGAGGAGCCGGCGGTGTCCGGATCGTCGCTGCTGCAGCCCACCACCGGGACCAGACTCACGCCGGCCAGCAACCGGATCATCTTGCGGCGGTGAAGCGTGGGGAGGTCGAAGGAGAGACCTCTGTCGTGGTCGTGGAGTTCTTCGCTCATGACTAAACGCGCCTTTGCTCTTCCGTGTCGCCCGCTGGTCTGCGTGACAGTAAGGGCGCTACCTGTGAAGCGTCCACGAACCGGCTGTGCCTTGCCAGGGACGGCGACCGCTGCTGTCAGGGCTGAACCCTCGACAGGCCCGAACGGACCGACAGCAGATGGAACTTGGTGACGCTGCCGTTGAAGCCGAAGTTGTCGTCGGCGACGAGGACGAGTGACCGGGAGCCGTCGGGCAGCCTCGGCCCCCAGGTGATGCCCTCGACGTTGTCGGCGTCGGTGCCGGAGGCGGTGAAGTCGTACAGGAGTTTCTTCCGCATGGGCTTCTCCGAGCCGGACAGGGCCTCCTTGCCGCTGACGTCCGTCGCGCCCCTCGTACTGGTCCAGTACAGCCGGATGGCGAAGCCGACGCCGGAGGCGAAGGACCGCTCGACGGTGAGGTAGTCGGTGTTGTTGATCGCGAGGATTTCGGAGACTCCCCGGTCCGCTGCGTACGTACCGACCGGGGGCGGCAGTGGCGCGGTCGGCGCGTCGGAGATCGGGTCGACCTCGTAGACGTGCTCGGCCTCCGGCTTGCCCGTCCGGCGGTCCATGACCAGCAGCCGGGACGGGCTCTTCGTGGTCAGGCCGGCCGCGGGGCCGTCCTGGACGAGCGCGTTCTCCGTGACGGTGATGACCTTGTCGCCGTCGGGGGAGAGGGTGAGCCCTTCCAGGGCCTGGTTGTTGCGGACGCCCGCGGTGAGGGTGCCCGAGGCCGACCTGACGGGTGCGTACGGCTTGGGCAGCGGCAACTCGCGTACGTAGCCACCGGACGTGGTCGCCTCACGGACGAAGGCGGGCTGCCCGGACGAGGAGGCGCCCTCGCTGGTCCACAGCAGGCTCTTGCCGTTCGGCATCCGGCGGATCGCCTCGGGGTCGACGGCCTTGGGGGCGAAGGGTCGGCCGTTGGCGTCGTCCAGCACGGTCAGGCCGTCGAGTGCGGGCTTGTCATCGGCGAACTCGGCTCCGTCGAGGGGTAGTTGGAGGGTGTAGAAGCGGGCCTTGCCGTTCTCCGAGCGGTCGTCGCTGAGGGCGGTGTACGTGCCGGACGCCGGGTCGTAGTCGATGCCTGACAGGCCGCCGAACGGCATGCCGAACTCCGTGGTTCCGGCGGGCACGGTGAGTGTGTCGAGCAGCCGCACGCCCTGCCGTTTCGCATAGGTGGCGGCTGCGGATTCGACCGCGAAACCATTCGAGAAGGAAAGGCTGACGAGGAGTCCCGCCGCGGTGAGGCCTCCGAGGAGTGCGCGTCCGCGGCGGGCCCGATGTCTGTGGCGCATGAAAGTCCTTCCGTGGAATGTGAGTTGTTCAGAGGGATGCGGTCGCGACCTCCCCGGCAGCGCCCCGCCGCTTCCGCCGCCACGCGTACACCGCGAGCGCCACCAGCGTCATCGCGTACGGGATCGTCGACACCAGCTGCGGCGGTACGTCCAGCGTGCCGAGCTGCACGGCCAGCGCCTCCGCCGCGCCGAAGCCGAGCGCGGCGAGGAAGACGCCCCACGGGCGCAGTCCGCCGAGGAAGACCGCCGCGAGGGCGATGAAGCCGCGGCCGGCCGTCATGTCCCGTACGAAGAAGGACACATACCCCATGCTGAGGAAGACCCCGGCGAGGCCCGAGAGCGCGCCGCTGAGGGCGAGCCCCGCGTACTGGACACGGCGTACCGGGATGCCGACCGACGCGGCGGCGTCCGGCATCTCACCGACCGCACGCAGATGGAAGCCGAAGCGGGTGCGGAAGAACAGCCAGGCGACGAACGGCGCGGCCAGGAAGGCCAGCCAGGCCACCAGGTTCTGACCGCTCACCACGTCGCCCACCACCGGCACGTGCTGGATGCCCGGCAACGTGACCGTCGGCAGGGTGCCGCTCTTCAGGCCGGAGGTGCCGCCCTTGTCGTCGAGGAGGGTATAGACGGCGTAGGCGGTGGCACCCGAGGCGAGCAGGTTGATACCGATGCCCGCGATGATCACGTCGGCGCCCAACTCCAGCCGGAGCGCGGCCAGGAGCACGCCCAGCAGCGTCGCCACCGCGACACCGCACACCGCGCCCAGGGCGACCGAATGGCTGTACCCGGCGACCAGCGCGCCCGTGCAGGCCGCGCTGAGCATCTGCCCTTCCAGGGCGATGTTGCTGACGCCGGCGCGTTCGGCGACCAGTCCGCCGAACGCGGCGAGCAGGTACGGCGTGGCGACCCGCAGCACGGCCGCCAGGAAGGCGCTGCTGAGGACGACGTCGAGGACGGAACTCATCGGACGCCCACCTGCTTCCGTGCGATCCGCCGCTTGAGGAGCTCCGGCAGCGCCTGCGCGGTGACCAGCAGCACGATGACCGCCTGGATCACGACCACGATCTCCGTACCGACGTCCGTCTGCTGTTCCATGATGTCGCCCCCGGCGCGCAGGTAGGAGTAGAAGAGCCCGGCCACCACGACGACCAGCGGGTTGTTACGGGCCAGCAGAGCGACCACGATCCCCTCGAAGGCGAGGGCTCCGGACAGGCCCGGTTCCAGGCGGCCGTACACACCCTGGACGAGATGCGCTCCGGCGAGGCCCGCGACCGCGCCGCCGATGACGAAGCTCCACTCGATGACCCGGGGCACCTTGATGCCCCCGTACGCCGCGAAGTCGGGGTTGGCGCCGGTCATCCGGATCCGGTAGCCGAGCGGGGTACGGGTGATGAGCAGCCACAGCCCGACGGCGGTGAGCAGCATCAGCCCGAGACCGACGTTGGCCCGGCCCATCGGGATGCCGAACCAGTCGCTCAGCGGGGTGAGCGCGGAGTCCTGCTGGATGGGCTTCGAGTGCACTGCGCTGCTGCCCGGCTCCTTCAGCGGGCCGTTGACCAGGTAGTCGTAGACGCGTACGGCGATGGCGTTGAGCATCAGGGTGGCCACGATCTCGTTGGCGCCGAGGCGTGCCTTCATCGTGCCCGGCACCAGGCCCATGCCGGCGCCCGCCATGGCCGCCGCCACCATGGGCACGATCACGGCGGCGACCGCGGGCAGCGGCAGGAAGACCGCGACGGCGGCTGCCGCCAGCGCGCCCGCGTAGAGCTGGCTCTCGGCGCCGAGGCTGATCTGCCGGGCGCGAAAGGGGATCGCGACCGACAGCCCGAGCAGGGTGAGCGTGGTGGCGTCCTCCAGCCAGCGGCCGACACGGAAGGAGCGGTCCAGCGGGCCGGTGAGCATCACTTCGTACGCCCGTACCGGGTCGTTGCCGGTGGCGAGCATGACCAGGAAGCCGATGGCCAGGGCGGCCAGGATCGTGGCGAGGGCCATGCTGAGGTCGACGGCGAGGTCGCGGCGCCGGGTCGCCTTGTACTGGCGTCGGTCCTCGGTCTCGATCAGGGTCATGGGGGTGGCGGTCATGAGACGTCCCCCCGGTCTTCCAGACCGGCCGTGAGGTGCTCCTGCTCGTGCCGCTCGACGCCGAGCATGTAGAGACCCACCCGCTTCTCGGTGAGTCCGGCCGTGTCGTCGAACCGGGCGACCAGACGGCCGTCCTTGAGGACGAGCAACCGATCGGAGAGGGCGAGGAGCTCGGTGAGGTCGGCGGAGATCAGCAGAACGGCGGCACCGGCATCGCGGGCGGCGACCAGCTGCTCGTACATGAACCGCATGGCGCCCACGTCCACGCCGCGCGTGACCTGAGAGGCAATCAACAGGCGTGGCCCCGCAGAGAGTTCGCGGGCGACGATCACCTTCTGCATGTTGCCGCCGGACAACGCCCGTACCGGCACGGACGGGTCGGGCGTGCGGATGGTGTACTCCTCGATCAGCCGCTCGGCGTGGGCGCGCACGGCACCGGGGTGCAGTACGCCACGGCGGGCGAGGGGCGGCCGGTCGTGGCGGTCGACGACGAGGTTGTCGGCGATCGACCCGTCGAGCGCGGCGCCGTTGTGCAGCCGGTCCTCCGGTACGTAGCCGACGCCGGCCCTGCGATGGCCTGCCACGTCGAGACCGGCCGTGTCCGTGCCGCCGACGTGGACCGTGCCCGCGGTGGGGCGGCGCAACCCGGCCAGGATCTCGGCGAGTTCGCTCTGGCCGTTGCCCTCGATACCGGCGACCCCGACGATCTCCCCGGCAGCCACGTCGAAGTCGAGGCCGTGCAGGGACTGGCCGACCGGTGCCTCGTGCTCGAGACGCCGTACCCGCAAGGTGGTCTCCCCGGGTCGGGCGGCGGCGCGTTCCACCTCCAGGGACAGGTCGCGGCCCACCATCATGGCGGCGAGCGACCGCTCGGTGGAGTCGGCGGTGGCGACAGTCCCCACCAGGGAACCGGCGCGCATCACGCTGACCTGGTCGCTGATCTCCCGTACCTCGCGCAGCTTGTGCGAGATGAACAGCACGGTCATCCCGCCGTCGCGCAGTCGGCGCACCGCGGCGAACAGGTCCTCGGTCTCCTGCGGAGTGAGCACGGCGGTCGGCTCGTCCAGGATCAGCACCTTCGCCTTCCGATGGAGGGACTTGAGGATCTCGGTGCGCTGCCGCATGCCGACCGACACCTCTTCGACGCGTGCCCTGGGCTCGACGGCGAGTCCGGCCTCCTCCGCGAGCCGGGCGGTCGTCTCGACGGCCGCCTTCGGGTCGACCAGACCGCGGCGGCCGGGTTCGACGCCGAGGACGACGTTCTGGGCGACGGTGAAGGAGGGCACCAGCATGAGGTTCTGGTGCACCATGCCCACGCCCAGCGCGATCGCCGAGGCCGGGCCGCGCAGTGTCCGGGGCTGCCCGCCGATCACGATCTCGCCCGAGGAGGGCTGCTCGAGACCGTAGAACAGCTTCATCAACGTCGACTTGCCGGCGCCGTTCTCACCCACGACCGCCCGGATCTCGCCCGGCGGGACCTCCAAGTCGACGCCGCGTACGGCGCGTACCCCGTTGCCGTACGTCTTGGTGACCGCGCGAGCGGCGACGGCCGGACCGTCCTTGCCCCATGGCTCGTTCATCATCAAGGCCGCTCGGCTAGAAGGCGCTGGGGACCGTGACGGAGCCCGACTTGACCTTGTCGGCGGCTTCCTGGACTTCGTTACGGGTCTTCTCGGGCACCAGCTCCCGGAAGTGGTCGTCGTCGACGTAGCCGACGGCGTCCTCGGCGAGCCCCACGGTGTCGACGGCCCCGTACTTCAGGGAGTCCTTCTGGTCCGCCTGCGCGGCCTTGTACAGGGCGGTGCCGACGTTCTTGAGGATGGAGGTGACGACGGTGTTCTTCTGCGCCTGGTCGGTGAGCGTCTGGTACTGGTCGGAGTCGACGCCGAAGGTGTACCGCTTGGCCGTCACCGCCGACTCGAAGGTGCCGAGGCCGGAGAGCCCGGCGACCGGCCATACGAGCGCGGCGCCCTGGCCGTACATGGAGGTGCTGATCTCCTTGCCCTTGGCGGGGTCGCCGAACGGCTTGTCGCCGCCCACGTATTGGACGAGGACGTCGGAGTTCTTTCCGCCCGCGTCCTTGAATCCCGCCCTGAAACCGACGACGAAGTCCTCGATCACCGGGATCTTCACCCCGGGCATCACGCCGACCTTCTTCAGGGATTCGGCTCCCTTGAGGGATTTCGCGGCCACCAGCTTCTCGGCCAGGAATCCGGCGAGATAGCCGCCCTCGTTCTGCTTGAAGGTCACGGAGTAGACGTTCTCGCACTTGTTGGAACAGGCGCCGTTCTTGCCGCTGTAGTCCACCGGTGCGTCGAAGAGCCAGAACTTCTTGTCCGGGAATTGTGGGGCGAGTTCGCCGATGTACTCGGTGACCTCGAAGGTGCCGGCCGCCAGGATGTCGTAGTCGTCGGCCGAGGCGGCGTCCTCGAATCCGGGCTCCCACTTGGTGCGGTCGGAACCCAGCTCGACCACCTTGAGCTCGTAGCCGAGGTCCTTTTCGGCCTTCTTCAGCCCCTCGTAGGCGGAGTCGAAGAACGACTTGTCGCCCAGCCCGCCATTGATCACCAATTTGATGCGCGGCTTGCCGGAGGACGCCGCTCCGGAATCGGCCCCGTCCGATCCTCCGCACGCGGTCAGTGCGAGTATGCCCGTCACCGCGACGGCGGCGCTTCTTCCGTATCGCATCATGGACCTCCTGATCATTTTGTTGCTGAGTGAGTGGCTGCGTTGACAGTAGGAAGTGCAAAACGTTTTGGCTACGTTGCCCGGTTTCTGTTTGATTTCCGGCGCGGGAATTTCAGACATCGGTGAGCAGCGCGGTGGCGGCGATGCGCAGCGCCCGGTCGAAGTCCGTCTCGCGTTCCTCGGCGGTGAGGGCCTCGCCGGTGCGGAGGTGGTCGGAGACGGTCAGCACGGCGAGCGCTTCGCCGCCTTCCGCGCAGGCCACGGCATACAGGCCCGCCGCCTCCATCTCGACCGCGAGCGTGCCCCGGCGCTGGATGGCGTCGAAGAGAGCGGGGCGGTCCAGGTAGAAGTGATCGCTGGTGAACACCGGGCCGATGTGGACCGCCGCACCGCTGGACTTCTCCAGTTCGGCTGCGTCCGCCGCTGCCCGCAGCAGCAGGTACGAGGGAGCGAGGGAGAGCGTCACGCCGTCGACCAGGATGCGGCTGAGGCTGGAGTCGGTGTGCGCGGCGGAGGCGATCACCACGTCCCGTACCGCGACCGACTCCGTGATCGCACCGGCCGTGCCGACCCGGACGATCCTGCGCACGCCGTAGTACCGGAACAGCTCCGTCGCGTAGATCGACACCGAGGGAATGCCCATACCGGAGGCGAGGACCGACATCGGTACGCCCTGGTGGCGGCCCGTGTAGCCGAGGATGCCGCGGATGTCCGTGACCTGCCGCGCGTCCTGAAGGAAGGTGTCGGCGATCCGCCGGGCGCGGCGCGGGTCGCCCGGCATCAGCACGAGTGGCGCGAAGTCGCCCCGCCCGGCCGCGATATGGGGCGTACCGGCGAAGGGAGGAGTGACGTGAACGGGCATCACAGCTCCGATCCGGCGAGCCAGCGCACCAGTCGGTCCCACAACTCGGCGTACCCGTCCCAGGCCAGGAACGGCGGCGGTGCCCAGTGCGGAGCCACGTCGGAGGTGAACGCCGCGGACCTGCCCGCGCCGTGGCCGCCGACGACGAGCAGGGGATGCCCGGCACACTCGGCCAGCAGCGAGGCCTCCGGTCGCACGGTGACCTCGTTGAGGCCGAGCAGCGCGGGCCAGGACCGCCCAAGTCCTCGTACGACCGGGTGCTCGCCCACCACCTCGGGAGCGGCTCCGGCCGGGAGCTCCACCCGGTCGTCGCGGTCCAGCATCAGCACCGGCAGGGCGGCGGCGAGCGGCGAACGCCCCCAGCGCGCGCGGGCGTCGATACCGCTGAACGTCAGATAGCCGCCGATCATCAGCACCCCGCCGCCCCGCTCCACGAAGCCGCGCACCAGCTCCGAGCGGTCGGGCGCGGGGACCGACCGGTTGAAGGTCTCGGGCGGCAGCTGGAAGCTGTTCGCACCCACGTCGCTGATGACCACGACGTCGTACGCGTCGAAGGCATCGGCGGAGCCCGGCACTCGGCTGGGGATCTCGTGCGAGGGGACATAGGTCACCTCGTGGCCTCGTGAGCGGAGAGCGTCGAGGAAGACGCCTCCGCCCTCGGTGTACTCCGCGGTGTGGAAGGCGTCGAAGCCCTTCTGATGGACCGTGTACGTGAACCAGGACTCGCCGACGACGAGCACTCTGGGCATGGCGAACCGCCTTTCCAAGGCTGAGCAGGGCAGGGGGTAGCGCGGCGCGGCACGTCAACTCCGTACCGTGCGAGGGCAGTTGGGACTAGTGAGGGTCAGCGGGCGGGTGGCGCCGTGCTTCCGCGTACCTTCAGTTCGACGGGGAGGGTGTGCCGGGACGCGGGCGGGACCTCGCCCCGGGTGACGTACTGGAGCAGTTGCGCGGTCGCGGTGCGGCCCACGTCGTAGGCCGGCTGGTGGACGGTGGTCAGGGCCGGATGGATCTGCGAGGCGGCCCGGATGTCGTCGAAGCCGACCACCGAGACGTCCCGCGGCACCGAGAGACCCGCCTCCCTCAGTGCCGTGAGGGCGCCGAACGCCATCAGGTCGTTGGCCGCGAACACGGCCGTGCAGTCGAGCCCGCCCTCCTGGAGGAGTGCGGCGACCAGGCGGTGGCCGGAGGCTTCCTTGAAGTCGCCGACACGTTCGACGACTTCGCCACGGAAGGCCCGTACGAAGCCGTTCGCCCGGTCCACGCCGCTCTTGAGGGCACGCGGGCCCGTCAGCATCAGGGCGCGGCGATGGCCGAGCGCCCGCAGGTGTTCGCCGACCAGCCGCCCGCCCGCCTCATGGTCGGCGGTCGCGATGAGGGCGCCCTCGAGCCCTTCCACCTCCTCGTCGGCGAGCGCGATGGGGAACTTGCCCATGAGCGCCTCCAGCCGCCGCCGGGACGGGGGCGACCCCGACGCGTACACCATGCCGTCGATGAACCGGCTGCGGATCATGCCGAGGTAGCGGTCCTCGCGGTCGGCGTCGAACTCGGTGTTGCACAGGATCACGCCGTAGCCGAGATCATGGGCGGCGTCTTCGGCGCCCTTGGCCAGCTCGGCGAAGAACGTGTTGCTGATGTCCGGGATCATCAGGCCGATCACCGACGTCGAGCCGGCCTGCAGGCTGCGCGCCAGGGACGCCGGGACATACCCGAGCCGGTTGACGACACTGCGCACCCGCGCGGCCGTCAACTCGTTGACCGGACGGTTGCCGCTGAGGACATGCGAGACGGTGGTCGGGCTGACCCCGGCCGCCGAGGCCACGTCCTTGATGGACGCGGGCCTGCGCACCGCCGCCCGGTCCTCGTTGCCCGCGTACGTCCGGCCGCTCTCGTACGACCTGAACTCACGGGTCATAGTGCTGCACCGCCCTTCCATGGGAGGTGTCGACGATCCGGGCCGCCCGCGCGTCGGCCTCCTCCAGCAGCGCCGGTACGTCCACGGTCAGCAGCCGGCCGTCGCGCATCAGGACGCGACCGTCGACGACGACCGTCCGTACGTCGGCGGCGCGGGCGCTGTAGACCAGCGCGGCGCGCTGGTCGTGCAGCGGACGGCAGTGCAGACCGGAGAGATCGGTGAGCACGATGTCGGCGCGCATGCCCGGCTCCAGCGCCCCGATCCGGTCCTGAAGACCGAGCGCGCGGGCACCACCGCGCAGGGCCAGGCGCAGGGTGTCGGAGACGGTCATCCACGTGGCGTCCCGCACGGCCTGCTTCTGCGTGAGTGCGAGCAGCCGCAGCGCCTCCCACACATCGAGCGTGTTGTGGCCGGCTGCGCCGTCCGTGCCGACCGCCACCGTGACTCCGGCGTCGAGCAGTTCACGCACCGGGGTGAGCGGGGACAGCGCATGCTTGAGATACACCTTGGGACAGCAGGCCACGGCGGTCGTGCCGGCGTGCTCGGCCAGCAGCGGCAGGTCCTGCTCGACGATGCCGCAGCCGTGCGCGATCAGGGCCCCGGCGTCCAGCACCCCGGTCTCGTACAGCAGGCGGATCGGAGTGATGCCGCGCCGCTCCACGCTGGACCGCGTCTGCTCGAGATGCTCGGCGGCGTGGATGTGCACGCGCAGGCCGAGCCGCCGGGCATGCCCGGCCAGGGTCCGCAGGTCGGCATCGTCGACCGTGTACGGGGCGTGCGGGCCGAGCGAGACGGTCAGCCGGCCCCCGGCACGGCTGTGCCAGGTCTCCGCGAACCGCACGCCGGCCTCCAGGGCTTCCGCACCCCCGCTGCTGAAGTACGTGGGTGCGATGTCGGCCCGTAGCCCGGTCTCGGCGACCGCTTCGGCGATCTGCTCCGGGAAGAAGTAGTGGTCGGCGAAGGTGGTGACTCCGGAACGGATCATCTCCGCGCAGGCCAGCCGGGCGCCGTGCCGTACGTCGGCCGCGGTGAGGTTGGACTCCATCGGCCAGACACGGTCGTTGAACCACCCCTCGACCGACACGTCCTCGGCCGCACCGCGCATCAGCACCATGGGACTGTGCGTGTGCGCGTTGACCAGGCCCGGAACGGCCAGCAGCCCGCGGCCGTCGATCACGTCCGCCGCCTTCACTGACGGGTTGTGGTCGCCCGTCGGCCGTACGTCTTCGATGACGCCGTCCGCCACCACGATGTCCCGCGCCGGGAGGATCTCGCACTCACCGGCCGGCGGGACACGCAGCACGTCGCAGCCGCGCACCAGCAGACGGCCGGACCGCGGAGCCGTTCTGTCACTCATGCGGCACAAGCTAGATATCCAAAACGTTTTGCACAACGCCCTCGCGGTGACCCACCGGAGACGGTGAGCCACCGCAAGGGGTGCCGGAGTGATCTGCGGCGGATGTCAGCGGTGGGACCACGGCACCGCCTGCCGCCTGCATACCGGGCCGCCGCAGGACCGGGCTCAGCCCGCGGTGACGCGGGCGTTCACCCGGCGCATCCAGTCCCGGTCGGTGTGCCACATGGGGTGGTGCGGGGCCGCGTTGTGGACGTCAGGACGACGCTGTGGAAACCCGCCGCGAGGCAGCTTTCAGTACGGTCGTGTGGTTCCCGCCTTCGGCGGGTGACTGTCCGTGTCCGTCACTCGCGCACCGCCCCCTTGGTGGCGTCGGCGATGAAGCTGCGGGCGAACAGAGAGAACACCAGCACCAGCGGCAGTACGGCCAGCAGTACGCCGGCCATCACCATGGCGTAGTCCTGTCGGCCGTGCGAGACGTTGAGCTGGGAGAGGGCGACCTGGAGGGTCACCGTGTCGGGGTTGACCAGGGCGACGAGCGGCCAGACGTAGTCGTTCCACGCGGTGACGAAGGTGTAGATGCCGAGGAAGGCGAGCCCCGGCCGGACGGCCGGCAATCCGACATGCCAGTACTGACGGAAGAAGCCGCAGCCGTCCATGCGGGCGGCGTCGATGAGTTCGTCGTGAATGGCGCCGATCATGTACTGGCGCATCCAGAAGATGCCGAATGCGTTCGCTGTCGCAGGGAAGACGACGGCCTTGAGCGATCCCAGCCAGCCCAGTTCCGCCATGATGAGGTACTGGGGGATGATCGCGAGCTGGAGCGGCAGCATGAAGATGGCCATTAGCATGCCGAACAGCACACGTCTGCCGGGGAATTCGTATTTGGCGAAGGCGAACGCCGCCAGGGAGTCGAGAAGCAGGACGAGCACCGTCGTGCTCACGGCCACGATGACCGTGTTGAACATCGCGCCGAAGAAATCGATGCTGTCCAGCAGCCGCTGGATGTTGTCGAACAGATGAGGCCCGAAGGTGAGCTTCGGCGGGTACTTGGAGATGTCCTGCGTCGAGTTGGTCGCCATCACGATGGTCCAGTAGAACGGGAACATCGAGACCAGGACCCCGACCATCAGGATCGCGTGGAGGAGCAGTCCTCTGGCGGTCCGCGGCCGGCGGACTATGAGCGCCTTCACCCCTTCCTCCTTCCTTGGACAAGTCGCCAGTTGATGGCCACGAACAGCAGGATGACCAGGAAGAACGCCCAGACGATCGCGGCGGCGTAACCGAAGTTGTTGTTGTCGAAAGCCTGGTGGTAGAAGTACAGAAGTGTGGTCAAACCGGCTTGTCCCGGGCCGCCGGAGTTCGGATTGTTGGCCGCGTTGCTGCCGAACAGGACCTGAGGCTCGGTGAAACTCTGCAGGCCGTTCACCGTCGAGATGATCACCGTGAACAGGATGATCGGGCGCATCATCGGGACGGTGATGGAGAAGAAGGTCCGTACCGGCCCAGCGCCGTCGAGCTTGGCCGCCTCGTAGACATCCGAGGGAATCGCCTGCAGCCCCGCAAGGTAAATGACCATGTTGTAGCCGGTCCACTGCCAGGTCATCAGCATGGCGATGACCGCTTTGATCGTCCACTCGTTGTTCAGCCAGGGGACCGACGGCACATTCACCGCCTGCAATACCGCGTTCACGACGCCGTACCGGTCGCTGAAGGCCGAGAAGAAGAAGATGGAGACCGCGACCACAGAAGTGACGTTCGGGACGAAATAGGCGACGCGATAGAAACTCGTGAGGCGGCGCGTGGAATTCAGCATGGTGGCCAGCACCAACGCCATGAACAGCATGGGGAATGTGGAGAACACCCAGATCACCAGGGTGTTCCGCAGTGCCAGCCAGAAGGTGGGGTCGTCGAGCAGGAAGCGGAACTGCTCAAGCCCGACGTAGCTCATCTCGCCGATGCCGTCCCAGCGTTGGAACGCCAGGTACAGCGAATAGATCATCGGGAAGAACAGGAAGGTCAGGAAGAGCAGGAAGAACGGCGACACCGCCACGTACTGCGGCCAGAAGGACAGAAGCCGCCGCGGCCCCCGGCGCCGCCGCGGCCGTCCGGAACTCCGGTCGGTGCGGCGGTGCTTCTGAGGAACCTGGGGTGCTGCGGCGGGCCCGGCCGTGGGGGGTGCTGCCACTTCAGCTCACGCCCTGCTGCTTGCCGATCTGCTTGGCCTGCTCGACGGCGTCCTTCCAGGCGTCGTCCGGCTTCTTGCCCTTCGACTCAATGCTGGTCAGCTCGTTGTAGAACGGCACGGCCACCGCCGCGTTCGCCGGGGCCTCGTAGAAGGCCGGCACCTTCTCGGCGGCCGGGCCGAACACCTCGATCGTCTTCTGACCGCCGAAGAACGGATCGCCTTCGGTCAGGGCGGGCAGCTTGTAGGCCGCCGGGGACGAGGGGAACAGCGCCGCGTCCTGGAAGCCACGGCCCTGGTTCTCCGGGCTGAGCAGCCACTTGACGATCTCGAAGGCGACTTCCGGGTTGCGGCACTCCTTGGGCAGGGCCAGGAAGGAGCCGCCCATGTTGGAGGGCCCGCCGGGCAGGGGAGCGACCCGCCATTTGCCCGCGGTGTCCGGCGCCATGTCCTTGACGTCCAGCGCCATCCAGGCGGCACCCAGCTGGGTGGCCACTGTCCCGTTGGCCACGGCGGCCTTCAGGCTCTCGTCGTTGATCTTGGCGTCGGCGCCGGATTCGTAGAGCTGCACGGCGAGGTCCCAGCACTTGCGGACGTGGTCCTGGTCGCCGATGAACTTGTTGTTCTCGTCGATCATGCGCATGCCGCCCTGACCGAGGGACATGTCGAAGACGGCCGTCATGTTGTTGAGCAGAAACGCCTTGGGGTACGCCTTCTGGATCTCGGCTCCGATCGCGAAGTAGTCCTCCCAAGTGGATATCTCCGCGGCCACCTTGGCGGGATCCGTGGGCAGTCCGGCCTTCGCGAACATGTCCTCGCGGTAGTACATCGCGGTCGGACCGATGTCGATCGGGAAGCCGATCTGCTTGCCGTCCTGGGTCTGTCCCTGCTTCAGCTTCCAGTCCAGGTACTCCGAGGCGATCTTGTCGGCGCCCAGGGTGTTGAGGTCGATGAACCGGCTTGCGTTGGGCAGGAAGGAGGCGATGTCCTCGCCCTTGATCCCGGTGATGTCCGGTACGAAGCTGCGGCCGTTCATCGTGGTGAGCAGCTTCTGCTTGAAGGTGCCGCCGATGATCGAGGACTTCAGCGTCACGTCGGTGAACTGCTTCTTGGCGTCGGCCACGACCTTGTCGCTGAGGCCACCGCCCCAGTACCAGAGGGTGAGGTCCTTGCCGTCCTTCGTACCGCTGCTGCTGTCCGAGCCTCCGCACGCGGCGGTGACTCCGGCGCCCGCCGCGACGAGCAGCGCCGTCTGGACGAACCGTCTACGGGACACATCCACTTTCGTTCTCCTACTGTTCGACGTGATCGGTGACCGCGGGTGCTTCACCCGGGCACCGGGCTGCGCCAGTTGGTCGGGGCAGAGCTGCCTGGTCGCAGGGCCCGAGGCATGAGCGCTCCCCTCCCCCTGAGCCGTCGACAGCGAATGGCGGCGTGGTGCCTTTTTGCTCAGGAAGTACCGGTGCAGTGATGACACCTGCTCGAATTACGCAGAAGCTTGCACCTGGTGCGCAGATCTGGCAAGACTTCATCGCGATCCTGCGCGAGTTTGATTGAACTTGGAGGGTGGCGTGATCGCCACGCCTCTCGATCGGCGCCATGAACTGATCTTGCGAGCGCCGCGCTCACCAGCGGAATCCGCTCGGACAGCCAGGTGGTGCTGAACCATGGCCTCGGTGTTCAGGCCCGCACGACCGTGACCCCCGCCTCCTGAAGCGTCGCGCAGGTCGCGGCGTCCGCCGCGGTGTTGGTCACGACCACATCGAGTTCGCCGGGCCCGCAGACCTGGGCCATGCCCGTGCCGGGGAACTTTCTCTCGTCGGCGAGGAGTACGACCTGTTCACTGGCGGCGATCATGGAGCGCTTGACGGGCACCTCGATCACGGTGGTGTCCATGACCTGGCCGCCGGGGCGGACACCGCTCGTGCCGAGGAACAGCCAGTCGGCGTGCAGCTGCCGCAGATTGTCCTCGGTGAGAAAGCCGACCAATGAGCGGTACTCGCGTCTGACCATGCCGCCGAGCAGCACCAGGTCGATGCTCTCTTCCTTCGCGAGTTCCTCGTACACCACCAGGTTGCTGGTGATCACGGTCAGTTGACGGCCACGCAACTGCCGGGCCAGCCGATAGGCGGTCGTTCCGATGTCGAGGAGGACCGACTGGCCGTCCTCGATCATGGCGGCGGCCCGCACCGCTATCGCGTCCTTCTCTGCCACGCCCACCTCGACGACCTCCGCGAACGGCTGGTCGCCCTGCTGGTCGCCCTCCCCGACGACCGCTCCTCCGTGGACGCGGGTGAGCAGCCCCTCCTCTTCCAGCCGGACCAGGTCGCGCCGGACGGTCGCGGCGCTCACGCCCAGCTGCCCGCAGAGATCGGTCACCGAGGCGGGGCCGCCCGAGCGGAGAGCTCGCAGGATCAGTTGATGTCGTCGCTCAGCCAGCACGCGGTAGACAGTACTCGTCAAACACGATCAGATCTATGTGCGGTCTTGCAGAGGTTTTTGCATTCTCTACGTATGCAATCAGGCCACAATGATCGACTTGCGCGACCTCTGACGCCTCCTTGGCCTGCCTGTCGCCTTCCTTGTCGCAGGGGCTGTACCAAAGGGCCATGGCCTGGTCACACTGGCAGCGTGGACGTGGATCACAAGCGCGACTCCGGACTCTTCGGCCCCGACTCCGTCACCTGGCAACTGCACAGCGACCCGATGATGTGGGTCGCCGGCATCCGCGCGCTCTACCTCCAGGCCCTGCACCCGCGCGCGGTGCGCGGCGTCATGCAGAACTCGGACTTCCGCCAGGACGCCTGGGGCCGCCTGATGCGTACGGCCAACTTCGTAGGCACCACGACGTACGGCACCACTGAGGCGGCCGAGAAGGCAGGCGCCCGGGTCCGGAAGATCCACGCCATGCTCACCGCGACGGACCCCGACACGGGCGAGCGCTACCGGATCGACGAACCTGAGCTGCTGCTCTGGGTGCACTGCGCCGAGATCGACTCCTACCTCGATGTCGCCCGCCGCTCCGGCATCCGCCTCACGGAAGCGCAGGCCGACCGCTATATCGGCGAACACCGCGAGAGCGCCCGGCTGGTGGGCCTCGACCCCGAGGACGTACCCGCCGACCAGGCCCAACTCGCCGCGTACTTCGAGAAGATACGGCCCGACCTGGCCGCCGGAGAGGACGCACGGGACGTCGAGGACTTCCTGCGCAGGCCGCCGACACCCGCCCTGCTCGTCCCGGCGCGCGAACTGGTGTGGCGGGGCGTGGCGGAAGTCGCGTACGCCTCACTGCCGCCGTACGCCCATGAGCTGTACGGACGATCCGCACCCTCGCGCGAGGCCGTGAACCTTCAACTGCGTTTCACCGGCACCATGCTGCGCAGGATTCCCGCACGTGTGCGCTGGCAACTCCCGCCCAAGCACATTATCCGCGCCATGTCACGGCTCGGCCCCGGCTCCCGGCCTGCCCCGTACAAACTCGGACGGTAGCTCGCCATACTCTGTCGCTTATACACATCTGTCGCTGCCGAC
>NZ_JAAKZX010000118.1 GCF_011045025.1 Streptomyces ureilyticus
GCCACCCACCTCCCGAAGCCGCCCCCGCAGCTCCGCCATCCCCTCCTCCGTCAGCGAGCCGAACAGTCGCAGCCGTGAGATCCCGCCGTCCGGGAAGATGTCCACGCGCGCGTGCGTGGCCACGGCCGGCGTGGGCAGGACGAAGCGATGGTTCGTGTCCGGCTGGAGGCGGGTGCGGGGGAGGACCTCGGTCCAGGCGCCGGTCTCGGTGTCCCGTACCGACACCGAGGCCCAACCCGCCGAGTTGCCCTTCAGGTACGCCGTGTCGATCTCGATCGCACGGATCTCGGAGCGGGCGACGAGCCGGTAGTGGATCCAGTCGTGACCCGTGTCGCGGCGTCGGCGCGTTTCCCAGCCGTCGTCCATCTTTCGGGAGCGGCCCGGCTGGATGGTGTTGGTGGCGGGGGAGTAGAAGAGGTTCGAGGCGTCCTCGGCCTGGCCGCCGTTCTCCAGGGCCACGACGTCGAAGGTGCCGAGCACGGACAGCCACTCGGGGTCCGGCACCACCTCGCCGTGCACACGCAGGCGCGCGATGCCCCCATCAGGATGCTGATTGACGCGCAGATGCGTGAAGCGCTGCTCCAGAGCGACGTCGAAGCCGTTGGCCGCGTGGCCGCCAACCGCCGTACGGGGCACGAGAGTCGTCCACTTCACGTCGTCCGACAGCAATTCCTCCGGCGACGGGGACCCGGGCACCGACACACCCTCGACGGACACCGCCTGCGGATAGTTGCCGCGGAAGTGCGCGGTGTCTATGACGACGCCGCGTACGACACCGGGGGCGCCGAGCCGTACCAGCGCCCAGTCGTGATCCTCGGCCGTGGGCCACGGATGCTCGGCGGAGGCCCCCCGTCGGCGCCGCGTCTCCCAGCCGTCCATGATCTTGCCCTTGTGCCCGAAGTGCTCGGGATCGAACTCGGCGCGCTCGGGCACGAGCAGGTTCTCGCGCTGGGCGAAGAACTCGTCGTTGGCGGCGACGACCCCGGCGCCGAGCCGGCGGTCGGCGAGGTTGGCGTACCGCGTGAAGGGGAAGTCGGCGGTGCGGTAGTCCGCGTACGGGTCGCCGCCCCCGTACGGGCTCGCGTCGCCGGTGAAACGAGCCACAGGGGATTCATGCTGCGCCGTCACGGTGATCAGCTGTTCCTCTCGAGAAGTCGGCCGGCGGGTTCGCCGAACTCGCCGTCGGCCACGATGCGTTCGCCCCGCAGCCAGGTGGACTTGACGACGCCGTGCAGGGTCCGGCCCGCGTACGCCGTGACCCGGTTGCGGTGGTGCAGCGCTGCGGGGTCGACGGTGAAGGTCTCCTCGGGTGCGAGGACCGCGAAGTCGGCGTCGCGGCCGGCCTCGATGGCGCCCTTCTGGCAGAGTCCGGCCAGTTCGGCGGGGCGCGCGGACATCCAGCGGACGACGTCCTCGAGGGACCGGCCCCGACTGCGCGCCTCCGTCCAGATCGCCGAAAGGCCGAGCTGGAGCGAGGAGATGCCGCCCCAGGCGGTGGCGAAGTCGGCGGTCTTGAGGTCGGCGGTGGAGGGTGAGTGGTCGGACACGATGCAGTCGATCGTGCCGTCGATCAGCCCCTGCCACAGCGCGTCCTGGTTGGCCGCCTCACGGATCGGCGGGCAGCACTTGAACTCGCTCGCCCCGTCCGGGACTTCCTCGGCCGTGAGCGTCAGGTAGTGCGGACAGGTCTCGACGGTCAGCCGTACGCCTTCCCGCTTGGCGGTGGCGATCAGCGGCAGCGCGTCGCTGGAGGAGAGGTGCAGTACGTGCACGCGCGCGTGCAGGCGCCCCACCTGCGCGATGAGCTGAGCGATGGCCGTGTTCTCTGCGTCGCGCGGCCTGGAGGCGAGGAAGTCGGCGTAGGTGCCGCCGCTCTTCTGGGGGGCTGCGGCGAGCTGGTGCGGGTCCTCGGCGTGCACGATCAGCAGGCCGTCGAAGCCGGCGATCTCGGCCAGCGAACGGGCGAGTTGCTCCTGGTCCAGCTCCGGGAACTCGTCGACTCCGGAGGGCGAGAGGAACGCCTTGAAGCCGAAGACTCCGGCGTCGTGCAGCGGACGCAGGTCCTTGACGTTGTCGGGCAGGGCCCCGCCCCAGAAACCGACGTCGATATGGGCCTTGGAGCGGGCGACGTCCTTCTTGGTACGAAGGTGGTCGACCGTCGTGGTCGGGGGAAGGGAGTTGAGGGGCATGTCGATCAGCGTCGTGATGCCACCGGCCGCCGCGGCGCGGGTGGCGGTCCAGAAGCCTTCCCACTCCGTGCGGCCCGGGTCGTTGACGTGCACATGGGTGTCGACGAGGCCGGGCAGCAGGACGTCGTCGCCGAAGTCCTCCAGCCGCGCTCCGGGGGGAACTTCAGCGTCGTACGGCAGTACGTCCGTGATCTTGCCCTCCGCGACCGCGACCGAGGCGGCGCGTGTCCCTTCGGGAGTGATGACGCGCGTCGAGCGCAGGAACAGTTCGCCGCCCCGCACCTCGCCCTGTCCCTCACTCCATCCGTGGTCGGACACCCGGACCCCTCTCAGCCGTCCTGTTCCGCTCTGCCGCTCTGTTCCGCCTCTTCCGCAGTGCGAAATTCAACGTTATGTTGAAGGAGTCTTCACCGCAGGCTCCACCTCGTCAAGAGCGTGCCCGTTCGCCTGGAACATTCCGTAAAGCGGAATTACGCTTTCATAAAGCAGAACGTAGTTATCCACAGCCGGTCCGTCAACCAACTGACCGGCCGATAGGCTGCTTCTCCTGCCGGACCTGAAAGGAACGCCCCGTGCCGACGTCCAGCGCCAGCGACGCCCCCGCGGATGCCTCCGCCTCGAAGAACTCCGCACCCAGCGGTGGCGTCCAGTCCCTCGAGCGTGCCTTCGACCTGCTGGAGAGAATGGCGGACGCGGGCGGCGAGGTCGGCCTCAGCGAGCTCTCCGTGAGCAGCGGGCTGCCGCTGCCGACGATCCACCGGCTGATGCGCACGCTGGTGGCCTGCGGTTACGTACGACAGCAGGCCAACCGCCGGTACGCGCTCGGCCCCCGCCTGATCCGCCTCGGCGAGTCCGCCTCCCGGCTGCTCGGTACCTGGGCCCGGCCCTACCTGGCGCGCATGGTCGAGGAGACCGGCGAGACGGCGAACATGGCGCTGCTCGACGGCGACGAGATCGTGTACGTAGCGCAGGTCCCGTCCAAGCACTCGATGCGGATGTTCACCGAGGTCGGCCGCCGGGTGCTGCCGCACTCCACCGGCGTCGGCAAGGCCCTGCTCGCACACCTCCCGGCGAACGAGGTACGCGCCCTGCTGTCCCGCACGGGTATGCCGGCCGCCACAGACAAGACGATCACGTCACCGGACGCATTTCTCACCGCACTGGAAGAGGTACGCCGCTCCGGATACGCGGTGGACGACAACGAGCAGGAGATAGGAGTCCGCTGCCTGGCGGTCTCCGTCCCCAACTCGCCCACCGCGGCGGCGATTTCCATCTCCGGCCCGGCCGGCCGCGTCACGGAGGCGATGACGGAGAAGACGGTGCCCGTGCTCCAGCAGATCGCGGTGGAACTGTCGGAGGCACTGGCGAGCTCGGGGCCAGGCGCCCCGTAGGGATCCTGGGCTGTGACATTTGCGGTTCCGCCGCGATGGGGGCCCCGCTCATGGGGGTCCCCCCGCTCGAGCGAAGTCGAGAGTGGGGGAGAAGTCGAGAGTGGGGGAGAGACCAGCCACCGATGAGTTGCGGGCCCAGGAGCGGTCTGAGCTGATGACAGAGACATCACTTCCCTCCACGGAAGGCACTCATCATGGGCAAGCTCAGCCTCACCAGCTTTGTCACCCTCGACGGCGTCTACCAGGCCCCCGGCGGTCCCAACGAGGACACCCGCGACGGCTTCGAGCACGGCGGCTGGAGCGTTCCGTACGGCGATGAGGACTTCGGACGGTTCGTCGACGAGGTCTTCGGCCGGGTGGGCGCGTTCCTTCTCGGACGTCGTACGTACGAGATCTTCGCCGCGCACTGGCCCAGGGTCACCGACCCGGGCAACCCGGTCGCGAGCAAGCTCAACTCCCTGCCCAAGTACGTCGTCTCGTCGACCCTGACGCAGGCCGACTGGGCCGGTACGACGGTCGTTCGCGGCGACCTCGCCAAGGAGGTCACCGCGATCAAGGAGAGCACCGACGGCGAGCTCCAGGTCCACGGCAGCGGCGCCCTCGCCCAGTCCCTCCTGGCGCTCGACCTGGTCGACACCGTGCACCTGCTGACCTTCCCGGTCGTACTCGGCACGGGCCGTCGCCTCTTCGCCGAGGGCGCGGTACCGACCGCGTTCACCCACACCGAGGCGCGCGTCACGAGCACGGGTGTCGCCATCCACACGTATGAGCTGGCAGGGCGCCCGCAGTACGGCTCGTACGAGCTGCCGGCGGAGAGCGCGTAGCCGCGATGTGTCGGCCGCACGGCGGGTTAACTCCCGGAAAAATCATGCGACTTGCTGGGCGAAATTGTGGGCCTTGACATTGACATGCCAGCGTCTACGCGCGTCATGCTAGGAGTCATGAGATTCCCCCCACGCAGCACTCGCATCGGCGCTCTGGTCGCCCTCACATCCGCCCTGCTCATCGGCGGCGCCGCCACGGTCCCCGCGACCGCGGCGCCGACCGCCGTCGGCAACGTCTGCTACAGCGCCCTGCCGTCCCAGGCGCACGACACGCTCGACCTGATCGAGTCGGGCGGCCCCTTCCCCTTCCCCCAGGACGGCACCGTCTTCCAGAACCGCGAAGGCATCCTTCCTGACCAGGACACCGGCTACTACCACGAGTACACGGTGATCACGCCCGGCTCCGACGACCGCGGCGCACGCCGCATCGTCACGGGTGAGGAGCAGCAGGAGGACTACTACACCGCGGATCACTACGAGTCGTTCCGGCTGGTCAACTACAGCTGTTAGGAGCCGAAGAGCCCAAAACCGTTCATCGCGAACACCCCTGGCCCCGCGACCACCCCCACATTGGTCGCGGGGCCAGGCACGATTGCCGCGACATCAATTGCCGCGACCGTAGCTGCCACGTAGGAAAGAGACGCGCGTACGGGTACGCGGCGGGGTCAGTGCCGGGCGAACTGGACCCCGGTCGGTTGTGCGACGTCCGGCCGTATCGCGATCCCGTTGATGGTGAGTTGTTCTCCGTAGATGTCCGTGACTCTGATCGAGCCGCCGCACCCGCTGCCGCCATCGGAGAGGAAGTAGTTGTATTCGGTGCGGGGCAGCTGGCGCCAGCCGCCGCTGGTGCGGACCTCCAGGCGCGCGACCGGGTTGCGGTGGCCGATCGCCTGGATGCCGCACCAATAACGGCTGGACCCGTCCTTGTATCTGATGGAGATCGTGTCGGACGTGCTGGGGCTCAGCAGCTTCCAGGTGATCGGTATCCGGCCGACCTTGAGGTCGGCGAGCTTGGCGAAGGCCTGTTGGCTGAGGTCGATTTGCCCGGGTGCGCAGGGCAGGGGGCATACGTTGGTGATCCGTACCGTGATCGACTTGCCGTTGGCCGCGCGGACGAGCACGTGCGCGCCGCATGCTCTGGAGGTCTCGTAGTCCGTGGCGTTCATGGCCGCGATCATGAGGTCGGGACTCGGGCCGAACAGGCAGGCGCCGTTTCCGTCGGCGGCCTCGTAGGCGGTCGCGACCCCGTTGTAGTTGGTGTTGGGCCGAATCCGTCCCGCTAGCGATGGCGTGGTGGGCGCCGTTCGCGGGGGCCGCGGAGTGGCTTTGGCCGAAGGGCGTGCTGCACGGGTCTTCTCAGCGGCCTTCGGCGTGCCGGTCGGGGTCGGCGTCGCCGATGGGCTCGGGGTGCCCGTCTCAGTCGTGGTGGTAGTGCCCGCCTGGCTGGTGGCGGCGGGTGTGGCCGCGGCTTGCCCTGCCTCCGTCTTGCGGTCCGGGGGCGATCCCATGAGCACGTAGGCGAGAACGCCCGCGGCGGTCACCGCCGCCAAGGTGGTGCCCAGCACAAGCCTGCGTCCTTGCCTGCGCTGACGCGCGGCCTGCCTCGCTGTCCTCATACCTGTCCGTTCGGAAGATCGAGCCGATGGTGCACTGCTCAGTGGCCGCCGAGAGCGAAAAGGTTGCCGTCGATTTCTCACGGGGCGTATGTGAGTTCCGCGGCAGCGGCGAGGTGCACTGCGGCACCAACACGATCCGCGCCGCCGGCACCGCCTGGTGGAACTCCCCCAAGCAGGGCAAACGGTGGCAGCCGCCGAGCACGTGGCCCGAGCCGCTCACCGGCGCGTGGAGCGCCCTCATCGCAGGATCGGCGCGTGAAGGGCGGGGGCAGGGCGCCGTCCCGCAGGGGCGACCCGAGCAGAGCGCGGCGCGGGGCCTGCGTGAAGAGGCCGGCGGCGAGGCCGACCAGGACCAAGGCCAGGGTCGCGGGGGTCCGCCGGAGCGGGAGGGTCCTCGCGGTGGCGGCGGTGGCGGTGGCGGTGTCCGGGCGAGGCGGCCGAGCCCTGGGACGTCGAGCCGCGCCCCGAGGCGTCGGCGTGCGTCTGCGGCCCCGTCGCGGTGGTGTGCCGTCCCGCGACGGGGCCGCCCGTCGGTCACACGGAGTCGACGTCGGTGGTGGCGAGCTTCGCGTAGACCTCCGGCCGCTTGCGGCGCATCCGCGTCGCGAGGACCGCGCCGATCGCGAAGACGACCGGAGTGAGCGCGACGAGCGTCCAGTTGACGGCGGGCGGGGCGCTGGTGAAGAGACTGAGGCGGGTGCAGACCAGCCCCGTGATCACGGCCAGGAGGAGCGCGGCGGTCGCGGGTGCGGCGACCGTGCGCAGGCGTCCTACCCCGCCGGTACCGGGGTTGCGGCGGAAGAAGGCGACCACGGCGCAGGCGGCGAGCGTCTGCAGCGCGAGGATGCCGACCACTCCGGGGGTGTTCACCCACAGCAGGAACTCGTTGTACGGGTGCACGCCGATCGCGGCGAAGACGGCGGTGACGACGACCGCCAGTACGGTCTGCGCGATGCCGGAGACCCAGGGCGAGCCGTGCTTGGGGTGGATGCGGCCCAGGGGGGCGGGGGCGGCGCCCTCGACGGACAGTGCGTATCCGTAGCGGGTGATGGCGTTGTGGAAGGCGAGCAGGGAGGCCAGGAGGCTGCTGACGATCAGGACGCGCTGGAGGTCGGTGGCCCAGTCGCCCACGTAGCGGGTCATGGCGGTGAAGAACATCTCGGCGGGGTTCTGTGCCGCGGTCCCGACGGCTTTGTCGTCACCGAAGGCCTGGACGATGACCCAGACGATGAACGTGTAGAAGAGGCCGAGGAAGCCGACCGCCAGGTAGGTGGCGCGGGGCACGGTGCGGTCGGGGTCGCGGGCCTCCTCGCGGTAGAGGACGGTGGACTCGAAGCCGACGAAGGCGGCGATGGCGAGGCCGAGCGGTGCGCTCATCTCCGAGGTGAAGACGTTGGAGGGGGCGAAGGAGGCCAGGCTCAGCCCGTCCGCGCCGCCCTGTACGAGGATCGCGCCGGCCAGCAGCACCAGGATGGCGGTCTCCGCGATCAGCAGGGTGGCGAGGACCTTGGCGCCCACGCGGATCGACCGGAAGCCGAGGAACCACACCGCGGCGATCCCGGCGAAGGCGTAGACCGGCCAGGGCAGATCGATGCCCAGGAGGTCGTTCGCGGTGCCGGCGGCGAAGAAGCCGAAGGCGCCGTAGGTGCCGATCTGCAGGGCGTTGTAGGAGAACACCGCCAGCAGCGCCGCTCCCAGGCCGGCGGGGCGGCCCAGGCCCCGGGCGATGTACGAGTAGAAGGCGCCCGCGTTGCGGATGTGCGGCGTCATGGCGGTGAAACCGACCGCGAACAGGCACAGCACGATGCCGACCGCCAGATAGGCGACCGGGGCGCCGATGCCGCCGAAGAGGATGGCGAGCGGGGCGATGCCCGCCATCACGGTGAGCGGGGCGGCCGCTGCCATGACGAAGAAGACGATGTCGGTGACGCCGAGCGTGGCCCGCTGCAGGTGGCCGGTCGGCTCCGGCCCGGGGGTTGTCGGTGGCTGTTGGGGAGCGGTGGAGGTGTGGGGCTCGGTCATGGAGGTCTCCGCGTGATGCGTGAGGTCGACGGGTGGGTTGCTGACCTGGTGCGCGGTCCCGCCGTGACGGCGCCTTTCGGCTACCGTCCTGCGGCAGGAACCGGCGTGGGGACGTGGGAGCCGTACGTACGCCGTCCGGCGAGCCAGGTGCCCAGGACGGGCAGGTCCGCCAGGTCGCGTGGCGCGGTCTCGACCGGGTCTGCGGCGAGATGCACCAGGTCGGCCCACATACCGGGGCGCAGGACGCCCCACTTGTTCTCCTCGTACGCCTGGTAGGCGCATCCGGCGGAGTAGGCGGCCAGGGCGGTCGTGGTGTCGATCCGCTCCTGGGGGAGCCAGCCGCCGTCGGGGATTCCGTCGGGCGTCTGGCGGGTCACGGCGGTGGCGATGCCCCGCAGTGGTTCGTGATCGGTGACCGGCCAGTCGCTGCCGAAGGCGATGCGGGCGCCGGAGGCGAGCAGGGCGGCGATCTGGTACTGCCGCGCGCCGCGTTCCGGGCCGATCTTCGGCAGGATGAGGTCGGTCATCAGCCGGTCGGGCTGGGCCCACAGCGGCTGGAGATTGGCGATCACCCCGAGTTCGGCGAAGCGGGGGAGGTCGGCCGGGTCGATCATCTGGGCGTGGGCGATGACCGGGCGGCGGTCGCGGGGCCCGTTGGTGCGGGCCGAGGCCTCGATCGCGTCCAGGGCGGCCCGGACGGCGCCGTCGCCGAGTGCGTGGATGTGCGGCTGGAAGCCGAGGGCGTCGACCGCGGTGACGGCCTTCGCCAGTTCCGCCGGGGTCCAGTTGGCGATGCCATGGGAGTGCGGGCAGTCGCTGTACGGCTCGAGGAGAGCCGCCGTGCCGGATTCGATGACTCCGTCCGCGAAGAACTTCACGGTGTGCGCGGTGAGCAGCCCGGGGGCGGCACCCTCCACGCGTTCACGCTCGGCAGCGATCCGGAGGAGGCTCTCCGGCCAGTGCTCGGGCCCCAGGAAGTAGCCGAGGTCGGCACGCACGGGAAGCCCCGGGCCACTGGTCGCCGCGGTGATCCAGACATCGGCGTGGTGCGGTTCCACCCAGGCGTCCTGCATCCAGGTCACTCCGGAGGCGGCGAACCGGGCGGCGGTCTCGCGCAGGGCCTCCACCTGCACTTCGTGGGACGGCTGGGGTACGAGGTCGAGTACGGGGAGCATGGCGGCGAACTCCCGCAGGGTGCCCAGTGGTTCGGTGGAGCCTTCCCGGCGCACGATCTCGCCGCCGTCCGGGTCCGGTGTGGCAGCGGTGAACCCGGCCCGGCGCAGCGCCTCGCTGTTCACCCACGCCGTGTGGTGGTCCATCGTGCGCAGCACCACGGGCCGGTCCGGGACGGCCGCGTCCAGCAGACGGGCGTCGAACCTGCCGCCGGGGGCGAGCCAGGCGTCGAAGCCGTCGCCGGTGATCCACTCGGCCTCGGGGTGCGCGTCGGCCCAGTGCCGTACGGCCGCGACGATCTCCTCCATGGAGGTGCACTCGCGCACGGATGCTCCGAGCAGACCCAGTCCGCCCATCACCGGGTGCACGTGTCCGTCGCCGAACGCGGGCAGCAGCGCGCCTCCTTGTAGATCGACGACGGTGGTGTCCGTGCCCTGGGCGGCGAGTGCCTCCGGCCCGAGCGCGCTGATCCTGCCGCCCGTGACGGCGAGTGCCTCGAGCACCGGGCTTTCGGCGGCGCCGGTCCTGACGGTTCCTCCGGTGAACACGATGTCGGCCTGCATGGTGGTGACGCCCTCCCGTCGTACGGCGAAAACCGAAACTGATTCGGTTTCGGTAATGTAGGGCTCACTCGAACCGCCGGGAAGAGTTTTACTGAAAGTCATTCGGTAAAGTTCCGGTGACGCCGTGCGGGCGACCGTGCCGCCTGCCGAACGGCGAGACATACGAAGAGGAGCCCACGTGCCCAGGCCGCGCACCCCTCTGCTGGACCGCCGACGCATCGGCACCGCAGCGCTGAGACTCGCCGACGAGCAGGGCGGCGTCCTCACCATTCCCGCCCTGGCCAGGGAACTCGGCGTCGCCCCGTCCGCGCTCTACCACCATGTCTCCGGCCGGGGCGAGATCATCTCGCTCATGCGGGAAGAGCTGGCCCTGGAGACCGGCCCCGACGACTGGAACTCGTCACAGCCCTGGGAGCAGGCCCTGGAGGAATGGGCCCGCTCCTACCGCAAGGCCTTCGCCGCGCACCCCGGGGCGGTCCCCCTGCTCGCCACCGCCCCGCTCGCCGAACCCTTCATGCACGCGATGTACGAGAAGGTCGCCGAACTCCTGCTGACCGCCGGCTTCACCGCGAGCCAGGTCATGCCCCTGATCAACGCGCTGGAGAGCTTCGTCCTCGGCTCCGCCCTCGACCTCGTGGCCCCGCCGGTGATGGTCTCCGACGTGACCCGCGAAACCGCCCCGCACCTCACCGCCGTACTCGACGACACCCCCACCGACCACCGCCGCGCCGAACTCGCCTTCGACGTCGGTCTCGGTGCCCTGATCACCGGCTTCCGGGCGCTCCTTCCCCGGTGACCGGGCTCGCACCGCCACACAAGCCCACGACCCGAGGAGCCGTCATGACCGCCTCGTTCCACGTCCTGACCACCGGCTACGCCGACACGCGGGTGGCCGGCACGGTCTCCCTGCTCGTCGACGGCGCGACCGTCGCGATCGTCGACCCCGGCATGGTCGCGGACCGCCGGCTCATCCTGGACCCGCTGGCGCCCCACGGCCTCGCCCCCGAGGACGTCACCGACGTGATCTTCAGCCACCACCACCCGGATCACACGCTGAACGCAGCCCTGTTTCCCGAAGCCCGCTTCCACGACCATATGGCCATCTACCAGGACGACGTCTGGGAGGACCGGAACGCCGACGGATACCGGCTCTCCTCGTCGATCACGCTCATGACCACCCCCGGCCACACCGCCGAGGACGTCACCACCCTGGTGACGACGGACGAGGGCCTGGTGGCCCTGACCCATCTGTGGTGGACCGCCGAGGGACCGGCCGACGACCCCTTCGCGCCCGACCGCGATCAACTGCGGGCGGCCAGGGAGAAGGTCCTGGCTCTCGGCCCGGCGCTGATCGTGCCGGGACACGGGGCGCCCTTCGTGCCGTCGGCGTCGACGCCGCTGTAGCCCGCTCGGCCTGTCCCCCGTTCCCCGCGCGTCCGCGCGTCCGCCACGGAGCCTGAGTGAGCTCAGTCCGCACTGAGCGGAATCCGCAGCCGCACCCGGTAGCCGCCCTCCGCGGTCGGGCCCGACTCCAGGGTGCCGTGCAGGATGTCGGCGCGTTCCCGCAGACCGACCAAGCCCTGCCGGGAACCGGGCAGGGACAGGGAGGGGCGCGTGGGCGGGCTGTTGGTGACGGTCACTCCGACGTCGTCGCCGTCCTGCCACAGCTCGACGTGGGCCGTGGCGCCGGGGGCGTGTTTACGGGCGTTGGTCAGGGCCTCCTGGACCGTGCGGTAGAGGGCGCGTTGGGCGGGTGTGCCTACCGTGGGCGGGAGTTCGCCCTTCAGATCGGCGTGGGTGCCGCTGGACTCCAGGAGCTTGTGCAGGTCGGCCAGGGTGGGCTGAGGGGTCAGCTCCGTGGCGTTGCCGCCGGAGGCGCGCAGCAGGGTGACCATGGTGCGCAGTTCGTCGAGCGTGGTGACGCTCAGCGAACGGATCGTGCGGGCGGCCTCTTTGGCGTCCGCGTCCCCGGCTGCGACCTGCAGGGCTCCGGCCCGTACGGCGATCAGGCTGACCTGGTGGGCGACCACGTCGTGCATCTCGCGGGCCAGTTGGGCGCGTTCGCGGGCGAGCACGGCCTGGGCGTGCAGGGACCGCTCGTACTCCCTGGCCTCCTCGATCTCGACCAGCCGCCGCGCCAAGTCCCGGTGTGCCTGGAGGAGTTGGCCGAAGAGGACCGGTACGACAGCGGTCGCCAGGCTGTACACGAAGTCGATCAGCGTCATGGTCCGGCCGACCTCGGTGAAAGCCGCGGGCCACGGAACGCTGCTCGCCACGGCGGCCAGGGCGACGCATCCCGCGAGGAGACGGCGGTTGCGGCAGCGTTCGGCCAGAGTGAACAGCGCCACGAGCGGAGCGACAGCGACCGGCTGCGTGACCGCGACGGGCAGGGTGAGCAGGAAGACGCCGAGCGGGAACCTGCGCCGGAAGGCCAGCGCGGCGCAGCCGAGCGCGGCCAGCGCGACGTCGGTACGTGTGGCGTCCCACAGGTTCAGCCATACGTCCACGGCTGTCACCGCCACCAGGATGATGTCGACGACCGGCGCGGGCACACGCTGCCACAGGACACGTGCGCGATTCATCGTCTGGCCTCCGGCTGCCGGCGCTCGGCGAGCAGTCCGGCCCGCTGCGCCAGCAGCGCGGCCTGCACCCGGCTCGTCACCCGTAGCTTCGTGAGGATCGCGCTGACGTGGTCCTTCACCGTGCCGGCGCCCAGGTGGATACGTGCCCCGATGTCGGCGTTCGACAGCCCCTCGGCCACCAGGACGAGAACGTCGCGCTCGCGGACGGTGAGCTGCCGGACGCGGGCCACCTCCTCGTCGACGGACGCCTCGGTGCCGGGGTGGCCGCGCAGCAGGGTCCGCGACGCCTTGGGGGACAGCACCACGCCGCCCGCGGCCAGGGTGCGTACCAGCTGGGCGAGTTGCTCCGGTTCGGTGTCCTTGAGCAGGAAACCGGCCGCGCCGCAGTGCAGCGCGGTCAGGATGTACTCGTCGGCGTCGAACGTCGTCAGCATCGCCACCACCGGAGCGTCCGGCATCGTACGCAGCTCGCGCAGGACGGTCAGCCCGTCGACGTCCGGCATCCGGATGTCCAGCAGCACCACGTCGGGCCGCTCCCGGCGGACGGTCTCGACGGCCTCGCCCCCGCTCGCCGTCGCGACGACCTCGATGTCCTCGGCCGCGCCCAGAATGAGACCGAACCCCGACCGGACCAGTGCCTCGTCGTCCACCACCACTACCCGGATCACGCGCGCTCCGCCTCACCTTCATGCATGCCGTCCGGCCCGCACCGACTCGACCCTAAAGCCCCGCAGAGTACCGGCGGCCCGGCGAACGGCAGCTCCAGCCACACGGCGGGGTAGCACCCCCCGGTCGGCAGGGACACCGCAGCCTTCTGCCGGATACTCCGTGAACGGCGCGGTCTCCAGCCTGAGTTGCATGACACAGCACCCTGACCCCCCGCTGCTCTCGGCCGCCGCACCGTTACCTGAAGTCGCGCGCGGTGAGCCCTCGACCAGTGCGTCGACCAGCGCGCCCCGCGTGGGCCGGCTGATCGGGCTGGACCTGGCCCGCGGCCTGGCCGTCTTCGGCATGTACGCGGTCCATGTGGGCCCCGCCCCGAGCCGGGACGGCGTCATCGGCTTCCTGATGGAGCTGGCGCAGGGTCGCTCCTCCGCCCTGTTCGCCGTCCTGGCCGGCTTCGCGGTCGCCCTCATCACCGGGCGCCGCACGCCGAAGACCGGGCCGGCCGGTCGCCAGGCCGTCGCCAAGGTGATCATCCGGGCCGTGATCCTGCTGGCCCTCGGCACCGCCCTGACCATGACCGGCACTCCGGTCGTGCCGATCCTCGCCTTCTACGGACTGTTCTTCCTGCTCGTGCTGCCGCTGTACCGGCTGGGCGCCAAGCCGCTGGCGATGATCGCCGCGGGCTGGGCCCTGGTGGGTCCGCAGCTGCTGTACTTGCTGAAGCCGGTGGTCGGCGGGCGCTCGTTCCCCACCGTCGGCCAGGCCGACGGCCTCGTCTCGCTGTTCTTCACCGGCGGCTATCCGGCCCTGACCTGGGTCCCCTTCGTCCTCGCCGGCATGGCCATCGCCCGCCTCGACCTGGCCGCCACGGCTGTCCGGATCCGCCTCGCCCTCTCCGGCGTCGCCCTCGCCGTCACCGGCTACGGCGGCTCCTGGCTGGCGCTGCGTCTCGTACCCGGTGCCGCTGAAGCCGTCCGGAAGGCCGAAGAGGGAGCGGGCATGTCGTCCATGCCGTCCATGTCATCCATGTCGTCCGCATCGCCCGGCAGCGTCGAAATCTTCGGCGACACCCCTGCCGCGATGCTGGTCGCCTCCCCGCACAGCGAGGCGACCCTGTCCATCGTGGGCAACACCGGTGTGGCAATCCTGGTGATCATCGCGTGCCTGGCAGCAATGGACACCTTCCCTTGGCTGCGTCGCCCGACCAAGCCCGTCATCGCGGTCGGCTCGATGTCGCTGACGGCATACGTCTTCCACATCGTCGCCATCTGGCTCCTGAACACCGAGGAAGAGACCGTCCCGCCCCTGTACGTACTGCTCGGCTTCATCGCGTCCGTCACTGTCCTCGCCACCCTCTGGTCGCGGTACGTCTCACGCGGCCCTCTACCGCGAGCCGCCGTGGCAGCGGCCGAGATTGGCTGAATGCACCGGGGGACGGGCTCTTGGCCCGTCCCCCGGCTCATGCCGGGCGAAGGTGTCGGCCCCGGCGACACCCGCCGGCCGGCGGTCAGACCGAGTGAGGGTGAGTGTCCGTCAGGGGACCCTGAGCGTCGCGGGCCCGCGGCCTCGACGCGGAACTCGTGCGCGCCACGCGAACCTGCGCCTCGTGTCGTTCGAGCACAAGGCGGGCCGTACGGGCCATGGCCTCGTCGACCATCTCACCTTGGAAGGTCACGGCGCCCGTCCCTTCTCTCTGTGCCGCCTCGACCGCCGCGATCAGCTCCGCGCAGCGGGCGAGTTCGGCGGAGCTGGGAGAGAACACCTCGTTGATCGCGGGGACATGGGAGGGATGGATCGCCATCATGCCCTCGTAGCCGAGGGAGCGGTTCTGTTCGGCGAAGGCGCGTAGCCCCGGCAGGTCGGTGATGCGCGTCCACAATCCGCTGACCGGGCATGGCACTCCGGCTGCCCTGGCGTCCAGCAGAACGCGGGAGCGCAGTGCCACCGTTTCCGATCCCTCTGGGCTCCAGCGGTAGCCGACGGCGCGTTCCACGTCGCCGCCGGGGGCGGTGAGAGCGCCCAAGTAGGCGATGCGCGAAGCGGCTTGGGCGATGTCGTAGGCCTCGCGCAGGCCACGTGCCGTCTCCAGCAGGGGCACCAGGGCGATGTGTCCCGGCGGCAGGCCCTGTTCCTGTTCGCACCAGCCCAGCAGCCGGTCGGCGAGCTTCACGTCCTGGGCGCAGCGGACCTTGGGAAGGACGACACCGGCGAGCCCGGGCCGTACGACCGCGCGTAGTTCCTCGGCCCCCGCCCAGTCGTCCAGCGGGTTGACACGGACGAACAATGCCATCCGTCCCGCCTGTTCGGCCGACGTGGCGGCGGCCCGTGCGACGGCGTCGGCCACCTGTGCGCGGGCGGTGAGCTTGTCCGCGGTTGGCACCGCGTCTTCCAGGTCGAGGATGGCCGCGTCGGCGCCCGCCGCCCGGGCCTTGGGCAGCCAGTCGGTTCTGGTGCCGGGGACGAAGAGCAGGGAGCGCAGCGGGGGCCGGTCGACCACTCCGGCGTCCACCTCGGCAGGCTTGTCCGAAGGCTCCTCAGATGACATCGCTCTTCTCCAGGTCGGCCAGCTCGTCCGCGCTGAGTCCGAGCCACTGCCCATAGACCAGGTGGTTGTCCTGCCCGAGGGCGGGCCCCGTCCGCCAGACCCGGCCGGGCCGCTGCCGGAAGTGAGGGATCACCGCCTGCATACGTACCGGACCGAGATCGGGGTCATCGACGGTGACGATGTCTTCGCGTTCGGCGTACACGGGGTCGGCGGCGATGTCCGCGGCGTCGAACACCCGTGAGGCCACGACTTCGGCACGGGCGAACTCCTCCAGGCACTCGCCGGTGGCACGCTCCGCCACCCAGCGCCGCAGGCCCACGTCCAACTGTTCGCGCCGGTCGTACTGTTGCTGAGCCGTGGCGAACTCCTCCTCGGGGAGCCCCAGCAGGCGGGCGATGTTACGGACCGAGCGCAGCGTCGCGGAGGTCACCGTGATCCACTCGCCGTCGCGGGAGCGGTAGGTGTTGATCACGGCCCCCGGGGCGACCGCCAACTGGTTGCCGGAGCGTTCGGGCACTCGTCCCAACTGGTCGTGGACGATGACCTGCCACTCGACCAGACGGAACAGGGACTCGAAGAGGGCGAGGTCGATCCACTCACCGTCGAACCCGGGGTCGTGGTCGCGGCGGTGGAGGGCGGCGAGGACGGCGTAGGCGCCCATCAGGCCGGTCACGGCGTCGCCGTGCGAGAAGCCGGTGTGCACGGGCGGGCCGTCGGGAAAGCCGGTCAGGTGGACGACTCCGCTGCGCGCCTCACCCACCTTGCCGAAGCCGGGGGCGTCCGCCTGTGACGAGGTGGCGCCGAAGCCGGAGATCTGCAGCAGTACGGCCCGGGGGTTGATCCGGTGCACGGAGTCCCAGTCGAGTCCCCAGTCGCGCAGGCGTCCGGCGCGCAGGGTGACGATGACGACGTCCGCCCAGGCGACGAGCCGGTGGGCGACGAGTCGGCCGGCCTCGTGGTGCAGATCGAGGGTGACCGAGCGTTTGTTGCGGCCGGCGACCTTGAACCACAGGGGAACACCGTCACGTTGGGGTCCCATGGCGCGGGCCGCGTCTCCGGCGCCGGGGGGTTCCACGTGTACGACGTCGGCCCCTTGGTCGGCGAGCATCGAGCCTGCCAGCGGACCGGCCACCACATGGGCGAACTCGACCACCTTCAGACCGTGCAACTGCCCGCTTCCGGTGGTGTTCCGCTCGTCGTCCGACACCGATGCGCTCCTTTGCCCCTGCTGTCCCGCGTGGGTCCCGACAGCGTCGTCCGCGTTGGTGCGGCGCGGCCGTCGCCGTTGTCCTCAGACTGCCGGAGCGGAGAAATGCCTGTCGAGCAACAGAAGGCCATCAATCCATGCGAAGAACGCATGAATCAGAGAAGGGTCGGTACGCGGCCTCAAGCCCACGAAACCCCGGACGGAAGCGGACGCCCCTGGAGGCGGAACTCTTCGTGCGTCTCCAGGAACCTCTCCGTCACGGTCGGGAGCGTTCGCCGAGCAGGTATCGCCTGAGCTCCTTCATGCCCGCCCGGTAGGGCGCCCCCGCTTGGATTGATGCGCTTAACGCATGGACAGATCTCGGTTTGATGCTGGACACCGATCCGCCGGTGCTCCGAAACTCTCGCGTAACACCTCGGCCTGCCTCCCCCCGCCCAGCTCCGCCCGCCGCTGCCGAGGGCCGTCCCCGAGAAAGCGAGCGCCGCCATGCTGGCAGCCCTGGGCTTCGCCACGATCGCCGTCTTACTGCTGCTCACCATGACCAAACGCGCCTCGGTACTGGTCGCTCTGATCCTGCTTCCGGTGCTGGCGGCGCTCATCGGCGGATTCGCGGGCGATCTGGGCGAGTTGATTCTCGATGGGCTGTCCAAGGTGGCCCCCACCGGCATCATGATCGCCTTCGCGGTCCTGTACTTCAGCCTGATGGTGGACGCCGGGCTCTTCGACCCCCTGATCCGCGGTCTGTTGCGGGTGGCGCAGGGCGACCCGTTGCGGATCACCGTCGCCACAGCCGTCCTCACCCTGTGCGTGGCCCTGGACGGCGACGGCGCCTCCACCTTCCTCATCACCGTCTCCGCACTGCTGCCGGTCTACAAGAGGCTCGGTATGAACCCTCTGGTGCTGTCCGGAGTGGTCTGCCTGGGCGCGGGCGTGATGAACATGGTCCCCTGGGGTGGCCCGACCGTACGCGCCATGGCGGCGCTGAAGCTGGACAGTTCCGAGGTCTTCAACCCCGTGCTGCCCGCGATGGGCTTCGGTGTCGTCTGGGTACTGGTGGCCTCGTACCTGCTCGGCCGCCGGGAACGCAACCGTCTTGCCGCGCTGTCCCCGCGGGGTCCGGCCACGGACGTGCGCGAGGGCGAGGACGAGCGGGACGACCGTGAACCCGCCGCTTCGACGACGCTCACGGCAACCACGGAAGGTGAGTCGAGCCGGCACACCACTCCCGCGACGGCTGACGGGGAGCGTCAGGCCCTCCGGGCTCCCGGGGACGGGCCCGGCACCGTCCGGGTCCCGCCGCTGCCGCGGACCTGGCGGACCTGGCTGAACATCTTCAATCTCCTGCTCACCATCACCCTCCTGGTCTGCCTGATCCAGGAAGTGATGCCGCTTCCGGTGCTGTTCGTCCTCGGGTTCGCGATCGCGCTGCTGGTCAACCACCCCACCTGGGAACAGCAACAGGCGCTGCTCGACAAGCACGCCAAGAGCGTGGTCCTGGTCACCACGATGATCTTCGCGGCCGGCGTACTCACCGGGATCCTCACCGGCACCAAAATGATCGACGAGATGGCCGAGGCGCTCGTCTCCGTCGTTCCCGACTCCTTCGGATCCCACCTGCCCGTCGCGGTGGCCGTCACCGGCATGCCGCTGAGCCTGGTCTTCACTCCGGACGCCTACTACTTCGGCGTACTGCCCGTACTCGCCGAGACCGCGCAGGGCTTCGGCACGGACCCGGCCGAGGTCGCCAGGGCCGCCATTCTCGGCCAGATGACCACGGGGTTCCCGCTCAGTCCGCTCACCGCGTCCACGTTCATCCTGGTCGGCATGAGCGGTGTGTCGCTCGGCGAACACCAGCGCTTCATCTTCCGCTGGGCCTTCGCCACCACCCTGGTCATGACCGCCGGCGCCCTGCTGACCGGTGCGTTCCCCCTGTGACCGGTGTCCCGGGCCTGAGCGGAGCCCCCGCCGGCCGCGGACTTCCGGCAGCCACCGCGCATGCCGCTCAGACCTCCAACATGCCACCCGCTTCCGGGAGTTGGGAGCAGGACGAACACCTCCACACACCAGGCACCCGGCCCGGGTGTACCACCGACCGAGACGAGGACGACGCATGAGACGTATCACCAGACGTACGGCGCTCGCAGTCACAGCAGGTGCGGTCGCGGCGCCGGCCGTGAGCACGGCAACCGCCTCGGCCGCCGACACCACGACAGCCAACTCTCAAGGACGACAAGCGACTTCGGGGCGCAATCCGGTCCTGCGAACGGATCTCGTCACGCGGGTCACGCCGAGGAACAACTGGCTGGTGACAGCCGTCGCCCTCCAGTACTCGTACCGCATCGACCTGCGCGGCGGGGAGATCCCGCCCTCGGCCTTCCAGGTGAAGGCCACCGTGGGCGGGCAGACAGCGGCCCGCACGGTGACCCGGGTCTACTCCAGCACCACCGCCGAGGTGGACGACCGATCTCGCCCAGGACGGCCGGGGGACCACCTGATCATCGAACTCGACCCGAGCGACTCCAACGCGCGGGCCGCGGGCACCGATCCCCTTCCGCTCGACCGCGCGTACTCCGTCAGACAGGTGGAGGACGTGCGCACCCCGGGAGGTGAACCCGTACTCCAGGCCGGTCCGTTCGCGAGCCGGAACGACGACGTCAGCACTCCCGTGGTCGACGACTTCGCCGCCGGTTCCTTCACCGACTCCGCAGGTTTTGAACTGGACTTCCGGCTGTACCAGCCCGAGGGATTCGTACGGAACCCGCAGACGCGCAAGCGGTACCCACTCGTCGTCACCCTGCACGGCGGTGGCGAAGTCGCCGACAACAACATGACCCAGCTCACCTCCAACCGGATCGCGGTCACGTTCGCCAAACCGGAACGACAGCGCCGCGACCCCGCGTTCGTCCTCTCTCCGCAGATTCCCCTGCCCCGTCCCATGGACGGACCGGACGGCACGGACTGGACCGACGGCAAGGTCCAGGCCGCTCTGATCGAACTCATCGACACCTTCGTGAGCGAGCACTCCCGAAACGTGGACACAGCCCGGCTCTATCTCGTCGGCCTGTCCTCGGGCGGGCGCGGCATCTACAGCCTGCTGGCGAAGCGACCCGAGGTCTTCGCGGCTGCCCTGCCCACGGCCGGCTGGGGCGACCCGGCCGTCATGGAGAGGATCACGCACATCCCGATCTGGGCCGACCACTCCATCGACGACCCGGTCGTCCCCTACCGGGAGGGCCGGTTCGGCAAGCCCGGCACCTGGACACTGATGAACGCGCTGGAGACCGCCGGCGCACGGGTCACCCGTGGGGAGTGGGCCAACGATCTGCCGAAGGCGCAGTTCGAGGCCCGGTCCCGGGCGCTCCTACGGCAGGCCCGGGCCACGCGCAGCCACGTCCTGTTCACGAGCTACACACCCGGAACGACACCGGTGAACCCCCACCTCTCATGGGCTCAGACGTACGAGAACGACGTGGTCATCGACTGGCTCTTCGAACAGTCCCGGTAGCCGCCGCACGCAGCGCCCCTTCGCGCACTCCACTGTCCGGTCAACCGCGCTCTCACCGCTATCCGGAGGTAAATGAGATGGACCCATCCCGTCGTTCGGCCAACACGACCGTGCAGTTACGGACCCGCCCCCGCGCCATGACGGCACTGATCGCCCTGGTGACCACCCTCGGCCTGGCGCTGACTCTGCTGACAGCCGCCGCCCCGCCGGCGGCCGCAGCCGTCCCGGACCCGACGACTGCTTCCCTGGAGGCCGCCAACGGACCGCTGGCCACCGCCACTTACACCGTTCCCCGCCCCACCGGGTACGGCTCCGGCACGGTCACGTACCCCAGGAACAGTGGCTCGTATCCGGGCGTCGTACTGATGCCGGGCTATCAGGGCACCCAGCAGAACCTGCAGTGGCTCGCACCCCGCCTCGCCTCTTGGGGCTTCGTCGTCATCAACGTCGGAACCAACACACTCACCGACGATCCCGCATCACGCGGCCGCCAGATCACCGCCGCCGGCACCCAGTTGCTCGCGCTCGGCAACGCCCCCGGAAACCCGGTATCCGGGAAGCTCAACGGCACGCTCGGCGCGGTCGGCCACTCGATGGGCGGCGGGGGCGTCATGGCGGCCCTCCGGGACGACCCGCGCTTCCGGGCGGGCGTGCCCACGGCCCCGTACTACCCGAACCAGAACTTCTCCGCGGTCACCGATCCCACGTTCTTCCTGACCTGTCAAAGCGACCCTGTCGCCCACGGCAACAGCTACGCGGTGCCCTGGTACACCTCCATGTCCCGGGCCGAGAAGCTCTACATCGAGGTTCCGGGCGACCATCTGTGCCCGATGACGGGCTCCGGCAACAAGGCCAAGCAGGGCAAGTGGATCGTGTCGTTCCTCAGTCTCTGGCTGCGTGCCGACACCCGCTTCAGCCCGTTCCTGTGCGGTCCCGTACGTGACGCCGACAAGAACAACACCTCCCTGGTCACGCGCTGGATGGACACCTGCCGGTTCTGACCTGCCCGTACTGACCGGCTCGCTCGGAGCGCTCCGCGGCCCGCCGACGAAGCGCTCCGAGCCTGCTGCCGGAACCGTCGTCAGTGCCGGGCGAACTGGACCCCGGTCGGTTGTGCGACGTCCGGCCGTATCGCGATCCCGTTGATGGTGAGTTGTTCTCCGTAGATGTCCGTGACTCTGATCGAGCCGCCGCACCCGCTGCCGCCATCGGAGAGGAAGTAGTTGTATTCGGTGCGGGGCAGCTGGCGCCAGCCGCCGCTGGTGCGGACCTCCAGGCGCGCGACCGGGTTGCGGTGGCCGATCGCCTGGATGCCGCACCAATAACGGCTGGACCCGTCCTTGTATCTGATGGAGATCGTGTCGGACGTGCTGGGGCTCAGCAGCTTCCAGGTGATCGGTATCCGGCCGACCTTGAGGTCGGCGAGCTTGGCGAAGGCCTGTTGGCTGAGGTCGATTTGCCCGGGTGCGCAGGGCAGGGGGCATACGTTGGTGATCCGTACCGTGATCGACTTGCCGTTGGCCGCGCGGACGAGCACGTGCGCGCCGCATGCTCTGGAGGTCTCGTAGTCCGTGGCGTTCATGGCCGCGATCATGAGGTCGGGACTCGGGCCGAACAGGCAGGCGCCGTTTCCGTCGGCGGCCTCGTAGGCGGTCGCGACCCCGTTGTAGTTAGTGTTGGGCCGAATCCGTCCCGCTAGCGATGGCGTGGTGGGCGCCGTTCGCGGGGGCCGCGGAGTGGCTTTGGCCGAAGGGCGTGCTGCACGGGTCTTCTCAGCGGCCTTCGGTGTCCGTTTCGGTTTCGGTGTGCTGGTCGCGGGAGGGGGCGGCGACGCGCTCGAGGTGCCCGTCGTGGGGGTGGTTCCCACCTTGGCGTCGGCGACGGCCGTGGCTGCGGCATGCCCTGCCTCCGCCTCGCGGTCGGGGAGCGACCCCATGACCAGGTAGGCGAGAACGGCCGCGGCGGTCACCGCCGCCAAGGTGGTGCCCAGCACAAGCCTGCGTCGTTGCCTGCGCTGACGCGCGGCCTGTCTCGCTGTGTTCATGCCTGTCCGTTCCGAGGATCGAGCCGTTGGTGCACTGCTCAGTGGCCGCAGAGAGCGAAAAGGTTGCCTTCGATTTCTCACTGGAGCCTCCGGAGTTCCGCGGCAGGCGTATCCGGACGGCCTGTCAGGGCCGTCCCGGTGAACCGTCCGGTGGCGCGACTGCAACTTTCGGATGACCGGAGCCCGCCCTGTCGGCGGGGGTTGTCTCGCCGGTCGGCGGAGTGAATGCCTCAACGCGCCGCGCTGGGATGGAGGTGCTGGGCAGGACTAACGAGGAGTAGGTGCATGAGCAGAGTGAGGCCCAGGGCCGTGACAGCGTTGGCGATCGCCGTGGCGGCCGTCTCCGGCACCGTGACGGCGGCCGGGGCTGCCGACACCGAGGGGGTACGGGCGGATATTCGCGCCGATGTGAACCGCGACGGTGCGGTCGATGTCTCCGGCGGTTCCGATGTCGCGGGCAAGACGACGTGGAGCAGCCGGCGGGGCGCGATCTTCCTGCCGAACATCGGTGACAAGCAGCGGCGTTGCAAGACGAGGACGCCGGACGGCCGCTGGCTGTCCAATGCCCGGCTTGAGGCCTGCAACGACGCCCAGGGCAATGTCGTACGGGCGCCCGAGTACCTGGCGCCGCTGCGCACGGTCCCGGTCGACGACGTCTCGGACGCCGCCACCGGTGGCCTCCAGCTGGTCGGCGCGGGCAAGTCCAAGGTCCGGCTGTTCCTCAAGCGCGGCGACACCTGGTCCTACGTCACCGCCGGCACCCGCGTCACCGCCGCCGAACTGCGCGCAGGACTCCACCTCGGCCTGGACGGGCGGGACGTGATCCGGGAGGACTGGGACGGCCGGGTCACCGTCAAGTTCACCGTCACCGACGGCGACCGCACTGCCACGGACGAGGTGACGCTTCGCGCGGCCCCGGTCCTGACGCAGCACCACCTTCAGCGCGCCGAGCGGGCGCTGGTCGTGGACGGAAACCGCGATGATCCCAACCAGCGGAAGTTCGCGCGAGAGTTCGCCAAGGAAGTGCGAAAGGCCGGTATCACCAAGCCGACCTACAAGTTCAAGGACGGCTCGGACATCTGGGCGCAGGACTTCATCGAGCCCGGTTACGTCAGCATGCCCGGCCCGGGCGGCAAGCCGCGCGTCCTGCGGGTGATGATGCGGTCGGCGCAGATGGACCGCGCGGCCGGCAAGCAGGTCTTCGAGCTGCGCGGCCCCGGTGTCGGCGTCGTACAGGTCAACAAGGGGAAGTACGACCAGATCAACTCCACGGGCAACCTGGAGACCATCCCGCCCTATGCCCACAACGGCAAGTCCTATCCGGCGGGCCGGATCATCACCGGCCGGCACGGCTCCCGGCTGCCCGCGCACACGGCGTTCCTCAAGGCCCAGCAGGCCCAGGATCCTCTGGTGCTCGATACCGGCTGGCTCGGCATCGGTCACGTGGACGAGTTCGTGCAGTTCCTGCCCGCCGACACCCCGCGCGGCTGGAAGATCGGCATCGCCGACCCGGAGGGCACGCTCGCCCTGCTGCGCAAGGCGCAGCGCGACGGGCACGGCCACACCAAGGTGTTCTCCATCCCGCGCTCCTACGCCGATGGCCGCATCCCCACGATCGACCAGGCCCTGTCCGACAGGAAGCTGCTCAAGGACAACGCCTACGCCGCCCGGAAGATCAAGGAGAACCTGGCGCTGCTGAAGCGCGAGACCGGCGTCACCGACGCCGAGATCGTGAAGATCCCGGCGATGTTCGAGCGCTTCGGCTTCCCCGGACAGGGTGAGCCGTCGGACGGGGCCCCCAAGCTCGGCGCCTACCACCCCGGAGCCATCAACGGGGTCGTACTCGCCCCCGACAAGCACCTCGCCCCCAAGCAGTGGGGCCCGGTCGTGGCCGGCAAGGACATCCTCGCCGAGGCGGTGACCAAGGCGTACGCCAAGGTCGGCATGCGGGTGCGCTACCTGGACGACTGGCGCACCCACCACGTCGGCGGCGGCGAGGTGCACTGCGGCACCAACACGATCCGCGCCGTCGGCACCGCTTGGTGGAGCTCCTCCAAGTAGGCCCGAACCGCAATCCCCCCTTACACAGGAGACCCGAGTGAGATACCGGAAGACTCTGCCCTGGCTTGCTGCCGTGGCCTGCTTCGCGACCGCCTGCAGCAGCACGTCCGGCACCAACCCGGACGCCTCGTCGACGACGTCCTCCGCTGCCCGTTCGTCGTCAGCCTCCGAGGAGCGGAACAAGGCGCTCGTTCTGCGCCTGTACTCGGAGGCGTTCAACAAGGACAAGACCGACGTGGTGAAGGACCTCGTCGGCACCGATTACGTGCAGCACGACAAGTCGGTGCCCGGCGGGGCCGACGGGCAGGTCAAGCAGTTCAAGGACCTCAAGGCGAAGATTCCCGGTGCGGTGGCGACCGTCAAGCGCGTGGCCACTGACGGTGACTTGGTGGCCGTGCACTGGCACGCGTCGGCCACCCCGGCGGACGAGGCGACCGGCGAGGCCAAGGCCGACCTGTACCGGGTCGGCAACGGCAAACTGGTCGAACACTGGGGCATCACGCAGACCGTACCGGCGAAGACGGCCAGCGGGAACTCCTTGTTCAGCGACGTGTACCGGTACCCGAAGGGTGCACCGAACCTGTCCGAGGAACAGGAGGAGAAGAACCGGAAGTTCGCGGTCACCGCGTACCGCAAGCTCTCCGACGGTGACGTGAACGTCATCGACACGAGTTGGGATCCGCGGTACTACCAGCACAACCCGGCGGCCGGGAACGGAACGGATGTACTGAAGCGGTTCCTGCAGCAGAACACGCAGGGCAGCGACCCCTCGCCCAGCAGCGCCCCTGACGCAAGCACCCCGCCCACCGGGGGCGGCGGGACCCGGTTCGGCAACACCCTCGCCGACGAGGACCTGGTGTGGGTTTTCAGCTCCGATTACGTCGTCGCGGACATTTTCCGAGTGGTCGACGGGAAGATCATCGAGCACTGGGACATCGCCGCCGACGGGCAGTAGCCCGGCCGGAAGGACTGACCGCCGGACCTCGTCAGGGTCCGGCGGATTTCAGCGTTTCCGGGTCCAACGTCCGTGTAGGGCAGAGGAGTTCACTCCCAGCGGGGAAGGTGCCGGCTTCCCACTCATCAAGGTGTGACGTTCCCTCGCCGTACCGGGCGTCGGGTGGACCGGCGAGGGGCCAGGACCGGCTGTACGAGCCGATGCCGGTGCACACCGCTGCGGGCGTTGATGAGAGCGATCAGCAGATCGACCGCTTCGTCGCCCACCCGGTCGGGGCGGAGGCTGAGCGTGGTGACGGGCGGGGCCGTCGTCGCGTAATCCGGATCCTCACTGACACACGCCACCAGCAGATCCTGCGGCACCCGAAGCCCGTGGTGCCGGGCGGCGGCGAGGATGTTGTGACCGGAGTCGGAGTAGATGCCGATGACAGCGTCCGGTCGCGGATCGCGGTCGAGCAGCCGGCGGACCGCGTCCTGTTCAGCCGTGAAGTAGTCGGGCACGGAGGCGTACTCCTCGACGAGGGCGGGCAGTTCGCGTTCGGCACACCAGGACGCGTAGGCACGTTCCATCAGGTGCGGGTACTCGTCGTCGTGCAGTGGCAGGGAGAGCCCGATCCGCCGGGCGCCGGCCTCGGTGAGGTGGTCGAGCAGGAGGCGCAGGCCCGCCTCGTAATCGGTGTCCACCCACACGTCGCCCCAGTGCGGCTGGGGCGGCCGGCCGTTGCTGACCATGGGGATGCCACGCTGCCGCAGGAGGGAACGCACCGGGTCGTCGGCGCGCGGACCGACGTGGATGACGCCGTCCAGCGGCGTGTTGAGCCACATCCACGGTGACAACGAACACGGCATCACCATGAGCAGGTAACCGCGCTCATGCGCCGCGGCGATGGCGCTCAGCGACAGCTGCGCGTAGTACGGGATCTCGGTGTACGAGACGGGAAGGTCGCCGTACGTCGTCATGGTCAGGCCGAGCACTCCGGTGCCGCCGCGGGCCAGGGCACGGGAGATGCTGGCGGGGGCGTAACCGAGTTCGCGTGCCGCGGCCAGCACGCGTTGCCTGGTCGCCTCGGACAGCCGTCCGGTGCCGTTGAGCGCGTTCGACACCGTGGCCGTGGACACCTCGGCCCGCGCGGCCACAGCACCGAGTGTGGGACGCTGCCAGACACGCGAGCTTCTCATGTGCACCCCAACAGCGCCTGATGTTCTCAGCAGCCCCATCAGGGCTTGTGGTTAACACCTTAATCACACAACGTACCCGGCGACGGCGGCGGTACGGTCCGCTCGACCAGCGTGAAGAAGGGGAAGCGGTGGAGGCGACAAGTACACAGGTGCGAACAGGCACCATTCCTCCGGTTGTTGCGGCGCGCTGGGCGCTGTGGACGTTTGTCATCGTCAACTTGGCGATCGTCGAGACCTTGTTCCTCACCGCCGGGACCGGCAAGAACGGGGTGCTCACGGTCGCCAAGTTCTTCGGCATGCACGCCGCCCTGCTGTTGCTGTTCCAGCTGCTGTTGGTGGCCCGGCTGCCGTGGCTCGACCGCCGTATCGGCATGGACCGGTTGACGGTGTGGCACCGGTGGGTCGGCTTCACCCTGCTGTGGACCCTCCTCACCCACGCCGTGCTGGTGGTGCTGGGCTACGCGACGCTCGATGACGCGTCGACGACGAAGACGTTCTTCGCGCTGGCCGGAGTGCCGGCCTCCCTGCTCGGGATGCTGGCCGCGGCGATCGTCGTCGTGGTCGCCGCGGTCTCCGCCCGACAGGTGAGGCGGCGGCTGCGCTACGAGACCTGGCACGGCGTGCACCTGCTGCTGTACGTGGCGTTGGGGCTGGCGTTCGTCCACCAGTTGCAGGAGCCCACCACCTTCAAGTCCTCCGCGTTCGGGATGACCTACTGGTGGGCCCTGTGGCTGTTCGCGTTCGGTGCCCTGCTCACGGGGCGCATCGTGATGCCGCTGTGGCGCAACGCCTATCACCGGTTCGAGGTCACGGCGGTGGTGCCGGAGTCGGACGACGTGGTGTCGGTGCACGTCACCGGCCGCCACCTCGACAGGCTGCCGGCCCGGGCCGGCCAGTTCTGCATCTGGCGGTTCCCCGGGCACAACCACTGGTGGCTGGCCAACCCGTTCTCGCTGTCGGCGGCACCCGACGGCCGCACGCTGCGCCTGACCGCCAAGGCGGTCGGCACCACCAGCGCAGGCCTGCGGAACGTCCGGGTCGGGAGCCGCGCGTTCGTCGAGGGTCCGTACGGGGCGTTCACCGCGTTGCACCGAACGCGGCCCGGCGCACTGCTGATCGCCGGAGGAGTGGGGATCACGCCGGTCCGAGCCCTGCTGGAGGAGGAACCGGCCGGCGACGTCGTCGTGCTCTACCGGGTGCGCAGCGAGAACGACGCCGTGCTGGTCGACGAGGTACGCACTCTGGTCGCGGACCGCGGCGGGCGGCTGCACCTGCTCACCGGCCGCACGGGGGAGACGAGCCCGCCGTTCGAGCCCGACAGCCTCGTCGCCCTGGTTCCCGACATAACCGAACGTGACGTCTACGTCTGTGGCCCGCCCGCGATGACCTCGACCGTGCTCAGCGCGCTGCGCAGGCTGAAGGTTCCCCGGCAGCAGGTGCACGCCGAGCGGTTCGGCCTGGCCTGACGGGGGTGAGGTCCGAGGGGAGTGCCCATCGGACCTCACCGCAGATCAGGAGCCGCCCCCCGTGCGGCTCCTGGTCACCGCTGTTGGTTACCCGGGTTTCCGGCTCTCGGCCACCGCGAACAGCGCGAACGACAGCACCAGCAGCGCGACGCTCGCGTAGATCTCGTAGTCGTCGAGAAAGCCGACCCGCTGTACGAGGCCGATGTGCCAGTCCGTGAACTCGTGCACCAGGCCGGCCGCGCCCTGCAAGAAGGCGATCACGCCGAGAAACTCCAGAACCTGCTTCATGCCAGGATCCTCGCCCCGCGGACCCCCCACGTTCATCGGCCGCGGGGCGAGGCATGTCCGACGGAAGTCTGGAGTCCGCTCGGAGGGGCCGCGCCGAAAGTCTTCGGTGGTGCGACTTTGGTCGGCGATCCTGCGCAGAGGGGCGGTGCGGGTAGCCGTGGATGCGTAGATTTGTCGACCGTGAGCGGCAACGAGCGTACGACGGGGGCGGGACCGGGAGCCGGGCCACGAGCGGGGTCGGGAAAGGCGGGGCTGACGCCGGAGCCGGGGTCCGCCCCGGGGCCGCTGCCCGGGCGGCGCTGGCTGCCCTCGGCGGTCGCCGTCGAGATCGACCCCGACCGGGTGGCACGCGTCGGGCGGACGGGACGGCCCCGCCGTACCGTACGGGACTGGGTCGTGGACTTCGCCGCCTTCCTGGTGGCCGTGATCGTCGGCCTGCTCAGCGCTGACACGCTGTCCCAGACCCCCGACCTCCCGCGCGCGCTGGAGGTCGCCGACCAGTGGATCGGTGCGTTTTCCTGTGCCGCGGTCTGGCTGCGCCGTCGCTGGCCGGTCGGCCTCGCCGTGGTCATGGTTCCCATCAGCTTCGTCTCGACCACGGCGGGCGGCGTGGGCCTGGTCGCGCTGTTCACGCTGGCCGTGCACCGGCCCTTCAAGCACGTCGCCTGGGTCGGCGGTGCCCACGCGGTGATGTCCCCGCTCTTCTTCTATCTGCGGCCGGAGCCTGATCTCGACTACGTCCCGTCGGTGCTCATCGGGTGGGTGCTCACCTCCGCGATCGTCGGCTGGGGCATGTACGCCCGCTCCCGCCGCCAACTCCTGCTGAGCCTGCGGGACCGTGCCCGGCGCGCCGAGACGGAGGCCGCGCTCCGTGCCGAGCAGGCGCAGCGGCTGGCCCGGGAGGGGATCGCTCGCGAGATGCATGACGTACTGGCCCACCGGCTGACGTTGCTGAGCGTGCATGCGGGGGCGTTGGAGTTCCGGCCCGATGCGCCTCGGGAGGAGGTGGCCCGGGCTGCCGGAGTCATCCGGGAGAGTGCGCACGAGGCGTTGCAGGACCTGCGGGAGATCATCGGGGTGCTGCGGTCCGGGCCCGCGGGCGCGGAGTCGGGGGAGCCCGGACGGCCCCAGCCGACGCTCGGGGCGCTGGAGTCGCTGGTCTCCGAGTCGCGTGAAGCGGGGATGAAGGTGAGCCTCGACAACCGCGTTGCCGATGCCGCCGCTGTGCCCGCCTCCGTCGGGCGTACCGCGTATCGGATCGCCCAGGAGGGGCTGACCAATGCGCGCAAGCACGCGCCTGGAGCGGAGGTGACGGTTTCCGTCACGGGGGCGGCGGGTTCGGGACTCTCCGTGTCCGTACGCAATCCGGCTCCGCCGGGGGAGGTGCCGCTCGTGCCCGGATCCGGGCAGGGGTTGATCGGGTTGACGGAGCGGGCGATGTTGGCGGGGGGGCGGCTTTCGCATGGGCCGGTGG
>NZ_JAAKZX010000119.1 GCF_011045025.1 Streptomyces ureilyticus
GCCCTGGAGCGCGCCCACCGGCTGGCGGTCGTAGCGGAACTCTCCGTCGTAGTCGTCCTCCAGGACCAGCCCGCCGGTTCCCCGCGGCCGGCGACGACGGACGTCTCTACGACACTGTCGCCGACACGCTCGCCGGCCTGAACTGGACGAGCCTGGCGATCGTCCGCGGACGGCAGGAGCCGGACGAGGCGCCGGAGGACCGGCAGGTGTTGCGCAGCACCGTCCTCCACATCAGCCCCGACACCCTGCGGTGGGCCCAATGGGTGCTGCCGGACGAGCCGTTCCACCTGGGCGAGCTGCCGATCGCCTGGCAGGTCTGCGCCCGCGAAGAGGTGACCACGCCGCTCGCGCAGTGGTCCGCCTACTTCACCCCCGACGTCCCGGGCGAGGCCCTGGCCGACTTCCTCCTCGCGCTCGACGCCCGCGACCAGCCCACCGCCGCGTTCACCGGGCCCGAGCCGGTCCTCGACGCGGTCACCGCGCACGGCTGGCTCCGCGACGTCGACCAGCCCGACGCGAGCGCGACAGACCCGACCTTTACCTCCCACCTCAGCCTCGGCGAGGTGCCGCCCCTCATCCAGGACGGCGACCCCCGCGCCCTGACCGTCGAGGCAGACGAGTCGGGACCTGCCGGATGGCAGGCATGGGCAGAGCCCGTGCTGGGCGCGCGCTGCCTGTGGGCGGCGTCCTTCGGCGCCAGCGTGCCGCACGACCTCGTCGCCGCCTTCGCCGCCTCCCTCAGCTCCACCGCGCCGGTCCTGCGCCGGCTGCTGCCGGAGAGCACGAGGGACCGACTCCTGCGCGCCCCGGCCGGCTGAGTACCGGCGCACCGCCGCACCCAACAGCCCGGCCCCCCGATTCCTTCGGGAGGCCGGGCTGTGTGCTGTACCGGCTCCTCCGCCTCATCCGAGCTGTCCTCCGAGGGCCCTGGCGCGGATACACCGACAGCGCCCCGGCCGCTCAAGTCGCATGGCCTGGGGAGCTGTGGCGTGGGAGGAAGGAGCGTCAGCGGGATGCTGTCGCCTTGGCGAGAGCCTTGTAGAGGTGCCGGTCGACGAGGGCTGGCGAGCCCGAGACGGTCAGCAGTACGTTCCCGGAACGGATCGCGGTCTGCTTGACTACGCTGTCCCGCCCGCCGGCGGAGAAGGTGAGGAGCATGCTCCACCGCTCGTCACCGAGCTCGGGCGCGGACATCCGCTGCGTGGAGACGTCGATGACGGTGGTGCCCGCGAGGATCTGATACTCCGGGCAAACGGTCATCGCCGCGAAGATCCGGCCGGTGCCGTCGGAGAGCTTGTCGGCGGTGTCGCTGTACAGCTCCTCGGACACTGCCGAGTCGCTGTCGCCCGTGTAGGTGAAGGACGCCTTCTCCTTGCGGGGGAAGTCGAGCGAGCCTCCGGTGATCGCATCGCCGCCGAGTTTGGCCAGGGCGGGGCAGCCCAGGACGGTGACGTCGTCGTGCTGGACGGAGGGCTCGGACGTGCGGGTGTAGCCGGTGCCGAGGTCGCTCTCGTCGAGCAGGAGGGGCTCGAGTGCGGCAGACGACAGCGGCGCCGTCTGTCGCTCGCCGTTCGCCGGAGTGCCGGTGCGGGCGGCGGACGAGGCGGCGGGCTTCGCCTCGCTGGAGTCGGTGGAGCAGGCGGGCAAGGCGAGGACGGTGACGGCGGTGAGGCTGAGGGCGGTGGCGACGCGAACACGCACGGAGAGACCCCTTGTGCTAGGTGACGGTTGGTCAGTACGGGCTCGTGGGCCCGGGTGGGGTCGTAGGGGAGTGGTGTCAGTGGCCGAGGTGGCGCAGGCAGTCCTCGAACGTCGCGTGCGTCGCGTCCGAGGGGCCTGAGTGCCGGTTGAACCAGGCGGTATCGAGGCGCGGTTCGAGCTGCTGGTGCCCGGCGCGGCAGCGCAGCCACACCTGGCCGCGGGTGGCGATGATGAGCCAGTCCCGGTATCTCTCGCACGCGGTACAGGCGACGACCTCGTCGCCCAGGATCACCGGCCAGGGCCAGGGCATCATCCGGCCCTCGACCTGGTCGTGGCTGGGCACCCGCAGCTCCGGCGGCAGGAAGTCGTCCACCACGGGCGCCGACTCAGCGGGCGGTTCTGGGGCGGTGGCCGGCTGCGCGGGGTGCGATGGCATCTGGTTCGCGATCACGCGCGCCTCGAACTCCGCGTGCTTGCGCAGTATCCCGGCCATCTCTGCCTCCGCGCGGCGGCGCCGTATCCGGTGGAACAACCGTGGTCCTCCCTCGTCTCGTCCTGCACACACGATGATCGTGCCGCAACTGCCTGACCAGCTTCTATTCAAGAAGTCCGTAGTTATTGCCTGGGGCTACGAGATTCGGACCGTGCCTGTGCGGGCCGCTTCGCTCGGTGCGTGCCTCGGTCTGTTCCGTGATCGCCGAGTGCCATGTCGGTGGTGTCTGCGGGGAGGCTCGCGGCCCGGCGAAGCCGCCACACCAGCACGTCACTGACCGACTCCGCACTCCCCAACTCCCGTTGTCCGGCCGCTTCGGCGAGGAGGACGGCCGGGTCGTAGCCGGCGCTCTCGGCGTCTGCGAGGGTGGCGGCGAGGGCGTACCAGCCGGGCTCGGCCAGGATCTGCTCGGCCAGCTCCGGCAGCGCCGCGCGCAGCATGGCCGTCTGCCGCTGCCGCAGGGGGCGGCCCAGGCGTCGGCCGCGCTGGTAGAGGGCGCCGAGGGGCTGCGCGGCGGCGGCCTGGTAGGCGGCGCGCAGGTGCTCGGCGGCCTGGCGGGCGGCGGCGGCCTGCTGCGCGTGGTTGTTCTTGGCGTGCCAGTGGGCGGCGGCGGTGATGAGGAAGAACAGCATGTCGATCGCCATCGCGGTGGTCGCGCCGTCCTCGCCGCGGCCGAGCGCGGGACCGCTGTAGACGAGGTCGCGGGCGGCCTGCCGCAGAGCCCGGTCGTGCCCGCGCTCGGCGCGGACGTGGGAGCGGGAGGCCCGCTCGAACGCCCAGGCCGCTTCCCGCAGCTCGCGGCGGGTGTGGGCGGCGGAGGTCTTCGCCAGCGCGTCCAGGACCTCCCCGGCCGCCGCGATGTAGGCGGCGGCCACCGCGTCGTCGCCGTGCTCGAGGACCAGCACCGCCTGCCACGCGGCCGAGGCCGTACGGCGGCGCGCGAAGGCCGCGCCACCCGGCGCCGGCTCCCGCGACGCGGTGTCCGGGGCGTGGCCGTCGGCGGACCAGCGTTCCCGTACGCGGGGCAGGGACAGGTCCGGGGCGAGGCGCGCGCCGGGGTAGAACACCGCCTCGCCTTGGGCGTTGAGGTCGTCGGGCAGGGCGACCGTGTACCCGAGCAGGTCACCGGAGGGGGCCACCCGCTTGCGGATCAGCAATCCGGCGGCGGCCAGCCGGTCGAAGAACTCGGTCTCGCTGGCTGCGCCGGCCACTGCGCGGCGTACGGTCTCGCGCAGTTCCTCCCGCGCGGTGCGCTGTCGGCCCTGGCGCTCGGCCTTGTGGCGTTCGGCGCTGGTGGGCCGCTGTGCGGCGGTGCCGTCGCCCTTGTTGAGCCGGCGCAGGCCCAACTCCGCTTCCAGGGTGCGGGCTTGGGCCTGGACGCGGGCGGCGTCGTGGTCGAGGTCGGGCTTGTAGCCGTCCTCCTGGACGAGGGTGGCGACGATGTGGATGTGGTCGTCGGCGTGCCGGACGGCTGCCCACCGGCAGCCTGCGCCTTGGTCGGGGTCGTCGATGCCGGCGGCGGCGACCATGCGGCGGGCGATGTCGCCCCATTCTTCGTCGCTGAGGGTGCGGTCCTCGGCGGCGTTGCGTACGGACAGGTGCCAGACGTGCTTCTTGGGTCGCTCGGCCTCGTCGATGTTCTGCAGGGGCTGGTCGAGGAGCTGTTGGAGCTGCTTGAGGGTGGCGGAGGTGTCGCGGCCGGGGTCGGGGGCGTTGTGGTCGAAGGAGGCGACCAGGTGCGGGTCGGTGTGTTCCTCGTACTGGCCCGGCTCGTACAGGTAGTACAGGAGGCCGAGGGTGTGCTGCCCGCGCTTGTGGATCCTGGGGATCATGCCGGTGGGGTGTTCCTAGCCCTGGTCGAGGAGCTGTTCGGTGGCGTGCTGGACGCATTGGACGGCCCGTTCGGTGGCGGCGATGACGGCGTCGAGTTGGGGCGGGTGGGCTCCGGCGTTGATGGCGCGGGTGATCTGGTTGAGGTTGTTGCCGACGTGGCCGAGGTGCCGGCGGGCGGCGAACAGTTCGGCGACGAGTTCCCGGCGTCCGGCGATGGCGGCGGCGGTCGTATCGAGGTCGCGGGCGGCGGCGAGTCCGCTGCGGGCGAGGAAGGCGGGCAGACTCGTGCGGGTGGTGGTCGCGGCGGCGGTGAGCAGGGTCTTCTCGTCGTCGTTCAGGCGGACGCTGCACACGTAATCACGCTTGTGCGCGGGCGGTTTCGGTGAGCGCTTGCGCGAGGTCTTGGTTGCGGCGCGGCGCTTGCGCGGCGACGGCTGCTTGTCCGGCTGCGATCCGCCCTCGGTCGCTTCCGTGTGGACCAGCGCCCCCCGGTGCTGGTCCGCTCCCGCCACCCCCGGGGCGGGATCTGGCCGAGACGCCTTCCCCGACGGGGAAGAGTGTCTCGGCCGATAACTTGCTCGCGGTGAGGTCGAGTTGAGGGTCAGCTCACCTGGGATGGGGGCGAGGCTTGGGTTCGGGTTCGTCACCACCCACCGTCCTGAGCGTCGTGGATGACCTCCAGGATGTCGAGGACGAAGTCGAAGGCATCGTCCACGTCGGTCAGGTGATGGATCTGCTCGTCGGGGGAGATTTGGACGAACCACTGTCCCTCAGGACCGTCTACAGCCGAGTGAAGCAGACCGTGCTGGAGGAACGTGCGCAGGAAGGCCCAGATCAGGCGGCTTTCGAACTGGTCGGGTACGGCTGCACGCGTCATGGTGAACTCCTTTGCGGCGGGGCGGTGGCCCGGCTCGCGGCCGGGCCACCGAGGTCGGATGGGATAGAGGTAGGCGCTTGACCTGTGGCTTTGGGCCGTCAGCCGCACTCGGGGCACCGCCCGACGTGCCGACTGAGCGCCTTGGCCATGTGCTGCTTCGCTGACAGCGCGTGCTTCGCGCTGCTCTTCGCCGCCGGCCTGCCGGCATGCCGCTCGGAGTGAGCGCTCAGGAAGCCGATCTCCCGCTCGAACTCCTGGCGGATCGTGGTGAAGCGGCGGCAGGTCTTCATCGGGCGGTACTCCTTGTCGTGGTGGTGGCCTCGCTCCGCAGTCGCTGCAGGACGAGGCTGAGTCGGTCGTTCCGGCCGCCCGCGAGGCCCTCGCGCCGGATGATCTCCCGGAGCTGGACTCGGGTGACGGTTTCGTTGCCGTCTCGTGCCAGGAGGGCGGGGACGTGGGGCAGGACCTGCTTGACGAGCTGGTCCACGGACGCCTGCAGTTCCCGCGATGGGCGCTGCGTCTGCTGGCCGCGGGACCGGCCGCCTCGCTTGCCCTTGGCCTTGCCTGTCGGCTTCCGCGGGAGCGGGGCCTTGCGTCCCCGGTCCCCGGTTGGGTCGGTCCCCGTGTCGGTGTCGGTGTCGGTGTCGGTGTCGGTGTCGGTCGGTCCCCGGTCCCCGGTGGGTCCGGTCCCCGACTCGACGTCGGCTGGCCCCCGGTCCTGTCCGCGGGGCTGAGTAGGCACTTCGTGTGGCTGGTCCCCGGTCCCCTGGCCGCTGTCGAGGGACCAGCCGGTCCCCGTGTCGGACCCTTCGGTCCCCGCTTCTGGGCTTACGGTCCCCGCCTCACGGTCCCCGGCCCTGGGGACCGTGCTGCCGCCGGGTGCCGGGGCGGTCCCGGGGACCGGTCCCCTTTCTTCCCGCGCGGACCGGTTCCCGGCCGGGCCGGGGTGGGGACCGCCGCCGGGGACCGCGGCTTCCAGCAGGGCGGTGCCGCCGGTGGGTTCGGGGACCAGGCCCGCTGCGTTGGAGTGCGGGGACCAGGGGGAGGGCAGGGGCACGGTGGCGAGGGCGAGTGCGTGCCGGCGGGCGGCGAGCTGGTTGAGCAGCTCGGCCCGCTGGGCGGGGTCGGTGCCGACCGAGGCCCGGCCGATGGCCTTCGACAGCCGTCGGGCGAGCCGTCGGCCTCGGCGGCTCGTGCGCTGCTCGGGGGTGCGTTCGGCGAGGCGGGCGGCGAGGGTGACGGCTCGGATGGTGGCCCGGTCGCGGGTGATCTGTGCGGCGTCGCGGTCCCGGGCGGCGATGCCGAGGCGGGACAGCAGCCGCTCGCGCGCCTCTCGCCCCAGGGTGGCGAGCAGTCCGTGGGAGGCGGCGCCGGGGGTGCGCAGGCGCAGTTCGATGCCCATGGCCAGGTGCCACAGCATGGCCGCCATGACCGGGCCGACGAAGGCCCGGACGGTGCCGCCGACGGGGCCGCTCTCGGCGTAGGCCGGGATCACCTGCACTGCGGTGATGACCCAGACCAGCGTGCCCGGCAGCCCCGGCGCGCCTTGGGCGGACAGGTTCTGGCGTGCCATCAGGGCGGTGGCGAACAGTGCCAGTTCGGCGGCGGCGAACATGGCGGCCCGCTCGGCGGTGCCGGCCATGTCGAGGTAGTCGGCGGCGAACCGCCAGCTGGTGTCTGCGCTGTAGGCGGTACAGCCGAGCGCAGCCAGCGCGGCGACCTTGACCGCGGGGCTACCCGAACGTTCCTTCTGCGGGCCGGCTCCCCGGCGGAGGATCGCCCAGCCGGCCAGGGCCAGGCCGACGATGGCGGGGATGCCGACCGCGAGGAGGACGGACAGATCCGTGCCGGCGCCGAAGGACAGGGAGAGGTGGGTCATGCGGCCTTTCCAAGAGGGGCGTGCGCGGAGGGCGACGGCACCGGGCGGGAGATCGGCTGCTCCTGGACGGGCCGGCCGGTCGCGGGCTGGCTCGCGGCCGGCTCAGGCCGCTTCCGCTTCTTCTTCCGCCGCGGGGGCACGCCCAGGGTGAGGTCCCGGTGGAAGACCTTGTGGGCGGCCTGGGTCAGCAGGTCGCGGGCGTGCTCCTGGCTGACCCGCAGGGCGACGGCGAGCCGGTCGGCGCGCCAGCCCCGGGCGTAGGCGTGGTCGATGACGACCTTCCGTTCCTTGGCGGTGAGGTGCACGTCACGGCCGTTGAAGAACGCGATCACCCGGTTGTAGTCGAGGCGTTGGGGCAGCCCGTCGTGCCACGGTCGGCGCTCGGCCTCGGTGAGCCCGCCCCAGACGCCCTCCTTGAGGACGTTTTCCAGGGCGTAGTTGAGGCAGTGCCGCTTGACCGGGCACTGGCCGCACAGGGCCTTGGCCTCGGCGATGGCTTCGTGGTCCCGGGGCAGCGGGAAGAAGGTCGCGTCGGCGTCCTCGGGGTCCATGCCGTGGCATACGCCGTGCGTGTGCCAGCTGGTGTCGCCGATGCCGCGCAGGCCGGTGGCCGGCGTGGCATGGCTGGTGATGGCGCGCAATTTCTGTCTCCGATGTGCTGCCGTCGGGCGGTCGGGTCCGGCGGCGGGCGGACGGGCGTCAGTCGTCGGCTGCGGCGCAGGTCGGGCGCCGCAACCAGGCGGAATGGTGGGGTGCGGCGGTGCACCGGACGGGGTGCACCGAGCGGGTGTGCCGGTTCAGGCCATCGCGGGCTGCTGGGCTGCGGCGAGGTCGACGCGGCCGGGGTGCGGGGTGGCGCGGGGCGTGTTGCCGCGTGCGTCGCCGTCGAGGCCGACGCGCCGACGGCGGCACGGCTCGCCGACCTGCGCGTGGCACCACGCGCACTCGACGCCGAGGAAGTCCGGCTGGCCCTGGGCGATGGCCGCCTCGTGGGCCGCGCGGGCGGGCCGGTAGGGGGCGAGCTCGGCGCGGACGTCATCCGGTACGTACCGGCCGATCGCCTCGAGATGCGGTTCGAGGTCGGGAGGGACCCGGCCGCTGGTGAGCTGCCGGAGCGTCGTGGGCGGGGCGGCTCCGGTGGCGACTGCGCGCCGTGTGCGCACCAGTTCGGCCTGCCAGGCGGCCTGGTCGTCCGGATCGGCGGCCGGAGTGGGGTCGGTGTGCCGCTGCAGGCGGTCGCGCCGGTAGGCGCGCCACTTGCGGGCGATGTCCACCGGCAGGATCGGGTACGGCGAGTCGAGGATGTGCCCGCGGGCGACGACGCGGGTGTCCCAGCCGTGCGTGGTGGCCAGCGGCACGTCGCCGAGCAGCTCGTGCCACTGGGCGATCTGGTCACGGGCCTCGCCCTGGTCGGTGCGGATGAGGCGGGGGTCGAGTCGGCCGAGGTAGGCCAGCAGGGCGCCGACTTCGTGGGGGGTCACTGGGCTGCTGCTCCGTTTCCGGTCGGCTCGTCGAGGGCGGCGAGCAGGGCGGCGGTGTGGGCCTCGGCGCGGGTCATGCCGCCTGCGAGGGCGGGGCCGCTGCCGGGCAGGGCGTAGAGGTTCGGGCTGCCCGGGGTGCGCTCTCGGGCGACCCAGGACCGCCAGTCGGCAGCCCAGGCGCCTGCCGAGCGGGGTTTCCAGGCCGCGCGGTGGGCGCGCCACTTCGCGTCGGAGGAGCGCAGGCCGTCCTCGCCGAGGCGGGCGAGGTGGCCTTGCTGGCGGGCCCAGGCGTGGGTTGCTGGGTCGACCTGCCAGTCGCCGGCGGGGGTGACGGCAGCACTACTACTGCTGCCCTTACGGTTCACCTTCGGTTCACTACGGTTCTGGGGGTCGGATTCCGATCCCTTCAAGGGTCGGAATCCGGCACGTCGGGGGGTCGGATTCCGACGCGAGGGGCCGGAAAGCGTACCGGCCGGATTCCGGCGGGAGGGGTCGGAAGCCGTACCGTCCTGGGGCCAGATTCCGTACGGCCGAAGCTCCTCGACCCTCAGCTCGGGCACCGGATCCGCCTCCGTTGCCGGCGAGACCTCCGCGGCCGGGTCCTCCTCCTCGGCGGCCTTTGCCTTGATCAGGAACGCTGCGGTGAGGGGCAGGCGGTAGACCGTGGTGCGCTGCGGGCCCTGGAGGTCGTCGCGCTGTTCCAGCTCGCCGCTGGTGATGAGCTTGTCGAGGGCGTCGCGTACCGCGGTCCGGCTCGCGTTCGTGCGCTCGATCAGGCTGGACAGCGAGGCCCAAGCGGCGCACTGTTCGTCGGGCACCCGGTCGGCGATCGACAGCAGGACCAGGCGCGCGGTTCCCCGGCTGGAGCTGTGCTCCCACACCCACTCGCGGGCGTCGCTGCTCATCGGCCGCTCCCGGCCGACACGTCGGAGGCGTGCGCCTGCACGGTGGCCGGGGCGTGCTCACGCCCGGGGCGGGCGGATGCGGGAGGGAGGGCGGCTGCCGCGCAGGCCGGGCCGTCGGGCCTTTTGCGCAGGGCAGAGCGCATGTAACACTCTCCTTCGGTGTTGCCACGCTGAGACGCCCGGTGGAAGGGATCAGCGTGGTGATGGTGGCGATATCCGCCCTTGCCGGGGCGGTTCGTGCCGTGAAGCGTTCGGCGTCCGGGAGTTGCACCTCTCGGGCGCCGTCGCTGTATGCGGGCCTAGCAGGTCCGGAGTACGCGCGTGCCGTTGCTCCTCGTCGTCCTGCCGGGCGGGCTGCCCGGGGACGACGAACATACGCACGACCCTGCGTCAAGATCCAGACTTGGTTCTTAAACCCTGTAGAAGTCGCGCGGCCGGCGCGAAGTGGGGCGGGCGGTTGTCCGCAACAGGAGACAGCGCGAGTTCTTCTCGGTCGTCACCGTGCCAGGACACTCGGCGGCTGTCTCGATGATCTGCGCGTCCGCCCGTGGGAGAGGAACGGCGGGCATGCCCAGGACATCCTGCCGACCGTCGGGCGGCGCGGCCCGGCCGCTGCCCCGTTGCGACGTCACGGGTCCTCAGTGGCGGTGTCCGCACGGCGCCCCCTCCCCGTTCATCTGAGCTTCGAAAGCGCCATCTGCGCATTCGCATCAGTCGATATCGACGCGATCACCATAGACCAGCGAAGATGGATCACGTCAACTGGTGTGAATGGAATGGTCGTGTCTGACGGTGTATCGTTCACGTCAGTCGAAACGATCAACCCTCGAGGTCACGGAAGGACGGGCCGGTATGGGTGAAGGAGTAACTCCGGAGCAGCGCACCCTCGCGCAGAAGCTCGACCACCTCTTCCTGACGATCCACCCAAGAGGCCGCGGTCCGTACACCCACGAGGAAGTGGCATCGGCCATCCAGCGGTCGGGAGGGGCCACCATCTCGGCGAGTTACATCTGGAGTCTGCGGACGGGCAAGAAGGACAACCCGACCATGAAGCACCTGGAGGCCCTCGCCGGCTTCTTCGGCGTCGCCCCCGCCTACTTCTTCGACGACGAGTCCTCCGAGCGGATCGACGCCCAGCTGTCGCTGATCGCTTCCATGCGGGACAACCATGTGGTCGAGGTCGCCACCAGAGCCTCCGGCCTGTCGGTGGAGACTTTGGAGACGATCAAGGGATTTATCGAGCGAGCCCGCACCCTGGAGGGGCTCGCCGACGACAAGGAGTCCAGCGGGTAAACACAGAGCGACCGCCAGGTGTGCCAACGTTGACCGGCCGCACGTGTGACGCATGCCACTTCTTAGGGCGGTCCGTTCAGTAGACGGTGGCGCTGAGGTTTATTGCCGCTCTATTCGGCCTTGATCAAGTGATGCCGAATCAGGCGAATCCCTCGATCGCTACGTCTTGGCGTATGACCAAGGCATATTTCTTGAACGTTGACGTATTGTTCCGGTGCCGGAATACGGGGTTCCGGCGCCGCCTCTGCTGCGGTCACGTCCAGCGCCACCTGCGGAGCTGAGTTGTACTTGCGTAGTCGACGAGAGCAGCCGGGTGACGGACGTCAGGGCCGCCCGGACTTCGAGGACCTGCTCGCCACCATCGATATCCCAGACCCCTTCGACGTCCAGGTCCTCTGCGACCGGATCGCGGCGCAGCGTGGTCGTGCGCTCCACCTGCACAGCGTCCCGGGCATCTCCGGTACCGACGCCCCCTGCGGTGTCTGGATCGCTACCGAGAAGGCCGACCACATCTTCCACGAGGCGGCGACCAGCCCGCTGCACCAGGACCACATCATCTTGCACGAGATCGGCCACATGCTCCTGGGGCACAGATCGATCATCAACGGTGTCCAGTCAGCAGGCGGCCTGTTCGCGGACATCGATCCCGCCACCGTGGTCAGTCTCCTCACCCGGGCCAGCTACGGCACCGAGGACGAACGGGACGCCGAGCGATTTGCAGGGCTGATCGCGGGCAAAGCAGCCGCCCCCCGCACCACCAAGCCCGCGCGCAGCGGTGTCCTCCAGCGCCTCGGCGACGCGCTCAGCGACTCATAAGCGGGCCCCGGAATGATCGACACACTTCCTGCGGTCCTGCTGTGGCTGGTCACCGCGTGGCGCACCCCGGCTGCGTGGCGCGATCCGAGCAAGCGAGTCCTGTGGACCGCCTTCCTCGCCCTCGCCGTCGCCATGACGCTCAGACTCCCCACCGTCGCCGCACCCGTGGACGCCGCCCTCCGGATCAACAACCTGAGTTCCCTGGGCAAGCACCTCGGCGGCATCGTCGCCGCGCACGCGGTGCTGACCTTCGTGCACAACATGGCCGAGGAGAAGGCGTCCGGGCTCAAGTCCTCCCGCCTCCACCTCCTCGTCCCCGTCGGCACGGCAGTCATCATCACGGCGCTGTTCTTCGCCACTGCTCAGCCGCACGAGGCGGTCGACCTGCTCACCGAGTACGCCACCGACTGGCGCATCGCCGCCTACGGAGGAGTGTGGACCGGCTACCTCGGCGCGGCGCTGTTCAGCGCCTCCCGGCTGTGCTGGCGCTGGGGCCGGCAGCCCGGCACCGGCCTCCTCGGCCGCGGCCTGCGTCTCATCGGCATCGGCACCACCGTCGGCATCGCCTATGCCGTGCACCGCGTGGTCTCCGTGGTCCTGCGATTTCTGGGACACAGCCCCATCCCGGCCGACACGAGTGAGGCGATCAGCGGTCTGCTGCTCTTCACCGCGTTGCTCTTCATCGTGAGCGGCAGCACGCTGCCCGCCGCCGGACGCTTCCACCGCTGGTGCCGCGAATACCGCGACCTGCTGCAGCTGTACCCGCTCTGGCTCAGCCTCACGGAGACCGTAGCGTCCGTCCGCCTCGACCCGCCCCGGCACAGAACCTCTGAGATCCTCCACCTCCGTCACGTTCGAGACCGGCTGTATCGCCGCACCATCGAGATCCGAGACGCCGTCCTGGCCCTCAGCGATCACGCCCCCGGCAGCCTGCGCGACCAGGCCCGCGCCCACGTCGCGGCCTCCGGCCTCATCGGCGCCCAGGCCGACATCGCGGCGGAAGCCTGCTGGATCACCTGCGCCCAGAAATCCCGGCAGCGCAACGAGCCCTCGTCCGGCGAGCCCCTGCCGCCCGCCAGCGGCGGCCGGGATCTGCCCAGCGAGATCCACGCGCTCAAACAACTCGCCCGGGCCTACGACTCTGACCTCACCCACACCTTCGCCGCCAAACTCGACCACGCCCGAACGCTGGAGACGACACAGTGACCGAGTCCCGCACGGCCCGCCTCATCACCGACACCCTGACGCCGGCCAACCTCGTCATCGGGATACTGCTGATCATCGGCTGGCACAGCACAAGCAGTGTCACCGGGATCGGCTGGGGCCTGCTGGCCGCCCTGTTCTGCGGCGGTATCCCGTTCGCCGTCATCATGCTCGGCGTGAAGCGCGGCCACTGGACCGACAAGCACGTACGCGTCCGCGAGCAGCGCGCCGTCCCTCTCCTGGCCACGATGGCGTCGGTACTGATCGGCATCTCACTGCTCGTCGCTCTCCAGGCACCCCGCGAGGTCTTCGCCCTCGTCGTTGCCATGCTCGTCGGCCTCGTCGTCACCATGCTCGTGACCATCTGGTGGAAGGTCTCGGTCCACACCGCCGTCGCCGGCGGTGTGGTTGTGATCCTGCTCCTCGCCTACGGCGCGCACGTGGCCCCGCTGGTACTCGGCATCGTGGCCGTGGGCTGGTCTCGCGTCGTGCTCCGTGACCACACTCCGGCCCAGACGGTGGTCGGTGCCCTGCTCGGAGGGCTGGCCGCCGCAGTTGTATTCAGCGCGATGCGCTGACGAACTCTGGTGGGACTCCAGACGAGCCGTGTCCTGGGTGCGCGACTGACGGTCCACTCGCTCGGGTCGTAGGGGAAGGGGGAGGGGCCGGCGAGTGGAAGCGGCTGGTCGAGGAAGGTGCGCTTGGTGTCCGGGGGCACCGGACGGGCCGACGGTCACCGGGCCGCCTGCTTCTTCTCAACGCGGGTGGTCACCGCCCGGGCGATCAGAAGCGCCGCACAGTTCAGGAACATCACCGTGGCGATCTCGCTGGACTCCTGGGGTATCTGGGGGAAGTCGTCGGTCTCCAGCAGTCCCTGAAGCGCGACGAATCCGCCGATGGCGAAGCAGGCGAGGAATCCGGCTTCCAGGAGACGGCGGTAGAGCATGGACGTGATCTTCTCTCTCGTCAGGATTGCTCGCCGGGCGTGGCAGCTTCGGCGGTGAGGTGGCGGTCCGTGAAGGCGGCTGGTGCAAGGGCGACAACTGCATGATCGTCGACCGCACCAGCGACTTCGGCGACCCGTTCACCGTCGTGGGTTGCCATGGACGTCTTCGGCTACACGTAGCTGGAGGCTCGTTGAGACTGCCTCGGTCGTGCTGAGACGGGACATCGGCCCTTTACGCCTTTGGCCTGGAGAATCCAGGCGCCTTGCTGGCTCTCTTCCGGCGTCCGAGGTGTCGGCCCCGACGTTCGGCGTGGCCGTTGCCCCGCTTCTCGGCGTCGAGCGAAGTGCAACCGCTGTAGACATGGCTCGGCGCATGAGCGGTGACCTTGGTGGGGAGCCTGGAGCTTGTCGTGGCGGGCACACCTTGTCACACAGCACTGAGTGCGGACCCCACGACGGGCTGTCTTCACGTTGAGGCGGCCGGTTCGCAGGGTTTGTCCTCTGCTGCACCGCACACGCCCTGGAACTGCTTGGCAACTTACGGTGCTCAGCAGGTTAGTTGGTGCCACTGATAGTCCCCGATGCCGTGGGCGGCGGGGCTCGGCCAGGCGAGGCGGTATGAGGAGCTCGGAGAAGAGGATCGCCGTGTTGGAAGTGCTCCATGAGCACGAACGAGCCGCACGGCACGCCTGGGTGGTGGACGATGCGGTGCCCGCGTCCTTCCAGCAGAGCGCGGAGCTGGTGGTGCGCGAAGGGCTGGCCGAACTGGCCGACCGGGACACCCGCGCCGAACTCTCTGTGCTCGCAGCGCGCCCCGTGCGCTGGGCGGCGCGGCTTACCGACCACGGCCGTGACGTCCTCGCATTCGCGCACGCCTGGCTGCCGACAGAGTCCGATGAGCCCCAACCCGGGCCCGGCGAACGCCTGGTGGAGCTGCGCCCTGCCCAGATGAGCGCCGTGCGCGTCTTCATCGGCCTCGCTCACGAACTGGCCACGCCGACGGCCGACGGGCTCGCCGAGCGTGTCCGCACCGCGTCCTTCAGCCGTACGGACAACCGGTGGCGGCTCTGTCTGACCGAAGAGCAGATCACCTCGGTCGCCTACGGGCTCTGTCTGCACCGGCTCACCAGCTCCGAGGCCGAGGCCAATCGCTTCGCCCGTGAATATGGCGTGGCCTACCGGCCTGCTCCAGTGACACGTCGGCCGATGCCCATGGTCAGTCGCGTGGTGAGCAGACCGGATCACGCGGCGAGCGAAGACTGATCAGGGCCTGGTGCTTCTGCAGCGGAGCACCAGGGACACATGGGTGCTCCGGCGGCCGAGGGTCGCTGGCGATGGCCGGTTGGCCCGGTGCTCCGCAGGACCGTTTCTTCCCCTTTGTCGATCGATTTTCAGCCGATTGCATGATCCAAAGGGGAAGATGTTTGCGATTCCGTCATGTCTGTTGCACCTGTCGTGCACGATGAGCGCCGTCATGCTCACTGTGTGCGAGGAGAGATCGTGAGCCAGGGGTCGGCAGGCACGGCGGGTTCCGGCGATCCGCTGAAGTCGGGCCGCCGTGTGCGGTACATCAGGGACGAGATTGTCCCGTCCGCGCAGCGGATGGTGCTGGGCAACGCGCTGTGCTCGCGTCGCACGGCCATCGGCCTCAAGCAGGAGGAGGTCGCACGGCTGCTGGGTGCGTCGAAGTCCAAGGTAAGCCGCATCGAGACCGGGCAGCACCAGCTCAAGGAACAGGACCTGGCCCAGTTCTTCGTCATCTACCGCATCACGGACCCGCTGGAGCAGGGCCAGTTGCGGGAGCTGGCGGAGGAGGCCAACCAGCAGCCTTGGTGGCAGGCGTGGTCGGGGGTGGCCTCCAAGCACCTGCAGGCGGTGGTGAGTTTCGAGGACATGGCGCAACGGATCAGGGTGTACGAACCGCTGCAGTTGCCTGGTCTGCTGCAGACGGAGAGCTATGCGCGTGCGGTGATCGCCGGCGGAAGCGCGGATGTGCATCACCGTCAGGCCCTGGTCGATCTGCGGATGGAGCGCCGGCAGCGCTTCCAGTCAGCCGGCGCCGACAAGAAACTCATCTGCGTCCTCGACGAAGGCTCGCTCAGGCGCCGGTACGGGACGCCACGGGTCATGCAGCACCAGCTGGAGCACCTGGTCGACCTGGCGAGCACCCCCCGGTATCTGATCCGGATAGCGGAACAGGACCGCTACGACCTTCCGGTGCACATCGGTTCCACGACGATCTGGGAGTTCTCCGCGCGGATTCTCCCCGACATCGCGTACGCGGAGGTCTATGACGGCGGGCTGATCTTCCAGGACGAGGAGCAGGTCGACAAGCGCAAGAAGGCGTTCGACCGTCTGCGGGGAGCATCGTTGTCCCCTCAGCGGTCGATACAGCGGCTCAAGCACCTGCTGAGCTCGGGCTACTACCGCTGACTCGGGGCTGCGCTGGCGCCTATGGTTTGCGGCCGACACCGGCATACAGCGAAACCTGACCATCCGATACCAAGGCGGGACCACTGCCGGGTTCGGGACGCCAACGATGGGCGACGACCAGTCCGGGATCGACGAGCTGTAGTCCGTCGAAGAAGCGCAGCACTTCAGCCCGGGAACGCACCTGGGCCGGGGTCCCCCGCTGTCGATAGGTGTCAACGATGGCGGCCCAGGCTTCCGGCTCGAAGTCACCCGTGCAGTGGGTCAGGCTCAGGTACGAGCCTGACGCCAGCGGCTCCAGCAGCTGGCTGACGATCTGGTAGGGATCCTGGTCGTCGGGGACGAAGTGCAGCAGAGCGTGCAAGCTCAAGGCCACTGGTCGGCCGAAGTTGATCGTCCCGGTCGCCTTAATGGCCTCCAGCACCCTTCCGGGCTGTGTTGCGTCGGCCTCGACATAGCAGGTCCTGCCCTCGGGGGCGCCGTCCAGAAGTTCGTCGGCGTAGACCAGGACGATCGGATCGTTGTCCGCATAGACGATCGTTGCCCGCGGCGTCACCTCCTGGACGATCTGGTGGAGGTTCGGCGCAGTAGGGATTCCGGTGCCGATGTCGATGAACTGGCAGACCCCTTGACGGGCCAGGTAATGCGCCGCCCGATGCATGTAGGCGCGGTTCACCCGGGCCCCCACCTCAATGGCGGGAAAGACCTCGATGACGGCCTGCGCCGCCTCGCGGTCCACGGCGTAATTGGTCTTCCCGCCCAGGTAGTAGTCGTACATGCGGGCGCTGTGCGGCCTGTCCTGCCCTAAGTCCGCCTCCGTGCCGCTTCCTCGCCTGGATGCCGGCTGTTCCCCCACGCTCTTCCCCTCATCGTGGTCCGCACGCCCGATCGCAGGGCAGCTGCTGCACTCCGTTGCATCGGCCTCATCCCTACTGGCAGACCCGTCGTACTGTCCAGTACGGAATTGCTGACCGTTCGTTCATCCGTGCCCGTCCACCCTGGTCGGAGCACCGTGTGAGCGCTGTCATCCCGCACACCAGGCTGGCGCCACGCGGAAGTGGCCCGTCCTTCAGCGTTGCACGGGCACACACGTGGCGAATAGCGCGAGGGCTCACGTCACTTAGAGCCCACCACCCGCCACGGCCGTCGTGAATGCTGCCGCCGCAGGACGCGAGATGTCCACAACACAGCCCTGCGGCACCTTGGAGTCGCGGAAGAGAACCCGATCGCGAGTCGGCTGCGCGACCTCGACGCACGCGCCGTCGGGATTGCTGTGCGAACTCTTCCGCCAACCCAGCAACGCCCTGCGCCCAGTCACGGTCGAGCCGACCTGCGCATATGCCAGAGTCTCCATCCGTGAACCTCCGCAGTGCTTGAACTCGCCGCTCCGCAAATGCAATTGCATCCGCCTGTCACCAGGAGGATCGCCGCCGTGGCGGTGTCTATGCACACTTGGGGGAACTTTGTCTTAATCAGGTTGATCCACGGGGCATTGCGCTACCTCTGTGCAGCCGTGGGCTTGTCCTCCTGCCGTGTTCGCTCTCTCTTCACCCGCGAAACAGCCAGGCAACAACGGCAGGGCGCTGGGCTGGCGCACACAACTGGCCGGCCCGCAGGCCCGAGACACGGCGGACAAGTGCGGCCCCCATCAGGGGCGCAGGTACGTCACCGCCGCACAGCATGCACCCCCGGCGCCAACACCTGTTAGCCGCCGCTGGCCGCCCCTCGGGACGAGCCAGTCCTCCTGGGCGGGCACGCGGCAGTGAGGCATCCGGTGAGCATGCCCGGGACGAGTCATCATCCGTCGTCTTCCCGGCCCCGCCGTGCGATCACGTGCACCATCGGGCCGAAGGTCGAACCTCGACCCACACGGTGGGGCCGAGCATCAACGTGAGGCTGTGCGGGGTCATGTCCCCACAGGCTCCTCATGCCGCGCCTCGTCCTGATCTGCATCATCGAAGCGCAAGTCGCGTGACCGTGAGTCTGACCGAGCTCCGGGTAGGCCGACCCCTTGGATGGCACAGGCTACGCCGGTGGGTGTCCCGCTGGACGTTTCCGCTCTCGCCTGGCCCGTTCCAGGCCAGGCGAGAGCGATGCTGCTCGCTCCCAAAATCTCGGCACGGGAGCAAGCCCTTCCGGATAGAAGGCCGACACCGAAGGTGTCCTGGTTCCATTGACGCGGGTCCGCAGTGCAATTGCAAGAGAAACCGGGAACTTCCAACCGCACGTGTGCGAACTCGGCCAAGCGTGCGCCACGGTGGCCATTCGTACGCCCCCGCAACAGCGCCCGGCAGATCCAATTGTTCCGTGATTCCATGACGACGTGGCGTGACAACCGTGCCGCCCCCCATGCTGGTTGACCTCTCCGGCCGACGGATGGCACCCGTCGGCCCGAGACTCCGCAGTGGCTTCCCCGGATGGGCCCTGCGGTCAGCAACGGCCGGACGTCGAAGGATTTTTGGGTGATTCACAAACAGAAACAGATACCGATCACCGTCGTGATGGTGACTGTGTTCGCCTGGAGCACAGTCATGGTGGTGCTGGGACACGTCGCTGCTGTCGCCACGCTCGCGCCGGCCCTCGGCCTGACCGTCCAGCAGATCGTCAGCGCCGCCCGGCCGCAGACCGAGCCCGACCCGGCACGCCCCATCGAAGCGGCCAGCGATAAGGAAGGCCGCGCCTCGTGACCACGCCTTCCGAACCGCTGACACCCGCCTCCCGCCCGGCACTGCCCCGGCCCGGGCGCAAGCTCGGTCCGATCGCGGAGAGCGTGGGCAGCGCCCACCGCGCCTGGCTGGCACCGATGCGCGACACGTACCTCAAGAGCGGGCTGACCCTCAGTGAACTCAGCATCCGGGTGCGGCTGTCCAAGTCGAAACTCTCCGAGCTGCTGCGCGGAACCGGCCTGTATCCCCGATGGGAGATCGTCCTCAGCCTGTCCGTCGAGCTGAACATGCCCCAGTGGCCGCTGAACCGGCTGTGGCGGTACGCGGCCCTCGAAGCTCACAAGACCCGCGAGTGGATCGACCGTTGCAGCGAGAGAACCACGGCCGCTCTCACCACCTCGCACACGGCCCCGCCCCTGGACCACTGTGCCTTCCGCGAGCTGGTCGAGAGCAAGTACACCCTGTACGCCCAGGTCTTTCTCGACGATGATCAGCGCGACAGCGCCGTGTCCGACACCTTCGACATCCTCTGGCTGCGCTGGAACGACGCGTTGGCCAGCCCTGACACTCGGCGCTTCGCCTGGGCAGTCCTGCGCGCCACCGTCATGGCCCGGACGCCGCACATCGACGGCCGGCCCGAGTTCGGTGCCGCGGCCTTCGACACCGTCGCCCTGCGGCAACTGCTCGCCGCCGCCGCGCGCATGAACCAGATGGCAGAGAGCCTGGAGCTGTTCAAGGCGATGAGCAGGCTGCCGGACCACCAGCTCGACGTCATGGTGTTGCTCAGTCTGTGCGGGTTTACCCCGGGCGGCGTCTCCGCCCTCCTGGGCGTCCCGCTGGCCACCGTGCAGTCCAACGAGCGCCACGCCGTCCACTTCCTCGAGAGCGTCATCCCGCCCCCCGAGACCGAAAGGACCCCTGCATGACCCACATTGAAGAGATGCTCTCCCGGGCGCTGCTCGTGCGCGACCGTACGGTGCCCCGCGACATCGTTCCGCCTTCCACAGCGGCACACCGCCGTGACGCCTTCCTCGCCGATTCCAGGCTGGCCAAGGACAGCGCGTCCACCGAGGCCGCCGAGGATCTGCGCACGCTGTGTGAAACCGTCGTCGCCCACATGCCCGCAACCTCTGTTGCCCAATTCGTCACCGAGCAGGTGCCCGAACCGCGCAGCGCGCTGATCCTCGCGTGTGTCCTGCAGTTGACGGACACGGACGACGGGGCACGCTACTGGTGGCAGTACGCTGCCGGCGCCGGACTGCCTACCGCCGCATACTGCCTCTACCTGCACCATCTGGCCCTGGGCGAGAGAGCTGCGGCCGCTTGGTGGCACCGCCAGACCGACGACGTCCAGCCGCCACCCGAGGTACCCGTTCGCACGCACTCACCCATGGCGCAGCCCGTCCGCTCCCAGTTCGAGCACGACGGCGACACCTCCGCCACCTCGATCCTGCACGTCCTGCTCCACATCGCCAAGTACACGGCCCGGCCTCGCCCAGCGGCGATCACTGAACTCATGGCCCATGTTCCCGTTGCCGTCGCCACCGGCTACCTACGCCAGCCTGACGTGGAGCTTCCACTGCCCGGTACGGGGTTCGCCCGCAAGATCCGTGCCCTAATCGCTACTGCCGCCAACAGACCCCGCGTACCCGGCGCCTTCCCGGCCCGTCCAGACGCCCGCGAACGCGCAGACCTTGACTCCGACCAACCCCTGTCCGGGACGCGCACTGCCGAAAACTCCGCAGCAGTCCACACGCAGAGGGGAGAGATTGCAACACATTGAAGGGCCGCCGACCGTCGGGTGGCGCCTCTCATCAGGGCGAGTAGCGACTCCCCACGGCGTCTGACCTGCCGTGGCCGGGCCCATGGTCGGGGTGGTCAGCGTCGTGGTCGGGCTCATGGTCGCGGTCAGACATGAGGGACGTATCTGGCCCCCGGATCGCCGACGATGCGGCCGCGCAGCAGGCCGAACTGGCGCGCCGCGCGCAGCTGGTGGACGAGCTGAGCCAGGAGCCGGACGACACCAATCGCGGCCTGATAGCCCTGCACACCGAGCTGGAAGCCGCGTGGCGTGCCGAAGCCCGACTCGCGGCCATCGTGGCCTCCTCCGACGACGCCATGATCTCGGTCGGCCCCAGCCACCTCATCCGGACCTGGAACCCCGGTGCCCAGCGGCTGTTCGGCCACACCGAGCAGCACATCGTCGGCCGGAGCATCGACACGCTCATGCCCGAGGCGGCCTTCCGTGTCTTCCAATCAGTGGTGGAGCAGATCCGTGCCGAAGGGCACTCTGACTCTTACCAGAGCCGCTGGCGCCGCAGCGACGGCACGGATGTCGACGTGGCGGTCTCTGTCTCGCCGATGCGTGACGCGGAAGGGGCCCCTGATCCGCTTCTCGACGGTGGCCCGGGACATCACCCACCCGCTGGTCGCCCAGGCCGAGTTGGCCGCCGCCAGTGCCGACCGCGAGGTGATGGCCGAGCGAGACCGCATCGCTGGCGACCTGCACGACATGGTGATCCAGAGGGTCTTCGGCGCCGGCCTCGCGTTGCAGAGCATCACCGCCCGCATCACCCGCCCCGACGCCGCGACGCGGATCCACGCGGTCATCGGTGAACTCGACGCCACCATCAGGGAGTTGCGCGGCACCATCTTCGACCTCAACCGGCCCACCCAGAAGGCGGCCAGCCTCCGCGCCCAGGCCCTCGGCGAGACCTCGACCGCACAGGACCGGCTCGGCTTCGCCCCCTCGGTGGAGTTCGACGGCCCCATCGACACCGCCCTGCCCGACGAAACCGCCGCGCACCTGCTCGCCCTGCTGTGTGAGGCCCTGTCCAACGTAGCCCGCCATGCCCACGCCACCGCCGCCTGGGTCGCCGTCCACGCCGGAGACGAACTGCGCCTGAACGTCACCGACAACGGTCGCGGTCTGGGTCGGCCCACCCGCAGCAGCGGCCTGACCAACCTGCCCCGTCGCGCGGAGAAGCTCGGCGGCACGTTCGAGGTCGCCGACCGCCCCGAAGGCGGTGCCCGCCTGCGCTGGCGCATCCCCCTCACCACTGAGGACGCGGCCCGCACCCCCTGCCCCCAACCGTCCGGCGGAGGCGGTCGCGGCGCGATATCACGCGTTTCTCCTTGATGCCGGGCGTATCGAGTGGGGCGCATGGCGTATCGAGATGGTGTCGGTTATGGGTTCGCCGTCATGTGGTGCGCTGGCGGCTCGTGACGCGTGGTGTGCGTTGGGCGACGAAGAGGCGGCAGGAGACAGGGTTTGGGTGGTCGGGGGAGTCCAGTACGTGGACGCTGTCGAGGATGAAGCCGTGGTCAACGAGTAGGTCCTCCCAGAGCTCGACGCCGAGGATCCACATCCGTACGGGCAGCTGCTGGTCACCGAGGGGGAGTTCCTCCATCCTGGGCTCGACGCTAGTGGCGGGGCTCTGGCCGGTCTTGGTGGTGTGGATGACCGAGAACGCGAGTCTGTCGCCGGGCCTCAGCGCCCGCGCGAGCACGGGCAGGACCGCGGAGGGATCGAGGTAGCTCAGCCCGTGCCGCGAATAGATCATGTCGTAGGGCTGCTCGGTCATTGCGAGATGGTCCACGGCATCGGAGAGCACCAGGTGCAGGCCGTCCTGGTCCGGGTAGCGGGCCAGGGCCCGCTGGTGCTGGGCGGGCGACGCCTCGATGGCGTCGACGAGCGCGCCGTGGTCCCGGGCGAGGTGGGCCGCGTGGCGGCCCAGACCGGAGCAGAGGTCCAGGACGCGCCGTCCCGTCAAGTCGCCCAGCACCTCGCTGCCCGGCCCGACACCGGCCCAAAAACCCCAGTCGATCCGGTCGACCTCGCCAATCTCCGTCCCCTCGCGGATGTGGTGTTCTCCGTATGCCGTCCAGCTGGCCATGTTGGTCAAATCGCTGTTCACCAGGGTGTCTCCCGTTCAGAGGGCCAATGCCGCGGGTCAGTGGTCGAGCCGGAAACAGATCAGCCGGTCGAGATCCTCGACGTGGCCGGCCGGCCAGCCGGTGGTGAGCTCTTCCACCTCGGCCCTGGACAAACCCCGTGCGACGGCTTCGTTGTCGAGGCGGTCGGCCAGCTCAGCCACGACCCAGACAATGCCGCCGGGGGTGAGCAAGCGCCGCACGCGGTCGAGGAAACGCGGCTTGTCACCGATGAACTTGTAGGCGAGCCGACAGGTGATCAACGCATAGGAGGAATAGCGCAGTTCGTTCGGGCCCCCGGCCGTGAAATCGAGGAGCTGAAACGTGAGGCCCTCGACGTCGGCGTGCTGGTCGGCCGCGAGGGCGACGGCGGTGGGCGCGCAGTCGATTCCAGTCGTCCGGTAGCCGAGGTGCCCGTGCAGGTAGCGGGCGAGCATGCCATCGCCACAGCCGATGTCGAGGGCCGTACGGCCGCCCCGGTTCCGAGGTACTTCGCCATCCGTGCCCTCTCGGTGTCGATAACTGGTCGGTATCCGCTGCCGGGAAGCGCCATGTGATTAGCCTTCCAACTCGCTGCGACCAAGATCATTCTTGTCCAATTGTGCACGCCTGCCCCAGATGGGCAACGTCCTCTCGAATCACGTGGTAGCTCTTACGCAGCGCCTTGGCGAACTGGCCGCGCAACTCGCTGGGGAGCGACCCGGCTCCCAGTGCGCAGTCGTGGAGGAGTGCACGGCAGTCCCGCACCTCCCGGTCGGTGGCGAGGGCAGTGAACAGAGGGTGCGTCAGGGTCTCTCGGGCGGCGTAGCCGTCAGTCGTCTTCATCGTCCGGCGGTGCAGCTCCGCGACCACCATGCGCCCCGCAGGATCCTTGGCCGAGTTGACCATGTCCAGCACTGCGAGTCCGAGCCTCGTATCGAAGACAGCCATGCCGTCCTGGTCGGGGCGTTCGAGGTAGGTCGTCGCCAAGTCCTGCAGGGAGCGTCGCCAGGGTCGCCCCGACACGCGGTGGCAAAGGACAGTCAGGCAGTCGGTGACGGCCCTCTCCCATGCCTCTCCGGGCGTTGTGTTGGCCAGGAGGTTGTCGGCGTCGAAGCTGTTTTCGCTTGTGAGAGCGGCGAGGACGGCGACCTGGCGGCCGTCCAACATCCTCTGCCCGATGCCTCGGTGCGTCTCGACGTGGGTGAGTGCTTCGGCCCAGCGGCCGGCAGTGGTCAGAGCGCGTGTGCCGTCGGTGAGGAGGACTCGCCACAGCCAGGCGCGGACCTCTTGGCGGTCGGCGGCGTTCGCTACGAGGTCCGCCGGCAGAGCGATGTCCTCGACCTGGACGGGGCTTGCGGTGGTGACGGCGTCGAACAGCGCCAGGAGGCATTGGCGGCCGTCGTCGCCCTGCCCGGCGCGGAGTTGGAGGCGTGCCAGGTTGACGACGGGTTCGAGGGCGCGGATCGCGGCCCTCGCGGTCAGGGGTGCAGCGTGCAGGTAGGCGGTGGTGTGCTGGTGGCACATCGCGCGGGCGGTGTCCGGGGCGCCGACGTCGGAGGCGATCAACGCGGCCTGGTTGTAGACCGTGGAGGCCACGCTCGGGTCGACCAACTTCAGTGCGGTGTCGGCGAGTTCGGCCAGCGCGTGCACGCGCTGGGGCAGAGGGAGACAGGCGGGGCGGGGGCGAGCGACGAGGGGGAAGCGCTGGGCTACGGCGTCAGGGAGTTTCCACACGGTCCGCGGCGCTCCTCTCGGTGGTGGGGTCGGGGCCGAGGATGACAGTCTTCGCGGCGGCGGCGAGGGTGGCCTGCGCGGCGGGGGGCAGGCCGATCCGGTTCCAGGCGAAGAGCACGTGATGGGCCAGGACGTCACGCAGGCCACGGTGAAGCTGTCCGGAGGCTGTGAGGTGGGCCAGTTCCCTTCCGGCGTCGGTGTAGGCACCGGCCCAGTCGGCAGCGTGGGCCAGCGGTCCCCCCGCGCGCATCACGTCCTCACCATTCACGGAGACCAGCCGGTGCACGGCGGCGTGCAGTCGGTCGCTGTTGTCCCGTTCGGTACCGGCGGGCAGCGCGCGATGCGTGCCGACGCGCGCCCAGACGTCGCCCTGCTCGTACCAGTCCAGTCCGGCGGAGCGCATCAGGAGGCTGCACAGCATGAGGGAGGTCTCGCGTCGGTGTCTGCCGGCGTCGCTCGGGAGAAAGTCGATGATGCTGCGGCTGTCGCGGTGGAAGAGGCGGTGCGCGGACGCCATGGCTTCGGGGCCGCCGAAGGCGTGTACCTCGGGTTCGTAGATGATCTCCGTCCACGCGGTGATGGCCCCCTCGGCGATCAGCGCGTCGAGGACTCGGCCGATGCGGTCCTGCCCGTCGGCGGCGGGTTGGTAGCGCACGCGCCAGCAGGGGCGCTTGCGGATGATGAACCACGCGGTGAGGGCGCCTTGGTCCTCTGCGGCGCGTAGGAGCGGGGCGAGTTGGGCCAGGGCGATGAACTCGGAGCGTTCCCAGTTCGGGAAGGCGACGTTGGCCTGGCACCAGGTGGGTGAGTTCATGAGGCGGGTCTCCAGGGTGTTCACGCCTGGGCGAGGAAGGTGTCCCAGTGTGGTGCGGGCGCGCTGTTCGTGCCGAGCGTGTGCAGGGCGAGGGCCGTTCCGGCGGTTCCGTCGAGGAGTTCCGGCTTGTGGTCGTCCTGGTCGAGGGCGGTGATCAGGCGGTCGGCTAGGTTCGGCAGCTCCGCAGTGATTTCGGTGTTGCCCGTCTCGGTGGCTATCCGCCATGCGGCGTGCAGCAGTCCGGCCATGCCGTGGCACAGCCCGGTCTCGGGGAGCTTGTCCAGTTGAAGCGGGTCGCGCAGGACCGCGAGGATCGCGTTCTCGGCGGCCTGCACGCGTACCGGGTCGCGGAGGGCGAGTCCGGCCAACTGCTGGGCGCGGGAGGTGCCGCTGACTCCGTAGCACCAGGACGGGCGGGGGCGAAGGCCGGAATGGACGTGGTGGTCGGTCGCCTGCTGCATCGAGATGTGGCCCGGCCACCAAGGGGCGGCCTGGTCGCCTTGACGCCAGTGGTCGGTCCAGGCACAGATCCGCTCGACCGCGTCGACCGTACCGGGCACGGCCAGGTCGCGCAGCAGGGCCAGGGAGAGTACGGACAGGACGGAGCCGATGCCGTGGGCGAGCCCGAAGTTCCCGTGCCCGCCGGGGTAGTCGGCGTGCGGTGCACCGGTGGGTGCGATGTTCATCCACCACGGCGGCAGCCCGGCCGGATCGGGCAGGGGCTCGGTCAGGCGCACCAGGTAGGCCAGGACGTCCCGGGTGATCTCGTGGTGGGGATGGCGGCTCAGGTGGTAGGCGCCCAGCCCTGACAGGCCCTGGATCAGGTCGAATTCCTCCATGGGGGGCCGCTCGGCGCGGTCGATGCGCTGGTGGGCCTCGGCCAGGCGGTTCTGGGTGACGGCGAGGGTCGCCGCGTCCAGTCGTTCCAGGAGGCGCAGGTACCGGCTCGATGCGCTGGCCGCACGGTGCGTGAGGAACGCGAGGGCGGGGGCACCGAAGTACAGGTTCGCGTTGGCCGCCGCGCTCACTTCGCCGTGCACGGCCGTGACCAGCCAGGTGTGTGCGGTGTCCCAGTCGCCGTGGCCGGACCGGGCGCGCTCGATGTGCAGCAGGGCGATGCCCGAGGCTCCTCCGGCGAGCGACTGGGGCCAGGCCCGGCCGCCGTCGGGCCTGCCGCCGGGCCACACGGTCCTGGGGTCGGCCAGTGCGTGGGCCAGCTCGTCGGCGGTCGACAGCGCGGCGGGGGCGGGGGCTGTCGTGGTCACGGTGTCCTCCTTGCTCGTGCCGTCCAGCTCAGGGCGGCGGCTCTGGCCAGGTGCAGGTGTGTGCGCTCCTCGGGCAGTCCCGGCCCGCGCATCCGGACGTGGTGAAGGTGCAGCAGGTCCGGCAGCACGTCGTGGGGGTCCAGGGCGGCGTCCGTCAGCGTGTGGCGGTAGGCGGCCAGAGCCGCGCGCCGCGTGGTCCAGGCCGTGGTGACGCGCTCGTCCAGGCCCGAGGGGTCGGCGTTCACCAGGTCGACGGCTTGGCGGTAGACGTCGCGGGGCGGAGCGGCCCGGTCGGTGCGGGTGTGCTCGATGAGCCAGTGCATCGCCGCGGCGGTGTCGCCGAGCAGGCCGGTGACGATGTCCACCATGCTCGCGGCGGTCACCGCGCGGGCGTCCGGTGCGTTCTTCCCGGCCTGGGCGGCGAGCTGGGCCAGTGCGGCGGCGGAGTCGGCGGCGAAATAGTGCTCGGCCGCGTCGATCGCGGTGGGGCCGCCGAACCGCGCGGTCTCCGGATGGTAGGTCTCCACGCCGGCGTGGGTGATCAGGCCGCTGTGCCGGAGCTGCCGGGTCCACTCGCCGATGCGCTCGATGGCGGAGCCGAGGGTGCCGGGCGCGCAGGCCAGACGAACGCGAAGGTGGTCTTCAGGGTCGGTGTAGCGGACGAACCACCATCGGGGGCCGCCCAGTTCTTCCAGCAGGGTCGGCAGGTGCCGGGTCAGGAGCGGGTTCTGCTGGCCGCGGTGTCCGTGGAGCTGGAGGTAGATGCGGTTGTCGCAGCCGGGCAGGTGGCCGTGCTCGCGGCCGACGACGCGGCCCGCTGCCTGGACGGGGGCGACGTTCTGGTCTGCGGTCAGGGGGATGACGACTTCGTGGGCGCGGCCGTCGGTCCAGCCCAGGTCCTGGGGTTCTGGTGCGGGGCGCAGGGTCACCGTGCCGTCGCGGTCCAGGTGGGTGCGCAGCAGGGCCCGGTGTGAGGGCTCGGTCAGGTCCAGGGCTATGCACTGGTCGGCCTGGCTCAGGTACACCCGCTCGGGCAGATGCACGTCGTGGCGCCATCGGGCCAGGGCCGCGTCCCACTGCGGCCACAGAGCCGGCGCGGGGGGAAGGTCGTCGCTGGTGAGGAGCCAGCGGGCGGGGGACAGGATCGTGCGTCCGTAGCGCAGTGCGGGCAGGAACGGCAGGCTGGAGGCGGCGGTGCCCCACATGAACCCGGTGCACGGGACGGCCAGCGCGGCGGGCGCCTCGGCCAGGAACCGGGCCAGCGGATGGGTGTGATGGCCCAGGTCCACGGCGTTCAGCAGCAGCGTGTGCACCGGGCGGTGGCGGGAGAGCGAGACCAGGTGCAGCCGTTCGGCATCCGCGGTCACCGCAAGGTCCGACACGGGGATGACGCTGGTATCCGAGCCCTGGTAGTCGCCGAGCGAGATCACCAGCTCGGTCGCCTGCGGGGCGCGCGCGACGTTCTCAGCGCGTACGGACAGCGGCGTGGAGCTGATCTGCGCGACGAGCGCGCCGTGGTGCACACCGGGCAGTGAGGCGTACGCCTCGGTCATGCGGCGACGGTCCCCGGCGTCCAGCATGCTCAGGAAGCGGCCGGTGGTCGCTCCGGCTGAGCGTGCCACCCCGACGACATGCAGCGTGAACTCGCCCTGCTGCAGCGCCGGGATGCTGGCTGCGCCGATGCGGACGGTCACCTCGGTGCTCGGCTGGACGGGGTGGCCAGGATCTGTGGTGGCCAGTTCCTCCAGCGCGGCATCGTCGAGGCCGACTTCAAGGCGGCGCTGCATCCCGGCGGTGTGGGCGAGCTTGATGAGTCGGCTGTCGCGGTCGGGCAGGGGGGAGGGCGTCGGCGCGGCGGGGGACCCCAGGTAGCCGGGCGGGTATCCAAGGGCGTCGATGGCGTCCACGACGGGTACGGCCGCCCGCGGCCCGTACCGTTCCAGGAACCGGCCGTGCCACTCGGCCCATCCGGTCAGTGCCGCACGGGGCGTGAGGCGGGTGAGCGACTTGGCTGCCGCTGCCGCCTCCTGGGCCACCGATTCGGGGATGGTCAGGTCCCAGTCCACCCGCAGGTCGAGCGCGGGCTTGGGCGTTTCACGTAATTCTGCTGCCTCGGCGTGCGCGAGGTGCTGTGCGTGAGTGAGGAGGGCGGCGAGCGGGTTGGTGGCCGTCATCGCTGGGCGGAGGTTGGTGAGCAGGAAGCGTTGCTCGATCAGGCCCGCGAGCAGCTTCTCGATCGCGGTGGAGGGGGTGCTCGGGAAGCTGCTGGAGAGCTTTGCGGCGAGGTCGCTCCACGGGATCGGGGCCCGTGCGCCGTCCAGGGCTTCACGGACCGGTCCCGTCACGCGAATCTGCACGTGCTCGGGGGCGCCTTCGCGTGTTCCGGTCGGGCGGTGCTCGATCACCACGTATCCGTCGCGTTCGACGACGAGGGTGGAGGTGAGCAGCATCAGGTGGGGCCGCAGTTGCGGGTGCTGCTCGAAGCGGTCGACGAGGGCCGTGCTGTGTGCCGCGTCCGGTCTCGCCACGGCGCGGTGCCCGGCGCCCACCTCGAGGGCGGGCGCGGTGTCTATGCGCGCTGCCGCGACTCCGGCGAACAGACCGAACGGGGTGGCGCGGGTGCGGGCGCGCAGCAGGTAGCGCAGGGCGGAGAGGACCGTGCGGCGCACGGCGGGCTCGGGCAGCGGCCGGCCGGCACAGATCTGGTCCACGCGGCTCGCGAGGTCGGGGCTGGCGGCTGTGACGGCGGCGGCGAAATCTTCCGACCAGGTCTGCTGCAGCCATGCCCGCCACGATGCCGGATTCGCGGACGGGCCGGTCAGGTCCGGCCAGACGGTCTCGTGATCGGGACTCCACGCGGCAGCCCGGACCGCTGCTGCGTCAACGTAGCGATACACACGCCCTCCTGTGGCTGCGCGGTGCCCGGCCGCGCCCGTGGAGCAGGCGCGGCGGGCACCGCAGTGAACGCGGTTCGGTGCGGCTACGGGCAGCTCACGCACGCGGTCGCGCACGTGGAGTTGCAGCCGTCGTTCGTAAGACGGATGAGCTGGTCCGCGGCGGGACCGCCTTCGACGATGGTGATGTCCAGGTCGAAGCCGGTGAGGTCCTGCTGTTCGGCGGTCGGCTGCGCGGGCGCGACCGGGTGCTCCATCTGAACGGTCATGCATGCCTCCTTGGGGGCAGGTGGTTGATGGTGCGTGGCCCGGGTCCCCAGACGGGGCCCGGGGGTCTCAGTGCCAGGTCGCCGTGACGATGCCGTGGCGTCGCAGTACGGCGTTCTGGGGGAGGGGGGAGG
>NZ_JAAKZX010000011.1 GCF_011045025.1 Streptomyces ureilyticus
TCCCATACCGGGGCCAGCCCCCAGTGGGGTCCGGGGCTGGCCCCGGTATGGGACGGGTAAGGGCGGCGGGGGCGAACCCCAGGTCCCCAGCCCGCCCGCGCCTAGCCCGAGCGATCGGCCAAGGCCGTCGGCGGCTCGTCGTCCATTTCGAAGGCCAGCGGGAACGGCGCGTGCCCGGCCAGCCGGAACCAGCGGACCTTGCGATGGCGGCGCAGGGCGCGAGCGGCGCGTACGGCGTCGTTGTGGAAGCGGCGGGCCATCGGCACACGCCGTACCGCCTGGGCGAGTTCGACGGCGGCCGCCTCACCGCCGGGGGCCTCGCGTACCGCCTCGACCTGCTGTGCCTCCCCGAAGACGGCCCGCAGGGCCTGGCTGAGGTCGCTCTCGGCGACCTCCCGTTGCTCCTCCTCGGCCTGCCGCGCCGCGTGCGCCGCTTCGTAGAGCACGATCGAGGCGGCCGGATCGAGCACTCCGGAGGTGGCCAGTTCCTGTGCGACCGACGCACGCCTCAGGAGTTGCGCGTCGAGAGCGGCGCGCGCGGCGTCGATCCGGGCGTGCAGCCGGTCGAGTCGGCCCGCGGTCCAGCTCAAGTAGAGGCCGATCGCCACAAGGGCGACCACGATCCAGATCAGGGTGGAGGTCACGGGCGCACAGGCTACCCGTGCGTGACGAGGCCTCCGGCGCGGCCCGGGGCCGCACGCCGATCACCCTGGATCAGTCGAGTGCGGCGCCCGCCCCGACCACCGTGAAGCGCATGGTGATCGTGTCCTGGGGCACGGCCTCCACGAGGCAGCCCAGCCTCTCCCCGATCATCTCCGCCACCGCGTACAGCCGGATGCGCTCCTCCGGGGTGTGAGCCGGATACGTCGCCCATCCCTGACGGGCCACCTGCGCGCCGATCTCGGTGGCGAACACCGACCGGGCCCGCTGCTCCTCCTCGGCCGTCAGAGGCGTCCTGACGCCCTCCTGCGGCACCTCCCGCACGTTGCGCAGTTCCCGCACCAGACGCCCCTCTCAGTCCCGTCCTCAGGCCCGTTCTCAGTCCCGTGCCAGCCCGAACCGCGCCCGCAGCCCGCTGCGTTCATCGGCGGCGACCGCGGCGGCCCCGTCCGTGACCGTCTCGTACACGGAGAGGATGTCCGCCCCGACCGTCGACCAGTCGAAGCGCCGCACATGCGCGCTGCCCCGTTTACGCAGCTCCGCGCGGCGGCCGGAGTCGGCGAGCAGCCGTACCGCGGAGGCCGCCAGCGCGTCGGCGTCCTCGTTGGCGAACAGTTCGCCCGCCGCGCCCTGGTCGAGGACCTGCGCGAAGGCGTCGAGGTCGGAGGCGAGAACGGGCGCGCCCGCCGACATGGCCTCCACGAGGATGATCCCGAAGCTCTCCCCGCCGGTGTTGGGGGCGACGTACAGGTCGACGCTGCGCAGGAACCGCGCCTTGTCCTCGTCGCTGATCATGCCGAGGAACTCGACGCGCGCACGCAGCTCCTTGGGCAGCGACTCGACGGCCTCCTTCTCGTCACCGCGACCGGCCACCAGGAGACGCGTCCCCGGCCGTTCGGCGAGGATCTTCGGAAGGGCCTTCATGAGGACCGGCAGGCCCTTGCGGGGCTCGTCGATGCGGCCGATGAAGCCGATCGTCTCCCCCTGCCACTCGGCCTTGGGCTCGGCCTTCTTGAAGAAACCGACGTCGACGCCGTTCGGGATGACGACCGCGTCGCCGCCCAGGTGCTCGACGAGCGTGCGCCGCGCATACTCGCTCACGGCGATTCGCGCGCTGATCTTCTCGAGGGCCGCCTGGAGGATCGAGTACGCGGCGACCATCGCCCGGGAGCGCGGGTTGGACGTGTGGAAGGTCGCGACGATGGGACCCTGCGCTGCCCAGCAGGCCAGGAGGCCGAGTGACGGCGAGGCCGGCTCATGGATGTGGATCACGTCGAACGTGCCGTCGTGCAGCCAGCGCCTGACCCTCGCCGCCGACAGGAAGCCGAAGTTGAGCCGGGCCACCGACCCGTTGTACGGCACCGGAACCGCGCGGCCCGCCGACACGACGTACGGCGGCAGTGGGGTCTCGTCGTCCGCGGGGGCGAGTACGGACACCTCGTGCCCGAGGCGGATGAGGTGCTCGGCCAGATCGCGGATGTGGAACTGGACGCCGCCGGGGACGTCCCAGGAGTACGGGCAGACGATGCCGATCCTCACGGGCGCTCCCCGTCGGACGGCTCGGGGCGGGGTTCCAGGTCAGCGAGCCACAAGCGCTGGAGCATGTGCCAGTCCTCCGGATGGTCGGCGATACCCGTGGCGAAGGCGTCTGCCAGCGCCTGCGTCATGACAGACGTCTTCTCGGCCCGGGTACCTGTCTCGGGGACATCAACCGGAGGATGCACTCGGCCCTTCATCACGGGCGAGTCGTCGAACCAGAGCGTCACAGGCAGCAGCAGGGCGCCGGTCTGCTGGGCGAGCAGCGCCGGGCCGGCCGGCATCCGCGTCGTCTCGCCGAAGAACTTCACCTCTACTCCGGAGGCGGACAGATCACGGTCCGCGACCAGGCAGACCAGGCCGCCGTCGCGCAGCCGGCGTGCCAGTGTGCCGAACACGGACGCGTCGTGGGCGAGCACCTCCATGCCGAGGCCCTCGCGATAGGCGACGAAACGGTCGTACAGGGTCTCCGGTTTGAGCCGCTCGGCGACCGTGGTGAAAGGAGTCTCCAGTTTGGTGGTGACCCAGGCGCCGGCGAGGTCCCAGTTGCCCAGGTGCGGCAATGCGAGGACGACGCCCTTGCCGGCTGCGAGCCCGTCGGTCAGGTAGTGCAGGTCCTGGGCGGCGAAGCCGCTCGCGATGCGTTCCCGGCTCCAGGCGGGCAGCCTGAAGGACTCCATCCAGTAGCGCAGATACGAGCGCATGCCCGCCCTGGAGAGCTCGCCGAGCCGCTGGGGGGTCGCGTCGGGCACCACGCGCGCGTAGTTGGATTCCAGACGGCGTACACCCTTGCCGCGCCGCTTCCAAGCGATGTCGGCGATGGTCCTGCCGAGCCGTACGGCGACGGGCTCGGGGAGCTTCTTGACGGTGCTCCAGCCCAGGGCGTACGCGCCGTCCGTCAGCCGTCCGCGTACGCCGCTCACGACGTTGCCTCGCTGCTCTGTGAGCTGGTCTTCGAGCTGCTGCGCGAGCTGCCCTGTGGGGCGCTCTCCGAACCCTGTTCCCGGCCCTGCTCCGGGCCGTTGTCCTGGCCGTCCTGCTGGCCGGCTTCCTGCCCGTTGACGGCATCCGCCTCCGCCGACTCCCTGCGCACCGTGACGACCCGCTGGATCAGCGTGACGACACTGCCGGCGGCGACGATCCACAGGGCGATGGGCAGCAGCACATGGATGCCGGGTACCCCGAAGGTCTCGAAGCCCGCAAGACCGGCCGCGACGAGCGAGATCACCAGGCGCTCGGCCCGCTCGACGAGGCCGTTGACGGCGACGGGCAGGCCGATCGATTCGCCACGGGCCTTCGTGTACGAGACCACCTGGCCGCTGGCCAGGCAGAAGATCGAGACTGCGCACAGGACGTTGTCGTCGCCGCTGCCCGCGTACCAGAGCGCGAAGCCACCGAAGATCGCGCTGTCCGCGACCCGGTCGAGGGTCGAGTCCAGGAAGGCGCCCCAGCGGCTGGAGCGGCCCATCTGGCGGGCCATGTTGCCGTCGACGAGGTCCGAGAAGACGAACAGCGTGATGACGATCGTGCCCCAGAAGAACTCCCCCCTGGGGAAGAAGACCAGCGCGCCCGCGACCACTCCCGCCGTGCCGAGGAGCGTGACCGTGTCGGGGCTGACGCCGCGGCGGATCAGAAACGCGGCGAACGGTGTGAGAACACGCGTGAAGAAAGCACGCGCGTACTTGTTCAGCATGGCCTTCCCGAGGGTCGGTGTGGCCGCGCGGCCCCTGCTGGCCACCGGCTGGCCCATCGTAGCCACGCGCGCGTGTGGGCGACGGTCGGGCACCCGTGGCGCACGATCGCGTCTGTTGTATGGACGCGCCGTAACCTGAGTGGAAAGCTCGAAAGGACCGCGGGCGTCACCGGAGCCGCCACACCGCACGCGGCACGCGGGTCCGCATGTCCGCGCCCACACATGACCTCACCGTGCACGGGAGGCAAGGCCATGGGCGACAAGGCGAACGCACACCCCGGAGCCGCCGGCAGGGCTACGGCGGCCGACCACCCCGCGTCCGTACGGAATGTGGTGCTGGTCGGCCACTCCGGATCGGGCAAGACCACACTGGTAGAAGCTCTCGCCCTCACAGCAGGGGCGGTGAACAGGGCGGGCCGCGTGGAGGACGGCGGCACCGTCTCCGACTACGACGAGATCGAGCACCGGCAGCAACGGTCGGTACAGCTCTCCCTGGTTCCCGTCGAATGGGGCGGGTGCAAGATCAATGTTCTGGACACTCCCGGATACGCCGACTTCGTCGGGGAGTTGAGGGCCGGTCTGCGAGCGGCGGACGCGGCCCTTTTCGTCGTCTCGGCCTCGGACGGGGTGGACGGCTCGACCCGCATGGTGTGGGAGGAGTGCGCGGCGGTCGGTATGCCGCGGGCCATCGTGATCACCCACCTCGAAGCGGCCAGAGCCGATTTCGACGAGATGACGCGGACCTGCGCGGAGGCCTTCGGCGCCGACGACCCGGACGCCGTACTGCCCCTGTATCTGCCGCTCCACGGAGCGCCCGGCCCCGACGGGCATGCGCCCGTGACCGGCCTCATCGGGCTGCTCTCGCAGAAGCTGTTCGACTACTCCTCCGGAGAGCGCAAGGAGTCCGAACCGGGCCCCGACCAGCTGCCGCTCCTCGAGGAGGCCCGCAACCGGCTGATCGAGGGCATCATCTCCGAGAGCGAGGACGAGACCCTCATGGACCGCTATCTCGGCGGCGAGGAGATCGACTTCAAGACGCTCGTCCAGGACCTGGAGCGGGCCGTGGCGCGCGGAGTCTTCTTCCCGGTGCTGGCCGCCGCGCCCGCCGCCGACGGCGCCCGTCAGGGCCTGGGCACGGTCGAGCTGCTGGAGCTCATCACCGGCGGCTTCCCGACGCCACTGGAGCCCGAGGCACCCACGGTCACCACTCCGGACGGCAAACCGCGCGAGATCAAGGCCTGCGACCCGGACGGGCCGCTGGTCGCCGAGGTCGTGAAGACGGCGAGCGACCCCTATGTGGGCCGGATCTCCCTCGTACGAGTCTTCTCGGGCACCCTGCGGCCCGACCAGACGGTGCACGTCTCCGGGCACGGGCTCGCTGATCGCGGGCACGAGGACCACGACGTCGACGAACGCGTCGGCGCCCTGTCCGCGCCGTTCGGCAAACAGCAGCGCACCCTCTCGCACGCCATCGCGGGCGATATGGCGTGTGTGGCCAAGCTGAACCGCGCCGAGACCGGCGACACGCTCTCGGCCAAGGACGACCCGCTGCTCATGAAGCCGTGGGAGATGCCCGACCCGCTGCTGCCGCTGGCGATCCACGCGCACAGCAAGGCGGACGAGGACAAGCTCTCGCAGGGCCTGAGCCGGCTGGTCGCCGAGGACCCCACGATGCGCCTGGAACAGAACCAGGACACCCACCAAGTGGTCCTGTGGTGCCTCGGCGAGGCCCACGCGGACGTCGCCCTGGAACGGCTGCGCAGCCGGTACGGCGTCCAGGTCGATGTCGTAGCGCACAAGGTCTCCCTACGGGAGACGTTCGCCGCCAAGTCGGCCGGGCGCGGCCGGCATGTGAAGCAGTCCGGCGGACACGGGCAGTACGCGATCTGCGAGATCGAGGTCGAACCGCTGCCCGGCGGCTCCGGCATCGAGTTCGTCGACAAGGTCGTCGGGGGCGCGGTGCCGAGGCAGTTCATCCCGTCCGTCGAGAAGGGCGTACGCGCCCAGGCCGATAAGGGTGTGGCCGCGGGCTATCCGCTCATCGACGTACGGGTCACGCTGCTCGACGGCAAGGCGCACTCGGTGGACTCCTCCGACGCCGCGTTCCAGACCGCCGGCGCGCTCGCCCTGCGCGAGGCCGCCGCCGACGCGAAGATCCATCTCCTGGAGCCGGTCGCCGAGGTGTCTGTCCTGGTCGGCGACGACTACGTGGGCGCCGTGATGAGCGATCTTTCGGGGCGGCGCGGCCGCGTCGTCGGCACCGAGCAGGCGGGCGGCGGGCGGACGCTCGTTCGAGCCGAGGTCCCCGAGATCGAGATCGACCGGTACGCGGTCGACCTGCGCTCCCTCTCGCACGGCACCGCGCGGTTCAGCCGGCGTTACGCGCGCCACGAGCCGATGCCGGCGCACATTGCGGAGAAGATCCGCGAACAGGCCCAGGACTCCCCCTAGTTGATCTCCCGTAGGGTCGGCGGACAGCTTGGGCTGTCCGCCGACGATTGTCAGTGCCGGGGGCTACTCTGAGAACCTGATCAAGACTATTGACCTGTTCAACAGGTGTGCGGAGTACGGAAGTCGGGAAAAGCCGCAGCAGCGGAGCATGGCGGCGATGGGGGCGGTCAGTGGCGGACGAGGGATTCGATTTCAGGCCCGGGGCACAGATCCCGCTTCAGGGTGCCGCGGGACAGACGGCGGCGACGTTCGCCCTGGCCTCGGCGGCGTACCGCGACGACCCCGTCGACAAGATCCTCGAAGCCAACAGCGAATGGCACAAGTCGACCGTCAAGCCGGGCCGCAAGTGGGCGACGATCTGCAAGCCGAACCTGGGCGAGGCGTTCGCCCGTGCCGTGCAGCTGAGGATGCTGGGCGGTGCGCGCAAGCCGCTCATCCAGTCGTTCGGCACGGAGCCGCAGGTCGTCGTCGAGCACTGCCTGGCGGCGAACCGCATCCGCAAGGAGCGGGACAGCTGGCTCACCGCCGTGATGGTGCTGACCGGCCTGATCTTCCTGCCCGGTCTGGTCGTCTGGCTGCTGGTCTTCCAGATCCGCCGGACGATCGACAAAACCACCGACAAGCGTGCCTCCGCCCTCGCCACCGCCCTCCTGATCGGCGTGGCCGCCCTCGCCGTGATCTTCCTGATCCGGATGCCGTTCACCGGCTTCTGGGCCTGGTACGCGCGCGCGGCGGTCGTCGCCCCCGTCCTCGGCTGGTTCTGGGCGAGGCAGATCTGCGAGCGTACGGCGCAGGACATGCGCGAGCGCTGGGCCAGTCTGCTGGCCGGCGGCGGCGTCGGCGCCAAGATCCCCGAGGCCGTGCCCGGCAGCCCCGGTGAGACCGCCGCCGAGCGGCTGCGCCAAGGGCTGGCCCGGCTCACCGCCGAGCAGCAGTCCAACTCCGTGTTCTACGCGGGCCCCAAGGGCATACTCGGCATGGGTACGCGCTGGGGCAGCTGGCATCTCGCCGAGGATCTGGTACCGAAAGACGCCGACAAGGAGATCCACCCCTTCCGCAGCTGGGACGTCATACGCTCGATCCACGACCAACTGCGCATGCTGGAGCGCGGGCCGCTCAACACCGGCGGTTTTCCCAAGCCTTCGATACGGCACTGGGTGGTCACGCCGATCGGTGAGGGCGCCAAGGAGGTGTCCCGGCCGGGGGGTACGGACGTGGACGCGTATCAGATCAAGAACCACGCCATCCAGGACATCTGCAACAAGCAGCAGTTCGGCAGCGGTGACCGGCACTACCTCGGGGTCCAATGGACGCTCTGGGACGGCCAGTTGATCATCACGATGCTGATCACCGTGACCGTGCTGCACGAGACCTTGCGGATCGAGGTCACCGGTCATGCCCTGGGGCCCGTGCACTCCCTGTTCACCTCGAAGCCCGAGGCCAAGACGAAGGAGGTCGCCAAGACGGTCAAGTTCTGGGAGACGACGGAGCGGAAGCTGCCGCTGGTCGCGACCGACGAGGTGGTACGGCTCGCAGTGCGCGCCCCCTTCACCTGGTATCCGCCGATCCTGGACTGGCTGGGCGGCAAGCTGGTCCTCCCCGAGCCCTTCGGCCTGCGCCACGCCTGGGCGGCCAAGCCATGGCGCCACCGCTTCATGGCCGACGACGCCCTGCGCGCCGCGACGCCGATCCTCCGCGTGGTCCACGCCGCGGCCATCCGCGTCCTGGACGAGAACGGCGTGAACACCGAAAAGTTCGGCACCCGCTCGGCCTTCCTGAGCACCCAGGTCCAGGACGCGGCGCCCAGCAAAGCAGACGTCTACGACGCGTAGGCCTCCGGCGGTTCAGCGGGAAAGGGGTGCCCGGAGGCAAGGGAGCCCTATAACCCTGGGCGCGGTCAGGCCGCCGCGGGCCACGCCTCCGCGAGCATCTTCCTGGTGTCCGCCAGGAGTTGAGGCAAGATCCTGGTGTGCCCGACAACGGGCATGAAGTTCGTGTCGCCACCCCACCGAGGCACAACATGCTGGTGGAGATGCGCGGCGATCCCCGCACCCGCCACCCCACCCTGGTTCATACCGATATTGAACCCATGCGCCCCCGAAGCGGAGCGCAACGCAGTCATCGCCTGCTTCGTCAGCTCCGCAAGCTCCGCGGTCTCCTCAGCGGTCAGCTCGGTGTAGTCCGCGACGTGACGATAGGGCACGACCATCAGGTGGCCACCGTTGTACGGGTACAGGTTGAGCACCGCGTAGACCTGCTCACCCCGCTTGATGACGAGCCCGTCCTCGTCGGACTTGGCCGGGATCGAGCAGAACGGGCAGCCGTCGTCGGCACCAGGGCCGCTGGGCTTGTTCTCACCCTGGATGTACGCCATCCGATGGGGCGTCCACAAGCGCTGGAACGCGTCCTGCGTCCCCACCCCGATCTGCTGCTCCGGCTCACTGGTCATGTGGTGCAGCATATGGCTTCACACACCATGCACGGCAAAGGCCCCCGGGAATCCCGGGGGCCCGAAACCCCGCGTCGGTGGGGCGCAATCACACCTGCACTCGGCGCTCCACAACATCAACAAGCTTCGCGAGCGCTTCGTCCCGCGGAATGCCGTTCTCCTGCGAGCCGTCGCGATAGCGGAACGACACAGTGTCCGCGTTCATGTCATCGTCACCCACGATGATCATGAACGGAACCTTCTGCTTCTGTGCCGTCCTGATCTTCTTCTGCATGCGATCCGAGGACGAGTCGACCTCGACCCGCAGCCCCTTCTGCTTAGCCTCGGCGGCGAACTTCTCCAGGTACTCGACGTGCGCGTCACCCACCGGGATACCGACCGCCTGCACCGGAGCCAGCCACGCCGGGAACGCACCGGCGTAGTGCTCCAGCAGCACCGCGAAGAACCGCTCGATCGAGCCGAACAACGCACGGTGGATCATGACCGGACGCTGCTTGGAACCGTCGGGCGAGGTGTACTCCAGCTCGAAGCGCTCCGGCAGGTTGAAGTCGAGCTGGATCGTCGACATCTGCCAGGTCCGGCCGATGGCATCGCGCGCCTGGACGGAGATCTTCGGCCCGTAGAAGGCGGCGCCACCCGGGTCCGGGACCAGCGGCAGTCCCTGCTTCTCAGCCACCTCCCGCAGCGTCTCGGTCGCCTCCTCCCAGGCTTCGTCCGAGCCGACGAACTTCTCAGGATCCTTGGTCGACAGCTCCAGGTAGAAGTCGGTCAGACCGTAGTCCCGCAGCAGCTCGAGGACGAAGGTGAGCAGCTTGTCGAGCTCCTCGGACATCTGCTCGCGCGTGCAGTAGATGTGCGCGTCGTCCTGGGTGAAGCCACGTGCCCGGGTCAGACCGTGCACGACGCCCGACTTCTCGTACCGGTACACCGTCCCGAACTCGAAGAGCCTGAGCGGCAGTTCACGATACGACCGCCCGCGCGCGTCGAAGATCAGGTTGTGCATCGGGCAGTTCATGGGCTTGAGGTAGTAGTCCACGCCCTCGTCGAGCTGCATGGGCGGGTACATACCGTCCGCGTACCAGTCCAGGTGCCCCGAGGTCTCGAAGAGCTTCCCCTTCGTCGCGTGCGGGGTGTAGACGAACTCGTAGCCCGCCTCCTCGTGGCGGCGCCGCGAGTAGTCCTCCATCACCCGACGGATGATGCCGCCCTTGGGGTGGAACACGGCGAGGCCGGAGCCGATCTGCTCGGGGATCGAGAAAAGGTCCAGCTCGGAGCCCAGCTTCCGGTGATCACGCTTCTCGGCCTCGGCGAGGAACTCGAGGTGCGCCTTCAGCTCGTCCTTGGACGGCCAGGCGGTGCCGTAGATGCGCTGGAGCATCGGGTTTTTCTCGCTGCCACGCCAGTACGCGGCGGCGTTGCGCATCAGCTTGAACGCCGGAATGTTCCGCGTGGTCGGCAGGTGCGGACCCCGGCAGAGGTCCTTCCAGCACAGGTCGCCGGTCTTGGCGTCGATGTTGTCGTAGATGGTCAGCTCACCCGCGCCCACCTCGACGTCCGCGCCGTCGTCCGAAGACGCCGAACCCTTCAGCCCGATGAGCTCCAGCTTGTACGGCTCCGAAGCCAGCTCCGTACGCGCTGCCTCATCCGTCACCACACGCCGCGAGAAACGCTGACCGCGCTTCTGGATCTCCTGCATCTTCTTCTCGATGGCCTTGAGATCCTCGGGCGTGAACGGCTTCTCGACGTCGAAGTCGTAGTAGAAGCCGTCCTTGACCGGCGGGCCGATGCCCAGCTTGGCCTCGGGGAAGAGCTCCTGCACGGCCTGCGCCATGACGTGCGCGGTGGAGTGGCGCAGGATGTTGAGCCCGTCCTCGGAGGAGATCTCGACGCCCTCGACGGCCTCGCCGTCCCGCACCTCGTACGCGAGGTCCTTCAGCTCGCCCTCCACCCGCGCGGCGATGATCGTGCGCTCCCCGGCGAAGAGTTCGGCGGCCGTAGTGCCCGTCGTCACCACGCGCTCTTCCCGCTCGGAATCGCGTTGGATGATCACACGGACGTCTGACACCGGTCTCTCCTGACTGAAGGGGGCGTGCGCGTCTTGTCCTGCGTACGCAATAGAAGGGATCGTACCGAGCCCGGGGCACCCCTCGCGAAAAGGTCGCCCCTCCCCCGGTCTCCGTCCCGCTCAGTCCCCGCCGCACGTCTCCTCGAAGAAGGCCGTGATCTCCGCGGTCTCCTGCAGCGACTTCATCAGCTGGTCCCGTTCAGCCTCGTCCACCTGCACGGGCGCGATCCCGGAAGCGCCGGTCAGCCGCCGGAAGCCGCCCCGGCTCTCCAGCCGCCCGTGCACCCGTACCGGCAGCCCCAGCAGATGGGCATGGCCCGCGATCCGGTACGCCTCCTCGTCGAGCGTCATCCGTACGTGCGGTATCTCGGCGCCCGCGATGACCCGCAGCCGAACCGTGCCGTCACCGCGCGGCGCCGACCTGCGCATCCGTACCACCGTGCCCGTGATCCGCACCGCCACGGACGGCTCCTCGCGCAGATAGCGGGCGCCGGCCTCGCGCAGGACGGGCAGGTCGCCGGGTGAGAACTCGACGGGCTCGGCGGGTGTCGCGCAGCCCTCGGGGACTCCGGCGGCGGGCGCCCATTCGACGGCGATCCTGGCGCCCTCGGTGCCCTTCACGAGGGTCACGAGGGCTTCCGTGAGCTCATGGCTGACGCCCGCCTCGACGGCGCTGTCGAAGGCGTCCATGCCGCCGGTGGCGCGTTGGTAGTCGATGGCCTCGCGGGCCGCGTACACCGCCTGGTGGAGCCGGACGGCGAGCGGCCTGCCCGTGGCGACCGGCACTAAGGCAGTCAGTTGCCGGCCGTCGGGCCCGGCCGAGACGAGCACGTTCCCCAGGGACGCGGCGGCGGGCCTGCGGTGGCGGGCGCCGTAGTAGCCCGCACGCGCGCATACGGCGAGGGCGCCCGCGAGGAGCATCTGGCGTGCTGCCAGGCGCAGTTGCTCCTCGACGGTCCAGGGCGTGGCGCCGACGGGTCCGGTGGGCACATCGCGTTGCCAGCGGATCTCGTCGCTGGGCACGGCGAGGCCGATCAGGACGTCGCGAGCGGAGGGCGAGCCGCTGCGTGACAGCGCGAGGAGGGCCTCGCCGAGGAGGTCGTCGCTGTCGGGGAAGGCCCGGTTCTCCGGCACGAGCAGGCTGGTGCCGGCCCCGCCGGGCCCGGGCGGGGTCCAGCGGCCGTACCGTCCGGCGGCTCCGCCGCGGCGCTGCCAGCCGTGCCGGTGCAGCAGCGCGCTGAGGACGGCGGGGTCGACCTGGTCGGGCCTGGGCGGCCGGTCCCACTGGCCGGGCGGTTCGACCGGGTGGGGCCTGGCTGGTCGTGCCGGTTCGTCGGTCGGGCGGTGCGTCACGGTCTGCCTCCCGTTCCGACTCGCGTCATGATCTCGCAGAGCGCCCGGTCATCGAAGATGCGCGAGGTCGGTATCCGCACGGTGGTCCTGCGCCGGCCGGTGATCCGGTGTCCGGCGAGATTGGTCCAGTAGCAGCAGTGCCGCAGATCGAGCCGGTCGTGGCTGGCGCGCAGCCAGTCGTCCTGGGCTCTGGGCACCAGCATCACGACCAGTATTTTGTGCACCGAGACCGGGCTGCGGGCGAGCTTCTCCAGGTGGGCGTTGTCGAGCGTGAAGGAGAAGGCCGGGCCCGGGGGGTTCGGCGGGATCTGGTACGTGCACTTGAGCTGCACCTTGATGGTGACTTCGTCGTCGACCGTGTGCCCGGGCGCGCTGTGGCTGACGTGCCAGTCGATGCCGTTGTCCGGAAAGGGCTGGGACAGGGAACAGCCCGCGGCCGCCGCGACCGCGTGCAGATAGCCGACCTGCAGTGTCTCCATGCAGGCGGTGGTGGCGAGTGTGCCGCGATGCGGTGGTGTCCGCTGAGGCAGCAGCCCGCCCTGTTCGGGCTGCGCGATGGCCATCTCCAACAGCCTTCCGAAACCGGTGAATACCCGCGACGGGCCGCTGAACTGCAAAGACCCGTATCTCTGTTGTCTCCTTCCGGCGTACGGCGCAAACAGCCCGGGTATCACCGAATCGGACAGGGGAGGGCGTGGACGGTCCGTCAACTGCCGAGGGTGAACGAGGAGTTGCGCGCGTATGACGTGCTGGTACGAGGGACCACTGGCCGCGTTCGACACCGAGACGACGGGTGTGAACGTGGAGACCGACCGGATCGTGTCGGCCGCCGTCGTCGTCCAGGACGCTCCCGGAGGCCGGCCGCGGGTGAGCCGCTGGCTGGTCAATCCGGGCGTTCCGGTGCCCGAAGGGGCAACGGCGGTCCACGGTCTGACAGAGGATCACCTGCAGCGCAACGGCCGCTGGCCGTCGCCGGTGATGGACGAGATAGTGAGGGAGCTGGCAGAGCAGAGCGCGGCGGGTCGCCCGCTCGTGGTGATGAACGCGCCGTTCGATCTGACGCTGCTCGACCGGGAGTTGCGCCGGCATCGGGCGTCGTCGCTGGACCACTGGTTCGAAACCGTGCCGCTGCGCGTGCTCGATCCCCGGGTCCTCGACAAACACCTGGACCGCTACCGCAAGGGCCGCCGTACGCTGACGGACCTGTGCGCGCACTACGGCGTGGAGCTGGCGGACGCCCATGACGCGGCGGCCGACGCACTGGCCGCGATGGATGTCGTACGGGCGGTGGGGCGCCGTTTCGCGGCCCGCCTGGAGCGGCTCTCGCCGGCCGAACTGCACACGCTGCAGGCGGTGTGGCACGCGGCGCAGGCCCGCGGCCTGGAGGCGTGGTTCGCGCGCAGCGGCACGGAGGAGGCGGTCGACCCGGCGTGGCCGCTGCGTCCGGAGCTCCCGGCGGCGGCGTAAGCGCTGGAAACTGGCCTGACGCAGGTCCGGGCACAAGGCCCTGACATGCGAAAAACCGGTCCGTCTGTGACGGACCGGCTGTCTCCGGGTGGGCGATACTGGGTTCGAACCAGTGACCTCTTCGGTGTGAACGAAGCGCTCTCCCACTGAGCTAATCGCCCGGGAACGCACTGAACCATACAGGTCGAGCGGGGTTCCCATCAAACGGGTTCATGGTGCGCGCGCAGGTACGCGGCCAGCCCGCGCCGCCCCGCCCGCATCATCAGCGCGTGGTTGGCGCGGAACGCCGGCCGCCCCGGCACGGCGAGGCGCCGCAGCAGGGGCTTGGTCACATGGACCTCCTGGTCGTAGCGGGCGCGCGTGCCTGAGCCCTCGGACGTGAGCGTCCAGCGTGCCCAGCCGTCCACGTCGCCCGTCATCGCGATCTCCAGGACCCCGGCTGCCCGGTCGCGGCGCACCTCCCGCGCCGTGAACACCAGGTCGTACGGGAGCAGCGAGCGGATCCGGATGATCCCGCTGCGGTCGTCGATCCGCGTCACCTCACGCACCTGCGGCCACCACCGGTCGTAGTTCTCAGCATCGGCCAGCACTTCATAGACGTCGTCGGCCGGGGCGGCGAGTACCCAAAGGCTGCGGAAGCGGTAGTACGTCCAGTCCATGGCCCGAGTCTGCCCACGAACCCGGTGGTTGCCTCCCGCACTCGCCGGTCGTTGCGCGCGGCGAGTGCGGGAGGGGCTGGGGGTGGTGGTGCTAGGCGACGGTCATGACGGGATCTTGTCGCCGACGAGGGCCAGGTTCTGGATCGCCGCCAGCCCGTACAGCGCCGTCGCGTTGGTGGACACCCACGCCGCCTCGCTGCCGGGCACGAGGGCCGTCGGGCCCTCGATCTTCTTGGTGGACCAGTCGGTGGACTCCTTGTAGTCCCACGTGTCACGGCTGTTGTAGAACTGCTGCCACGCGCGCGCGGCCAGCTTGTCGTCCTTCAACTGCACGGCGGCGTACGCGTCCTGCCGCGCATGGCCCTGGAAGAGCAGCAGGGAGCCGAAGTCGGAGCCGTAACGGGCCTTCTGCTCGGCCTTCGTCGCGTTGAAGTAGCGGCAGTAATCGAGCCACGCCTCCTTGAACTTCGGCATGTCGATCTGGTCGATGAGCTCGGCGTTCAGCTCGACCAGGCCGAACATCGCCGACAGGTGCGAGACGCTGACCTTGGCCTCCTTGTCGATGGCGAACTTCCCGGTGTCCAGGTCGTACAGCGCGTTGCCCTGGACGAAGCCATTGGGCTGGGCGGCGATGGTCTCCATCGTGGACAGGACGCGCGCCTTGGCCTTCTCCCACTTGGGGCCGCGCCGCTCCCACTCGGTGAGCCATGCGGAGACCAGGCCGCTCCAGTCCGTACCGAAGCCGATGGACAGGGCGTTCCTGTCCGGCTCGTACGGCTCGGTGCGGATCTTGCGGATGGGGTCGAGGACGAGGAAGGTCTCGTCGGAGTCGACGTTGGCGTGCATGAGGTCGCCGACGCGTTCGTCCGCGGTGAGGAAGTAGTAGTAGCGGCGGTAGGTGGTGTTGGCGATGCGCTGCTGCTTGGCGCTGTCCGCGTAGTGCTGGACGCCGTGGCGGGTGCCGAGGCCCGCCCACTCGCCTAGGTGGTAGACGTCGACCTCGCCGGTGTGGCGGGTCATCGCCTCGGCGAAGCGGAAGATGTCGGCGCGGCCGGAGCGCATGTACGCGAACCAGAGCCACAGGTCGGGCGAGAGCTCGGAGTTGTCCCAGGCGTAGCCGCCTACGTCGTAAGACCACTGGTGGCGGCTCGGGTCGTAGCTGTGCATGATGTCGCCGTAGTCCCAGAAGCCGTACCAACGGCGCATCTCCACCTGGTCCTTGTAGTAGGTGAAGAGGAAGTCGAGGTGGTCCTCGATCTTCGCCTTGGCGGCGATGGATCGGTCCGGCTCGGCGAACAGCTTGCCGAAGACGCCTGCCTTGATGAGCTGCTTGGGCGGGGCGGCGAGTTGCGGGGGCGTCCGTACCGCCTCCACCTGCTTGGCCATCGCCTCGGCACTCGGGGTGGACTCGTGGGCCCAGAAAAGGAGTTCGCTGGTGCGGGCGATGCCGTAGGGGGTGCCGAAGCCGGGCTCGTAGTCCTCGTAGGTGATGTTGAGGCCTTCGAGCTGTTCGGGGTACGTGTCCTGGCCCATGCCGTCGTGGTAGAAGCGCAGGTCCATGGGCTGCGCCTCGGGCGACCAGAGCCAGAGGGTGACCTCGGCCTCGTCGGTCTGGGCGTTGCGGACGTCGAGCTGGGCGGGGAACTTCTCCCAGAAGTCCCGCAGCCCGAAGGCGAATCCACCGCTCGCGCCGCCGACATACCCGAAGCCGCTCGCCCGACGGCCGCCGCCCGCGGGGATCCAGCCGTGGCCCTTCTTGGTGCGCTTGCGGACGCCGAAGCCGTCGGCCGAGAGCTGCGAGAGGGTGTAGTCGCCCCACTCGGGGATGTACTGGAGGCGCGTGGTCACCCGCTGGTCCCACGTCGACGGGTCGGGCAGCTTCTTGCCCTCGAACTGGGCCGTCCGCACGGCCGCCCCCGGGTCGCGCCGCAGCCCGGTGATGCCCTTGACCGCCTCGCGCAGCAGACCGGTGCCCTCGCCGCCGATGCGGATGTGCCGGTCGTACGCGGCGTCCCGCATCGGCACCTTGAAGCGCACACCGATGCCGCGGATGAAGTCGCCGCTCGCCTTGCCGGGTTCCTGCTTCCCGTCGAACGTGATCGTGTGCACCATGCGGAACGACTCGGCGCCCGCGTAGAAGTAGAGCCGGACCGAGAACGGCAGCCAACTCCGGCCGCCCTTACGGTGCTTACCGTCGATGCGGACTACGGCACGTACCGGCCCGTCCTGCTCGACCTCCACCTCGCCGATGACGCTCTCGAACCGCTCGTACTTCTCCGCGCCCTGGTCGCCGTCCTCGATCTCGGGCTGGCGCAGCAGTACGAGCCGGCCGTCCTTGGCGATCTCGGTGGAGCCGCGGGTGACGGACTTGACGAGCGTGGAGCCGCTCTTGCCGATCTTCGCGGTGATGACGCCGGTCGATATGTCGATGGTGCCGCCGCTCTTGTCGACGGTGACCTTCTTCTCGGGGGCCGCGGCCGCACCGGCGGCGAGCGTCAGCTTCCCGGCGCCGACTCCGGCCCCGACCGCATGCGCGGTCCACTTCAGCGAGCCGTCCGGCCAGTAGCCGATGGGCCAGGACTGGACCGGCACCTCCTTGCCGTCGGCGTCCTTCAGCGCGAACGTCTGGTCCTTCTCGTACGCGCCCTTCGGCCAGGGCACGCCCACGGTGGAGCCGGGAGCGGCGCCGAGGCCGCCCTTCTCCAGCCAGTCCAGGGTCACCGGGTCGGCGTCGCCCGGCTCGGCTCTAGGTGCGGCGTGCGCGCCCTGGGTGCCCAAGGCCCAGCTGAACTGAGCGGCGGCACCGGCGACTGCGGCGGCCTTGAGGAGGGACCTGCGGGGGATGGAAGCCATGAGATGCAGCCTTTCCTTTCCGTGCGGGGAAGTCAGGGGCATGACAGAGGGAGGTACGACGCCGGCGCCGACCTTGCTTGAGGTGCGGCCGGTCAGCGGCGCCGGTCGCGCGCCTCCACGGCGAGGGCCGCCGCCGCGACGGCCCCCAGGACGGGGATCGCCAGCGGCGCGACGAACCAGGCGGAGTAGGCCACCATGACCAGTCCGCCGACGAGCAGAAAGGACCCGGCAGGGTCGAGTACAGTGCGGCGTCCGGCGGCCCCGAGCAGCGCCCGCCACGACGCCCCGGGCTCCCAGGCGGCCGCCGCCCGCATCCCGGCGACGACCAGTCCGAACAGGGCGAACAGCCCGACGGCGCCGACGAACGGCCCGCCGGGGATCCCGGCCCGTACGGCCTGCACATCCACCCAGACCGCGAAGGCCGCGACCCAGCCGGCGACGCCGACGAGCCACCCGCGGCGCACGGCCGCCCGGAAGTCGGCGACGAACTCCCGCCAGCCGCCGCCCTGATGCTCCGTACGCCGTCGCAGATGCCGCGCTCCGGCAGCGAACGCGGCAGGGTAGGTGACCAGGGGCAGCGAGGCCACCGCGATCCATACGCCCGTCAGCAGACACTCGGCGAAGAGCGCGAACCGCTCGGCGAAGACGGACTCCCGTGGCGCACCGCGTGTCTTGGCAGATGCCTGGCTCATCCTGCGCACCTCAGCCCTTCAGACCCGACGTCGCCATGCCGTCGATCAAGTAGCGCTGGAAGGCCATGAAGAACGCGAGCACCGGCAGCAGGGCGACCAGCGACATGGCGATCATGCCGCCGTAGTTCGCAAGGCCTTCCTGGTCGACGAACATCTTCAGGCCGAGCGAGACCGTGTACTTGTCGGGCTCGTTGAGGTAGATCAGCGGACCCATGAAGTCGTTCCAGGAGTTGATGAAAGTGAAGATCGCGCTGGTGATCAGTGCCGGGCGGCACAGCGGGAGCACGATCGACCAGTAGATGCGCAGGTGGCCGCAGCCGTCGAGGCGGGCCGCCTCGTCGAGTTCCTTGGGCAGGTTGCGCATGAACTGCACCATCAGGAAGACGAAGAACGCCTCGATGGCGAGGTACTTGCCGAGCAGGAGCGGGGTGTATGTGTTGATCATGTTCATGTTGCGGAACAGCACGTACTGCGGGATGAGCAGCACGTGGTACGGCAGCAGGAGCGTGCCGATCATCAGCGTGAACATCAGGTTGCGGCCCGCGAACTTGATCTTCGCGAAGGCGTACGCCGTCAGCGAGCACGAGATCACGATCCCGATCACCGAACCGACCGCGAGGAAAAGCGAGTTGAGGAAGAACGTGGAGATCGAGATGTCCGCGATGCCCTCGGTGAGGCCGGTGTAATTGGAGATGATCGGGGAGCCGGGGAAAAGGTCCAGGCTGCCGACGATGTCTTCGCTCTTCTTGAAGGATCCGCCGATGACCCAGATCACCGGGTAGAGGATGACCGCGAGGATCGCCAGGGACCCGATGTGCCAGGCGAGGGAACCGGGAAGCCTGCGCCGGAAGTTGCCCGCCTTCGTCGACTGCCCCTGAGTCGGCGTGATCTCTGTGACCTGCGCGCTCATGAGGCGCCCTCCTCGTAGTGCACCCAGCGCTTCTGGGACCAGAACAGCACCGCCGTCACCAGGGCGACCGCGACCAGCAGCATCCAGGCCATGGCGGAGGCCAGGCCCATCCGGCTGTTCTCGAAGCCCTGGACGTAGAGGTAGCAGGTGTAGACCATCGAACCGTCCGCGGGACCACAGGCGTTGCCTCCGGCTCCGCCGCCGACGATGTACGCCGAGCTGAAGATCTGGAAGGAGTGGATGGTCTCCAGAAGGACGTTGAAGAAGAGGACCGGGGAAATCATCGGCAGCGTGATGTTCCAGAACCGCCGCAGCTTGCCCGCTCCGTCGACCTCGGCCGCTTCGTACAACTCCTGTGGGACCTGCTTGAGGCCGGCCAGGAAGATGACCATGGGGGCGCCGAACTGCCACACGGTGAGCGCCACCAGACTGTAGATGATCAGGTCTGGGTCGCCGGTCCAGCCGCCGACGTTCACGCCGAAGATCTTCTGCGTACGGTCGACGATCGCGTCGTCCGAGAAGATCGCCTTCCAGACGATGGCGATGGAGACACTCGCCCCGATCAACGACGGCGCGTAGAACGCGGCCCGGTAGAAGGCCTGTCCGCGCCGCTTCTGGGCCAGGAGCAGGGCCACACCGAGGGCGAGGAGCAGCTTGAGCGGCGTACCGACGATGACGTACCAGATCGTCACCTGCACCGAGTGACGCCAGCGCGGGTCGCCGAACATCTCGGAGAAGTTGTCGAGGCCGATCCACTTCGGCGAGTCGAACAGGTTGTAGTCGGTGAACGCGAAATAGAGCGAGGCGACCATCGGGCCCGCTGTGAGCAGCAGGAATCCGGCGATCCAGGGGGACATGAAGAGATAGCCGGCCAGGTTCTCCCGGCGGCCCCGCCGTTTGAGTTCGGTGGGGCGCGGGGATTTCACCGGACCGTGCCGCGGCTCGGAGTCCTTGGACAGGCCCTCCATCGCAGGGGCGTGTGTCACGGTGGTTCCCATCAGCTGCTGAGAGCCGTCTTCGACTCGGTGAAGAACTGCTTGACGGCGTCGTCCACCGACCGCTTGCCCAGGCCGAGTTCCTCACCGAGGCGCAGGAATGCTGCCTCGCAGACGTCCGCGCCGCTCGGGTGCGGGGTGATGGGCTCCAGGACGCCCGCCTCGACGAGGGATTCCTCGTAGGCGGCTATCTCCTTGTTGACCGGGTCGGTCGGCTTGAAGGCGTCGTACTGGGCCTGCGTCGCGGGCACACCGCGGTCGTAGCCCATGATCTTGGCGACCTCCGGGTCGTGCACCATGAAGTCGATGAACTGGGCGACTTCCTTGGGGTGCTGGGTGCGCTTGGAGGCGCTGAGCATGAGAGAGCCGAGGTACTGGCCGGTCTTCTTGCCGTCCGTGGTCGGGATGGGCGCCAGGCCGTATTCGCTCTTGCCCTCGGAGGTGTAGCGGACGGTGAAGTTGTCCCAGGTGAACTCACCGCCCGAGAGCTCGGCGGCGACCGCCGACTTGGGCTTGATCTGGGCGATCTTCTTCTGGTTGGCGTAGATGCCGTCGTCGACTGCCTTCTTGGCCTTGGTCCACCATTCCTTCAGGTCAGCTTCCGTGAACCCGAGCCCATCCTCCGTGAAGAACGCCTTCCCGTTCTGGCGGAGGTAGAGGTCATAGAGGTACATGACGTTGTACGGGCCGGTGTCACCGGCACGCCCCGCCTTGTCGCGGATCTTCTTCATCGCCGCGTCGAAGTCATCCCAGGTCCAGCCCTGCTCCGGCGTCACGCCGGCCTTGGTGTAGACGGGCTTGTCGATGACCAGGGCCATCGAGTTGGAGCCGACCGGAACACCGAGCAGCTTGCCGTCGATCTCGCCGAATTTCTCCAGGCCGGCGCGGAAACCGTCCATGGAGAGGTTGCCCGCCTTGACCTGCTCGCTGAGATCGAGCAGCACATTCTTCGCGTCGTATTTGCGCAGGAATCCGATGGCGTTCTGGAAGACATCGGGCGGATTTCCGCCGGAAGCCTGGGTATTGAACTTCTTCCAGAAGTCCGGGTAAACCTGGAAGTCCGTTTTCACCTTGATCTTCGGGTACTTCTTTTCGAAGAGCTTGACGGTCTCGTTGATCCGCTTGGCTCGGTCTTCAGCGCCCCACCACGCGTAACGGATCGTCACCGTCCCGTCTCCGGAGCCGCTGCCGCCCCCACAGGCCGTCGCCGTGGCCCCCAGCCCCAGCGCGGCCAGCGAGGCTCCCCCCGCCTTAAGGATCGTTCGCCTCTCAACATTTCTGTCCTGCTGCATGATCGAGCCTCCCCGCGACGATGCGTCCGCCCCATGAATCGTTTCAAGTAAGCGCTTGCCGCCACAAGTTACGGAGGCCCTCCGGGCGCGTCAATGACCCGGACAGGAATTGATGTGACCGGGGGCGCTCGCGTGACTGCGTGAACGGGGCTGAGGGAGCAGGGGCGTTGGGCGACGGTGCAGGTGGGGTGGGTGGAGTCGACCGGTCGAACGGCGGGCGACTTGCGGAAGTTGGGGTCCATGGGGAGGGATGTTCTGGGCGCGGTCGGCGAGTTGACGGGTCGTCGAGAAGGGGCGAGGAGGATGCCGGGGCAGGCGGCCGCGCGTGGGCGAGCAGGCACTCGGTGCACTGGCGGACGGGTCTGCGCAGCCGCATTGGGCCGGCTGTCCGTGGGACGGGGAGCCCGTACGCCACGGCCGGGGCCGATGCGTCGGTCCGGGCCGCACAGCAGGCCCTGGCGGCGACGAGGGCCAACGCGAGCCACATCGTGGGCTCCGGGCGATGGAGCCCACGGCGCACGCCCAAGTGCTGCTCGGGCGGATCAAGGGCGGGAGCCGTAGGGCCTGGTCAGGGGCTTGCGGGACGGCGTGACCGGGGATCGTTCGCCGAGTTCGCCGCCACATCGCCGCCTCGGGCGACGTCAGGACCGTACGAGCTGGGCTGTGACTGCTGAGCACTCCGCTGGAAATGCCACTCGCAGCCGCGGGTCCGTATGGATGCCGGTCACTCCCCCAGGCTCGGCTTCGCTAAAGCGGGTGACCCCATGAGCGGGGTCCCTCCCGGCATCCGGAAGAACGTACGCAGCTGCGCGAGCCCCCGCCGCGTCCTGCGCTGCCCAGCGCGGCGAAGCGGCGCAAAAACGGCGAGGGCGACCCGGTCCGCGCCTTCCGCAGACATGGGTCGCCCTCGCATTCGTGGGCGATACTGGGATCGAACCAGTGACCTCTTCGGTGTGAACGAAGCGCTCTCCCGCTGAGCTAATCGCCCGGACGTAGGAAAACATTACCCCATGTCAAGGGGTGCTTCCGACCGCCCGACGAGCACGCGGAGCGCCGCTACTCCTTGATCTTCCACGGCATCGCGAAGCCGAACCGATAGAGGTAGATCCCGGCCAGCACTCCGACGATGACCAGACCGATCGTCGTCAGGATGATGTTGCGTCTGCGCACCTTGGGATCGAGCGCACGCTGTGTCGCTTCGGTGACCTTGCGCTTCGTCCAGCGGAGCACCAGCTGCGCCCACACGAACTCGGTGGCCCAGATCGCCATGCCGGCGAAGATCACCAGCCAGCCCGGCCCGGGCAGCGGCAGCATGATCACGCCGGCCACCACGACCGCGAGGCCCACCACGAACACGCCCACCTGCCAGCTCAGGTGCAGCATGCGTCGCGCCTTGATGAATTCCGGCGCACGGGAACCAAGCGCCGGCTCGCCCTTCGTCTCATCGGCCGCCACGACGGCCTCCCCCGTTTCGTCACTCCCCGTATTCATACGGCCAAACCCTACCGGACAGAATCCAGTCACTGGAATGGTCGTAGTCGACGAACGCGCACTCGGCCGGATGAGCTACCTAAAGACACCCAAAACACTCAGAGGGGTTTACAACGGCACCGTAGGTGGCATGTCGATTTCGCCGACGTGCGAATCCCCGAGCGCACACTGAGCGAAAGGCCCTGGCGCTTATGAACACCACGGTCAGCTGCGAGCTGCACCTGCGCCTCGTTGTGTCGAGCGAGTCCTCACTGCCTGTTCCCGCAGGACTGCGGTATGACACGGCCGATCCCTACGCCGTGCACGCCACCTTCCACACCGGAGCCGAGGAAACCGTCGAGTGGGTGTTCGCCCGCGATCTCCTCGCCGAGGGACTGCACCGGCCCACCGGCACGGGCGACGTCCGTGTCTGGCCGTCCCGCAGTCACGGTCAGGGCGTCGTCTGCATCGCCCTGAGCTCCCCGGAGGGCGAGGCTCTGCTCGAGGCCCCGGCGCGGGCCCTGGAGTCGTTCCTGAAGCGGACGGACGCCGCCGTCCCCCCGGGCACGGAGCACCGCCATTTCGATCTCGACACGGAGCTCTCGCACATCCTGGCCGAGAGCTAGGACGAGGTTCCGCACAAGCCGCCCGGCGCCGTCCACTCGGGGAGACGGCACGGGCCCATACAGCTCCATACGGTATACATCGACGCCGTCGCCGCGGATTCCGCGGAGGCGGCGTCTACGCACGTGCGCCGAGGCATGGGCCAGCCGTGCATACATTGCGTACTGCAAGTGCGCCTCAACGCTTGAGTGCCCCCGGGCCGCGATCAAACGTACGCTCGACACCAGACACGGCACCGACATCGCGGGTTTCCGTCGGCTCCGCCCATCCGGACGCTCGGCGTGGACGGCGCCGGATTCCCCGTCTCACGGAGCCGCTAGCATCGGCCAGCATCGGCGGGCGCCCGCCCGACCCCAGGCCAGGGAGCGAAACGTGCTGATCACCCACGACACCCGGTGCGCCCTCGACATCGTGGTCGATCTGGTGAACACCGCACCGGAGGACGACACGGCGGACGGGCTCGCGAGCGTCGCGGATCTGGACACGTTCGTACACAAGCACGACATCAGCGAAGTCGGGTCACTGTCCGAGCTGGATCTCGCGGCCGTACGGAAGATCCGCGGCCGGTTCTGCGGGATCTTCGCGGCACCCGATGCTCGGGCCTCCGCCGTGCTGATCAACGAGCTGGTCGCCGCGGCCGGCACCACGCCACGGCTCACCGATCACGACGGCTACGACTGGCATGTGCACTACTTCGCACCCGGTGCGTCCGTCGCGGATCACCTCGCCGCCGACTGCGGGATGGCGCTGGCGTTCTTCGTGGTGGCCGGTGAACAGGACAGATTGCGACGCTGCGAGGCGCCCGACTGCCGGCACGCCTTCGTGGACCTCTCCCGCAACCGCTCCCGCCGCTACTGCGACAGCCGGACCTGCGGAAACCGTCTGCATGTGGCCGCCTACCGCGCTCGGCGCAAGGAGGCGGCGGGCTGACGGAGTCCTCGGCGGGTGACGCCAGGGACTCCGCGTACGGCTCAGAGCAGCAGCAGATCGTGCAGCGAAGCCATGAGCAGCAGACAGCCGATCACCGCAAGGAAGATCATCAGCGGTGGCTGGGAAAGTGCGAAGAGACAACCTCGCCGCTCCTCTGGAGGCGCAGCGGTGTCGCTCTGTGTTGTGTCCAGCATCTCGCGGGCGATGATGACGCAGCCGAGACCCTCGACGCGATCAACACGCCCGAAAAATGGGGGAGTTAGGCGAAATCCGTGATGTGACGGTCCAGTATCTGGGATAGACCTCTCCGGCGTGTCCGGGATGGACGGCTCCGGCACGAATTCCGGAGCGGATCGCTCCCCTGACCGCCTGGCTCAACGCGGCCCGCTGCGTCGGCTCACTGTGTCGTTTCAGAGCGGCATATGCCGTGCTCACGACGTCATATGCCGTGCTTCTTCAGGATGGCTTCGATGTCGCTGAAGTCGTCCCCCGACTCGGCGGCGCGAGGCTTGGCCTTGCTCTTTGACTCGGGACGGGTCGCCGGGCTCTTCGCCGGGCCCAGCGAGGGCGCGGAGGCCGAGGGCGCCACCGCCTCGCGCTGCGCGGCCCGGGCCGCTCTGCGCTCCTTGCGGGTCCCGCCGCCGCGCCGCTCGACGGCCCGCGTGGTGGTGAACAGCAGCCACGAGGCGCCGAGCACGCCGAAGCCCGCCCAGGCCACCGGGCTGAATGCGGTGTCGGCCACCCATTCGACGGCCCCGGTCATCACCAGGCCGAGGGGCACCAACGAGTACGCGATCAGGCGAGCCGCCGCGAGGAAACGCTTGCGGTATGCGGTGACCGCGGCGATACCCAGGCCGGCCGCGGAGACGGCGGAACAGACGGTCTCGGCAATCATCCGGTCCTCCAGGGCAGGGCTCACTCGGTCATGGTCGCTTCGTCCCTTCCATCCTGCACCGCACCGTGCCCGGTATGCCATGGTCGGGGCAGACCTCAGGGACATCTCCGGGTCGGGTCCTCCTCAGGGCCCGGTCCCTCCGTACCCGCGAGAGGGCCCCGTAGAGGCTCCCCGGCAGCGGTTTGGGCTCCCTCGGCCGCGGCTGGGAGACTGGTGGGCATGAGCGACTCCTCCCCCGCGCACCCCACCGTCCCCGTCCTGGACGTCTGGTGCGAACTCCAGTGCCCCGACTGCCGTAGCGCCCTCGACGACCTGCGCGCGCTGCGCGCCCGCTACGGCGACCGGCTGGAGCTGCGGCTGCGGCACTTCCCGCTGGAGAAGCACAAGCACGCGTTCGCGGCCGCGCAGGCTGCCGAGGAGGCCGCGGAACAGGGCCAGGCCTGGCCGTACATCGAGGCGGTGCTGGGCCGGGTCGAGGAGCTGAACCGTAAGGGCGAACCCTTCCTGGTCGAGGTGGCCCGTGAACTCGGTCTGGACGCCGGGGAGTTCGACACCGCGCTGATCGACGGCCGGCACATCCTGATCGTCGACGCCGACCAGGCCGAGGGCAAGGCCATCGGCGTGACCGGCACGCCGACATACGTCATCGATGGCGAGCGCCTCGACGGCGGCAAGAGCCAGGAGGGGCTGCGCGAGCGCATCGAGGAGATCGTGGACCGGCTGCTGACCGGACAGCGGGCCTGAGCCCGAGGGCAGCTTCCCGTACGGCTCTCTACAGCAGGTCTTTGCTCAGCAGATACGTGATCGTCTCGTAGCCGAGTGACTCACAGAGCCGCTCGGCCGGGGTGTTCCCCGCGGGGACGTTGATCCGGATCCCGTTCCGTCCGGCGGCGATCGCGTGTGCCTCCGCCAGCAGCAACAACGTACGGCCGTGTCCTCTGCGCCGGTACCGTTCGTCGGTCTCCACGTCGAGGACGTACGCCGTTCCGTCGCGAGCCCCCAGCCGCAGCGTGCCCACCGGCGTCCCCTCATGTTCCAGGACGCTGAACGCCATGTCCTCGATGGCGAGCCCGGCCGGCGGTGAAGTGGCGTGCTCCTGGCCGGACTTGGCGCGCGCCTCGGCCTCCGTCATCGGCCGGCCCCGGCTGCCGGCGGGCAGTACGGGAGGAGTGCCGCCGAGCCGCTTCTCCATGGTGCGCTCGCGCGGCAGGTAACCGAGCGCCGTGGCCAGCCGCAGCGCGGCCTCGGCGGCACCGGGCACCGATACCTCGATCCGCCGGCAGCCCCAGCCGCGCGCCACCTCCTCGGCGGCGAGCGCGGCCACGGTGCCGCGCCCCCGCCGACGGTCCGGCTCGTCGATCCCCAGTTCCCGGATCTGTGCGACGGACGGCCCGGAGAGGGGGTGGGTCGCGAGGTGTATCGCACCGACGGGACGGCTGTTCACGCACACCTTGTAGTGGCGTGACAGTGCCCCGTCGGCTTCGCGCTGAAGCGGCTCGGCCGGCCGCAGGGTGGTGGTCATCAGGGATGTTGTACCCACCGTGGATTACTGGTGTCACCGAATAGGTGCGACTGCGTCTGGCCCCTACGGATCGAGGTCGTCGCCCGCCCGCTCGTCGAAGACCCGCATGGCCTTGGCCGTCACCGGCCCGGGCGCGCCCGGGAGTTCGCGCGCGTCGACCCGGTGCACGGCCTGTACGTCGCGCAGGGTCGACGTGAGGAAGATCTCCTCCGCCCGCTCCAGAACGTCCAGCGGCAGTTCGGTCTCCTTGGCGCCGGTCCACGCGACGGTGAGCGCACGCGTGATGCCCGCGAGGCAGCCGGAGGCGATCGGCGGGGTGTGGATCTCGCCGTCGAGGACCACGAAGACATTGGACCCGGTGCCCTCGCACAGCTGCCCCACGGTGTTCGCGAACAGCGCCTCGGTCGCGCCCTGTTCGCGAGCGCGGGCGAGGGCGACGACGTTCTCCGCGTACGACGTGGTCTTGAGGCCGGTGAGCGCGCCGCGCTCGTTGCGGGTCCACGGCACGGTGATCACGGCGGTGGAGTCGGCGCGCCGGCTGGTCTCGCCCAGCGCGACGACGAGGGTCGGCCCGTGTTCGCCGCGGTCGGAGCCGAGCGGCGACAGGCCTCCGGTGTACGTGATCCGCAGGCGGCCCAGCGGCATCGGGTTGGCGTCCAGGACGGCGGCACAGGCCCGGCGCACCTCGTCGAGGTCGGGCTCGGGCAGTCCGAGGCCGTGCGCCGAGCGGACCAGCCGGTCGAGGTGGCGGGTGAGCGCGAACGGCCGGCCGTCGACCGCCTTGACGGTCTCGAAGACGCCGTCGCCCACGGTCAGTCCGTGGTCGAGGACGGAGACACGGGCCGACTCGATGTCCCGCAGCCCACCGTCGAGCCAGAGCTTCACGTGAGAGTCCCTTCACTTGCGTCGTACGCCCCCGACGCTACAGCCAGCAGTCGGGCGGCTTTCAGTTCCGTCTCACGCCACTCGAGCTCGGGGTCGGACCCCCAGGTGATGCCCGCGCCGGAGCCGAAGCACAGCACCGCCGCGTCCCTTCCCTGCTCGGCGGACCGGTCCATCCAGAACGTACGGATGCCGACGGCCAGTTCCCCGGTCCCGCGGTCGGCGTCCACCCAGCCGATGCCGCCGCAGTACGGGCCGCGGGGCGCCGTCTCCAGGGCCTCGATGATCCGCAGGGCGCTGGACTTGGGGGCGCCCGTGACGGAACCGGGCGGAAACGTCGCCTCCAGCAGCTCCGGCCAGCCGGCGTCATCGCGCAGTTCGCCGCGCACGGTCGAGACGAGGTGGACGAGGCCCGGGTGCTTCTCGACGACGCACAGGTCGGGCACGGTCACCGAGCCGGTGGCGCAGACGCGCCCGATGTCGTTGCGGACCAGGTCCACGATCATCACGTTCTCGGCGTAGTCCTTCTCCAGGAGGTCAGTCTCGGTGCGTCCGGTGCCCTTGATCGGGCCCGACTCGACGATCCGCCCGTCGCGGCGCAGAAAGAGTTCGGGAGACGCGGTGGCGACTTCGACGCCGTGGTCGCGGAGGCGGATCGTTCCGGCATACGGGGCCGGGTTGCCGCGCGCGAGCAGCGCGGTGAGCGCGTCCACGTCGGCGTCCGGCGCGATGGGCGCGGACAGAACCCGGCAGAGGTTCGCCTGGTAGACCTCGCCGGCCGCTATGTGCTCGCGGATACGGCGTACGCCCGCCGTGTACGCGGCGCGGTCGAGCGACGACGTCCAGTCGTCCATCGCGGGGCCCCGCCACTCCCCCGGCACGGGCGCGGGCACCGGCTCATGGCGTACGTCCCGGAAGCGGGCGCACACCAGGCGCCCCTCGAAGTCCGCCGTGACGGCCCAGAAGCCACTCGAGTCCAGGGCCGCGGGGTCACTCGTGACGTCGCGGAGGCCGGTCGCGACGAGGCCGCCGAAACGGGCGAGAGCTGGGAGGTCGTGCACAGGTGCGAGTCTATGGCGGGCGCCGGGCGGGTGACCCGGCCGCGTCTCCCGGCGGGCGCACCGCAGCACGCTGCATAAACGCGTTTTTGTACTGGCCCGGGAATCCGCTAGAGTTCAACACGTCACCGACTCGCGCGAGCGGGGCGGGAAAGACAAGCGGACGTAGCTCAGTTGGTAGAGCGCAACCTTGCCAAGGTTGAGGTCGCCAGTTCGAACCTGGTCGTCCGCTCGCAGGAAGTGGGGGATCTTCCCGAACCCCCGCCCCTGGTGGAGTGGCCGAGAGGCGAGGCAACGGCCTGCAAAGCCGTCTACACGGGTTCAAATCCCGTCTCCACCTCCAAGGACGATTAGCTCAGCGGGAGAGCGCTTCCCTGACACGGAAGAGGTCACTGGTTCAATCCCAGTATCGTCCACTGGTCCGGTTCACCGGGTCCCGCGCGATTAGCTCAGCGGGAGAGCGCTTCCCTGACACGGAAGAGGTCACTGGTTCAATCCCAGTATCGCGCACGCACTACGCACCACCAGCAGGTCTCACTGCGCGATTAGCTCAGCGGGAGAGCGCTTCCCTGACACGGAAGAGGTCACTGGTTCAATCCCAGTATCGCGCACCAGCCGAAGCCCCCGGCCGTCTCGTACGGCCGGGGGCTTCGTCGTGCGGGGCGCTCCTCGGATGTCGTCAGGAGGAGAAGAGCATGTGGCCGAAGCTCTTCTTGTGGCGCTTGTGACCGTAGTGACCCCCATGGCCGCCGTGTGGGGCGCCCCAGGCGGGTGCGGGAGCTGACGGGTAGGCCTGCGGGGCCGCCGGAGCGGCCGGGGGCGGCGGCGCGGGCTGCTGCCACTGGGACTCCAGGCGGGTCAGCGACTCCAGCTCGCCGTAGTCGAGAAAGATCCCGCGGCAGCCGCTGCACTGCTCGATCTGGACGCCATTGCGGTTGTACGTGTGCATCGGCGCACGGCACTTCGGACACTGCATGGTCGGCTCAACTCCTCGCCGGTCGGTACTGCTTCGCCAGGACAGACACTGCCCGGCTTCGGTTCGGTTGCACCTTACGTCGGGAAACCGGGCGCCAACTCCGGCGGGTGCGCTGCCATTCGGTCACAGGCGTCGATCACGGCCAGCTGCACCTCGTCGAGCGCACGGCCGGCCGCCATCGCCTTCGCGATCGCCAGGGCGCCCGTCTGGACGGTGAGGGCGCGGGCCGGGACGTCCAGGGCCGGCCAGGGGTCGGTGTCCGCGGGGAGGGCGGGGCCCTCGGCCTTCTGGTACGCCGTCAGGAAGCGGGTCCACTCCTCGGGCGGGAGGAGCCCGCAGGCGAACCAGGCGGCGGGGCGGGCCAGATCCCACGCGGGCTCGCCCAGTCCGAGGTCGTCGATGTCGATCAGCAGCCAGGCGCCGCCCGGGTCGCGGACGAGTTGGCCCAGGTGCAGATCACCGTGGCACAGCGCCTGCGCGTGCTCCATCGGGGCCTCGTTCCTCGCCCAGGCGGGAAGGACGGACCAGGCACGCAGAACCGGTCCGGCCGCGGGATGCGGGCCCGCCGCGCGAAGCCGCGCGACGGCTCTGGCCGCCTTCGCCGGACCCCGCATCGGCGGGAGCCCGGACGGGAGTACGGCTTCGGGCGTCCGGTGGAGGCGGGCGAGGAGGGTGGCGGCTTCCTCCCAGGGGGCGGCTTCGGGAGTTTCGGGGTCCACGGGGGTGCCGTACGGCCAGAACGTGACCAGTCGGCCGTGCAGTTCGGCAGCGCTCGAGACGAGCGGCGCCAGGAGGACGCCGTCCAGGGCCGGGTGCGCGGCGACGGCCACACGTGCCGCGAGTTCGCCGACGTCGGTTCCGGGAGCGTGCGCCTTCGCCACAGTGTCCGCATGCCGCACGACGGTGCCATCGGCCCGATCGGCCAGCACAGAGGTATCCGTACCGCATGCGCAAGCCCCCGCCCCGGGGTGCACCGCGGCACGCACCTTCGCGGTAAGGCCGGGCAGCACGTCTACGGTCACTCGAATCCCCCTGAGGTCGTACGGCGCCGGCTCATCCCCGCAAGCCGGGGCGACCTTGTGAGCGTACGCAGCCAACAAACGGCCCTCGAACCGCAACCATCAATTGAGCAACCACAACGGCCCGCACCCGGTCCGCGAGAACGGTGCCGGCATAGGCACAAAAGAGCGCGCCCGCGCAGCTCCCCAGCTGCGCGGGCGTCTCTGTGCCGTCCGCCGCACCCCCGTCCCCACGGGGTTTCATGGCCGGATGTCCCCGCCCGGACCGCTCTTCCGGGCCTGGGGCGCCGCTCAGCGCCCCAGCATCACGCCCACGGACGACGCTTGTGTGACCACTGCTTCCCAGCCGCCGAAGACGACCACGAGCACGGTCGCCAGGGGGAGGACCATGGCCGTCGCCACCAAGGGGTGGCGCTGGCCGGACCGGCGGGTACCGAACGTGGCGCTGTGCGCCCTGCGTCCCCGCGTGCGGATCATCGTCCGCGATGCCGTGTCCGCCATGGTCCCTCTCCTGACCTTCTGTTGATGAAGCTCTTGCAGTTGATGAGGCTCTTGTTGCTGGTTGATCTCCTGCTGTCTGACAGCGGCGGGTGACTGACCTCGGGGGACGAGTGCTGCACCCGCCGCTTGACTTCAAATCTAGGTGGGCGGGGCCCGTGGGGCGTCATGCCGTCGTATCGATTGCCGGGCCTCCCGGAGGATGACCGATGACCTGCGGAGTACTCCCCTGGGTGGAGACGAGGTCCTAGGTCTCGGGGTCTTCCCGGAGGGGACGTCCGGTCTGCCCGGTCTGCTCCGAGCTGTCCTCCCTGGGCACGGGCTGTTCGACCAGGGCCAGCACCCTGTTCGCCATGAAGCGGGCCGTGCGGACCACCCCTCCGCTGCGGGTGACTTCGCTCACTTCCACGACTCCTCTGCGGACCGCCGTCTCCACCCGGCGCCCCGCGCGGCTCGCCACCACCTCGTATGTACGCGTCGTGTCCCCGGCGTCCACGACTATCTCCACTCGATCACCCTTCACGGGCCCAATCCCCCTTCTGCGACCGATGGTTGGGGATCCCGGCAGCCCAAAGCCGCTGATTTCGCCCGTCCCCTGACCACCTTTCAAGTCTCCCACCCGGCACTGACAATCGGCCGGGCCGCGAGGGCGCGGCCTCTGCGCACGCCCGGCCACGGAAACGTAAGCTGTGCCACGTCAAATAGACCGGGCAGCGGGGATGAACATGGCGATGATGCGCCTGAGGCGCGAGGACCCGCGTGTCGTCGGCTCGTTCAAGATCCACCGACGGCTCGGTGCGGGTGGGATGGGCGTTGTCTATCTGGGCTCCGACCGGCGTGGCCAGCGAGTCGCACTGAAGGTGATCCGGCCGGATCTGGCGGAGGACCAGGAGTTCAGGTCGCGGTTCGCGCGCGAGGTGTCGGCGGCGCGGCGGATCCGGGGCGGGTGTACGGCCCGGCTCGTCGCCGCGGATCTGGAGGCGGACCGTCCGTGGTTCGCGACGCAGTACGTCCCCGGGCCCTCGTTGCACGACAAGGTCGCCGAGGAGGGGCCGCTCACCGCGGCCGAGATCGCGGCCGTCGGCGCCGCCCTCTCCGAGGGGCTCGTCGCGGTGCACGAGGCCGGTGTCGTGCACCGGGATCTCAAGCCGTCGAACATCCTGCTCTCCCCGAAGGGGCCGCGCATCATCGACTTCGGCATCGCCTGGGCGACGGGTGCGAGCACGCTCACGCACGTCGGTACGGCGGTGGGGTCGCCCGGTTTCCTCGCGCCGGAGCAGGTGCGGGGTGCCGCCGTCACGCCGGCCACGGATGTGTTCGCGCTCGGGGCCACGCTGGCGTACGCGTCGACTTCGGACTCGCCCTTCGGGCACGGCAGTTCCGAAGTGATGCTCTACAGGGTGGTGCACGAGGAGGCGCAGCTGAAGGGCGTGCCGGACGCGCTGGCCCCTCTCGTACGGGCGTGTCTGGCGAAGGATCCGGAGGAGCGGCCCAGCACGCTTCAACTGTCGTTGCGGCTCAAGGAGATCGCGGCCCGTGAGGCTCAGGGGCTGAGCTCCGCCCGGCCGCCCGCGCCGCGTGTGAGCGAGGCCGAGCGGCCGACGGGGCGGCTCACCGAGCACCACCCGGACCCGCGCACCCAGCGGCGTACGCAGGGCGCTCCCCCGCCGCCGCGGAACGGTACGCCGTCGCGGTCCGGGGCGCGGCCGGTGCCGTCGCGGGGCAACTCGACGCGGTCCGGCTCAGGCGGTCGGCCCGTGGGTCCGCGCAGTGGGGCGGGGCGTCCGGGGCCGCGGACCACCGGGGCCGGGCGGCGGCCCGCCAATCCGCGGTTGCTGCGGCAGCGGCTCTTCGTGTTCGTCGTGGTGACACTGCTGGTGGCGCTCGGGATCGCGGCGGCGCAGGGCTGCCAGGGGCCGGAGCGCGGGCTCGGCGGTGAGCAGCGGCAACAGGAGCCCGTACAGCCGGAGTTCACCACGCCGGACGGCATGATGGCCGAGCGGTACGAGTCGACGCTCGAGATGCGGCCTCAGGGCTGAGGACGGCCCGTCGCGACCGCGTAGAAGGCCACCGCCGCCGCTGCGCCCACGTTCAGCGAGTCCACACCGTGGGCCATCGGGATGCGGACCCATTCATCCGCGGCCACCAGGGCCTGGGTGGACAGGCCGTCGCCCTCCGCGCCCAGCATCAGGGCGACCCGGTCCATCCGGTGCGGGGCCACCTCGTCGAGGCTCTTGGCCTTCTCGTCCGGAGTGAGCGCGAGGAGGGCGAAACCCGCCTCGCGGACCGTCTCCAGGCCTTTGGGCCAGGTGTCGAGACGGGCGTACGGGACGGAGAAGACCGCGCCCATGGAGACCTTCACGCTGCGGCGGTAGAGCGGGTCCGCGCAGTCCGGTGAGAGGAGGACCGCGTCCATGCCGAGGGCGGCGGCGGAGCGGAAGATCGCGCCGATGTTGGTGTGGTCGTTGACCGACTCCATGACGACCACTCTGCGCGCCGTCTGGAGCAGGTCGTCGGGGGTCGGCAGCGGCTTGCGCTGCATGGAGGCGAGGGCTCCGCGGTGTACGTGGTAGCCGGTGACCTGCTCGGCGAGTTCGGGGCTCACCGCGTACACCGGGGCGGGGAGTTCGTCGATGACGTCGCGCATGACGTCGACCCACTTGGCGGAGAGCAGCATCGAGCGCATCTCGTAACCGGCGTCCTTGGCCCGTCTGATGACCTTCTCGCCCTCGGCGATGAACAGGCCCTCGGCGGGCTCGCGCTTGCGGCGCAGCTCGACGTCGGTCAGGCCCGTGTAGTCGCGCAGGCGCGGGTCGTCGGGTTCCTCAACGGTGATGAGATCGGCCACAGAGTGATACTGCCTTGTCCCGGGTGCGGTGCCAACGGCTCGGACAGAGTTGGGTTACCACGGGTTACGCGGAGGGCTTCGGGCCTACGTTCACCACGTCGCCGATGACGATGACCGCCGGGGGCTTCACGTCCTGGGCGCGTACGGTCTCGGCCACCGTTTCGAGCGTCGCGTCGACCCGGCGCTGGGCGGCCGTCGTGCCCTCCTGGATCAGAGCGACGGGCGTGTCCGGGGACTTGCCGTGCGCGATGAGCGTCTCGGCGACCTTCGGAATCGTACTGACGCCCATGAGGATCACCAGCGTGCCGGTCAGCCGGGCCACGGACGGCCAGTCGACCAGGGAGCGCTCGTCGTCGGGCGCGATGTGACCGCTGACCACGGTGAACTCATGGGCGACGCCCCGGTGGGTGACCGGGATGCCCGCCGCGCCCGGAACCGAGATCGAGCTGGAGATGCCGGGCACGACCGTGCAGGGGATGCCGGCCTCGGCCAGCGCCTGGACCTCCTCCATTCCGCGCCCGTAGACGAAGGGGTCGCCGCCCTTGAGCCGTACGACCGACTTACCCTGCTTTGCGTGCTCGATCAGCGCGTTGTTGATGGCCTCCTGGGCCATGAAGCGCCCGTACGGCAGCTTCGCCGCGTCGATCACCTCGACGCTCGACGGGAGCTCCGCGAGCAGGTCGCGTGGGCCCAGGTGGTCGGTGATGACCACGTCGGCCTCGGCGAGAAGGCGGCGGCCGCGCACCGTGATCAGGTCCGGGTCGCCGGGGCCGCCGCCGACCAGGGCGACTCCGGGGGTGCGGGTGCGGTGGTGCGGGGCCACGAGGGTCCCGTCGTGGAGGCCCTCGACCACCGCGTCGCGGATGGCGGCGGTGTGGCGGGGGTCGCGGCCGCGGGCGTTCGTGGTGAGGACGGCTACGGTGACGCCTTCGCTGTGACCCGTCGCGGGGGTCCAGGCGGTGGCCGCGTCGGCGTCGTCGGAGCGGACGCACCAGACGCGGTTCGCCTCTGCCTCGGCTGAGGCTCTTGTGTTCGCTTCGTGGTCGCTGGTGGCGATCAGGGCGTACCAGGCCTGGGCCAGGTCGCCCTCCTCGTAAGGGCGCCGGTGCCAGGTGAGCTCGCCTGCTTCTGCCATTGCCTCTACGGAGGGGGTGGCTTCGGGGGATACGAGGTGGATGTCCGCGCCTGCTGCGATCAGGGCCGGGAGGCGGCGTTGGGCTACCTGGCCGGCGCCCAGGACTACTACTCGGCGGCCGGTGAGGCGGAGGCCTACGGGGTAGGCGGGGTGTTCGGCCATGGAGGTGCGGCCCTTCTTGCGGGACATTGCGGGTGGGGTCCTGCGGCTTTGGAGGACCCCTGACGTGCGGATTTTACGGTGCGGGTGGGTGCAGGTGCGTGGGTAGGTGCGGGTACGTTGTGGGCTGTGCCCACCCTCCCCCAGTCTCGGCTTCGCTCGACCGGGGGGACCCCCATCGCCCCAGCGGAACGACTGCCCACAGCCCGCGTGCGGGCCCACAGACGGGCGCGGCTACTTCTCCGTCACCCCTGCTGAGTCGAAGGTTGCTACCTCGTGCATTGCTCTTGCTGCGCTTTGGACCATAGGGAGGGCCAGTAGGGCTCCTGTGCCTTCGCCCAGGCGGAGGTCCAGGTCTACCAGGGGGCGTAGGCCGAGTTTGTTGAGGGCGGCTACGTGGCCCGGTTCGGCGCTGCGGTGGCCTGCGATGCAGGCTGCCAGGACCTCGGGGGCGATGGCTCGGGCCACCAGGGCGGCGGCGCCGGCGCTGACGCCATCCAGGATCACCGGCGTACGCAGGGACGCGCCGCCCAGCAACAGGCCGACCATCGCGGCGTGTTCGAGGCCGCCGAACGCGGCGAGGACGCCGATGGGGTCGGCGGGGTCCGGCTGGTGGAGTTGGATGGCTCGGCGTACGACTTCGGTCTTGCGGGCCAGCGTCTCGTCGTTGATGCCGGTGCCGCGGCCGGTGACCTCGGAGGGGTCGGCGTCCGTGAAGACCGCGATCAGGGCGGCGGACGCGGTGGTGTTCGCGATGCCCATCTCGCCCGTGACCAGGGCCTTGTTGCCCGCGGCCACCAGATCGCGGGCCGTGTCGATGCCCACCTCGATCGCCTGCTTGACCTCTTCGCGGGTCAGCGCCGGTCCGGTCGTCATGTCGGCGGTGCCGGCCCGGACCTTGCGGGGCAGCAGGCCCGGGGTCGCGGGCAGGTCGGAGGCGACGCCCACGTCGACGACGCAGACCTCGGTGCCGACCTGGCCGGCGAAGGCGTTGACCACCGCTCCCCCGCCGAGGATGTTGGCCACCATCTGGCCGGTGACCTCCTGGGGCCACGGAGTGACGCCCTGGGCGTGCACTCCGTGGTCGCCGGCGAAGATCGCGACGGCGGCGGGTTCCGGGATCGGGGGCGGGCACATCCGGGACAGGCCGCTCAGCTGAGCGGAGATGATCTCCAGCATGCCGAGGGCGCCCGCGGGCTTCGTCATGCGCTTCTGGCGTTCCCAGGCCTCACCGAGTGCTTTGGCGTCCAGCGGGCGGATGTTGGAGACGGTCTCGGCGAGCAGGTCGTGCGGCTCCGCGCCGGGCAGGGCGCGGCGGCCGTACGTCTCCTCGTGCACGACCCAGGACAGCGGGCGGCGCTTGGACCACCCGGCCTGCAGCAGCTCGGGCTCCTCCGGGAACTCGTCGACGTATCCGACGCAGAGGTACGCCACGACCTCCAGGTGCTCGGGCAGGCCGAGGGTGCGGACCATCTCGCGCTCGTCGAAGAAGCTGACCCAGCCGACACCGAGGCCCTCGGCGCGGGCGGCCAGCCACAGGTTCTCGACGGCGAGTGCGGAGGAGTACGGAGCCATCTGCGGCTGTGTGTGGCGGCCCAGGGTGTGCCGTCCGCCGCGGGTGGGGTCGGCGGTGACGACGATGTTCACCGGGGTGTCGAGGATCGCCTCGATCTTCAGTTCCTTGAACTGCTTCGCACGGCCCTTCGGCAGCGACTTCGCGTACGCGTCGCGCTGGCGCTGGGCCAGTTCGTGCATGGTGCGGCGCGTCTCGGCCGAGCGGATGACGACGAAGTCCCAGGGCTGCGAGTGGCCGACGGAAGGTGCCGTGTGGGCCGCCTCCAGGACGCGGAGCAGGACGTCGTGCGGGATGGGGTCGCTGCGGAAGCCGTTGCGGATGTCGCGGCGCTCGCGCATGACGCGCAGGACGGCCTCGCGCTCGGCGTCGTCGTAGCCCGGGGCGGCGGGGGTGATGGACTCGCGTACGTCCGCTGCGTTCGCTACGAGGGCCGGGCTCTCCTCCTGCCCGCTCTGCTCGGCCTGCCCTGCCTCATCGGCCTGCTCAGCCTCATTGGCCTGGTCGGCGGCGGCCAGGAGGTCCAGGTCCTCCGCCTGCTGGGCAGCTACGGGCTGCTGCTGCTCCTTCGCCTCAGCATCCTCAGTGGCCTCAACGGTGGGTTCAGGTACGGGAGTTGCCTCGGGCTCGGCGGCAGCCGCTTCGACCTGCTCGGCGTGTTCGGCCTGTTCGGCCTCGCCGGGAGCCGGGAGCGTGACCGTGGGGTGCTCAGGGGCCGAGGGCTCGGCGGTCTCCATGGCCGCGGGTGCGGCCTCCTCCTCCGCGGCCGGGGCTGCCTCCGCGGGGTGTTCCGCCTCCGGGAGCGACGGGACGCTCATGCCGTGCGGGGGTGTCGGGGCGAGGTGAGGCGTCGTCGGGATGGTGCCGTCGACCGGCACGAACTGGCCGACGGGCTGCTCGGGTTGGGCTTGCGCGATCCCCTGTACCGGTACGTCGGCGTCGGCGGACGTGGCGTGCCGCGGATCGGCGGGGCCCGGGGCCGGGGCGTCCGACTGGGCCGGGATGTCGGGCTGGGCCGGGGCCTCCGCCGGATCCACGAACTCCGCGGCTTCCTCGGTGACCACGGGCTGTGCCGCCTCGTCCGCGCGGGTGACCGGGGCCTCCGGCTCGGCTTCCGTGAACTGCTGGGCGTGATCCGGTAGTTGCGGTTCGGCGGCGTGCGGGGACAGTTGGGGATCGGGCGTCTGCGGGAAGTACGAGACCGCCGGTGCGGGCTGGAAGTGCGTGGCGTCAGCGTGTTCGGGCGTGTGCGGCGCCTGCGTTGGAGCCTGAAGGTGCGCGGGGTCCTCGTGTTGAGCGGGGCCCTCGTACTGTGCGGGTTCCGTCACTTGGGCCGCCTCAGCCGAGAAGTGGGCAGCCTCCGAAGTGGGCGCCTGCGGGAACTGCCCGGCCTCCGCGCTCTGCGCAGCCGAGGCCGCGAACTCCTCTGCGGCGTCTGCGATTTCGGCTTGACCCTGGATCTCGGACGCAGCCGGTACGGACTCGGTCACCGGCACGCCGTCGGAACCCTGCACGGCCTCGGAACCGGCGGCCGCCTCGGAACCGTGCGCGGCATCGGGACCAGCGGCCCCGTCACCAACCGCCTCCTCCACCACCTGCGGAGTCGCGGACTCCCCGGCCTCCTGGCCGACCTGAGGAACCTCACCGACCCCCACACCCTCGGAGCCCTGCCCCGCCCCGTCGACCTCCGCACCACGGACGACCGTTTCTGCAGCGCCCACCTCAGGGCCGGCCTGGGCCTGGACTCCCCAAGGCGCCGCCCCCTGCAAGGCAAACTCGTCACGCGGAACGTCGCGGTGCTCGGGAGCCGCCACGGCGGCCCCTGATTGCCGTACGGACACGGTGCCTGCCGGAGCACCAGCCGGACCGCGGTCCGCCAGCGAACGCACCGGGCTCCCGGCACTGTCCGGTGTCGGCGGACCGAGGTGCAGCGGACGCCGGGCCGCGGGCGGCTGCGGCGCGGGTGCGGGCGCGGACTCGCGCTCGGCGACAGGCTCAGAAACTGACTCAGCTGCAGGCTCGGGCTCAGGCAGCCGGACCCCTCCCAGGTCGACCGATCCGCTGTCCCGGCCCGACATCTCATGGGGCCCGGGCTCGTGCACCACCTCGGCTACGGGAGCCGGTGGCGGCGGAGGGACCTCGTTGCCCCAGGCGCCCTGGGCGCCCGGCAGCAGCAACAGGTCCTCGTGGTCCTCGGCGGGGGTCTCGGAGAGGTAGGGGTACGCACCCGGCGCCTGGGCGCCTGGCTGCTCCACCATGCCTGCGCTCTCCGGCAATTCCTCGCCCGGGACCTGGCCGGTGTCGGTCATGCGTACCCCTCGCTCGGTTTGTGCTCTACGACCTGCTCGTCCGGAGCGGCGCGGCGACCGCCCGCAGTGAAGAACGACCGTCTGTGCCGGGCGGCACGAACGGCCAGTCGACAAAGCCATTAACAGGCATTGTCGCTGTCGGCCGGTCACCCTGGCAGCGTGATCCACCACGGCACCACTGTGGACTGCGCCACGTTGCGCGCCCTCCAGCACCGCCGTACCACGCGGACCCCAATTCGGGCCCGTTTTCCGGACATTGACCGACGATATTTCGGACAAGCCGACGCAGTACAACGGTCGGCCAGCCTACCGCGAGCGGTACGACAACAGGATCACGGGTTGCGAACGGGCAGTCTGCCGGTGAGTAGGAAAGCAACGCTGCGTTCCTTCTCCGTCCAGGCCCGCGTGTCCAGTTCGACGGACTGCAGCAGCGCGCACTCGACCTGATAGCCATGCTCCGTCAGGTCCCTGCCGATGAGTTCGGCCGCGTCGCGTGTCGCGGCGTGCGTGACGATCCGCTGGGGGCGCCGGTCGGCGACGGCGGACACCACCGCGGCACCTCCGCCCCCGACGCGTACGACATCGGGTTCGGGCAGGTTCTCCAGGATGTGCGGCGCGGTGCCGTGCACGATCTGGAGCGGTACGCCGAAGCGGCGGGCGGCGTCCATGGTGCGGGCGCAGGCGTCCCGGTCGCGGTCCACGGCGATGACCCCGGCGCCGCAGCGCGCGGCCTCGGTGGCGAAGGCGCCGCTGCCGGAGCCGATGTCCCATACGAGGTCGCCCACGCGCGGCCCCAGATGGGCGAGTTGAGCGGCGCGCAGCGGCTCGTTCTCGCCCTCGCCGACCGCGCCGCCGTACTTCTCGGCGGGCAGGGCCCAGCCGCGCGGGCCCGCGCCCGGGTCACGTCCGGCGATCCAGCCGCCGTGCCCGGCCGGGGCGACGGGTCCGCCCATGACGATGACCACGTTCGGGTCGCGCCAGGTGTGGTCGGCGGCCTTGTCGGAAGTGAGGATCGTGACCTGTTCGCGGTCGGTGCCGAGTTCCTCGCAGATGACGAAGGTGCGGTGAACTCCCTCGAGGAGCAGGCCGAGTTCGGCCGGTCCGGCGCCGGGCGAGGTGAGGACGGCGACCTTGGTGTGGGCGCGGCACACGTTCACCGCGCGGCGCAGGGTGCGGCGGTGGGCGACGACCACCTGGGCGTCGTCCCAGGGCATTCCGGCTCGGGCGAAGGCGGCGGCGACCGAGGAGACGGCGGGCACCACTTCGACCTCGAGGCCGAACTCGGGGGCGCGCAGGGTGCGTACGACTCCGAAGAAGCCCGGGTCGCCGTCGGCGAGGACCACGGCGGTGCCGCGGTGTCCGGCGATACGGCGGGCGGCGAGGGCGACGCTGCCGAGCCTGATGCGTTCGGCGGCCGGCGGTACTTCGGGCAGCGCCAGATGGTGGGCCGCGCCGGCCACCAGAGTGGCGGCACCGAGTGCGGAGCGCGCCGCGTCGGTCAGTGGCGAGCCGTCCCAGCCGATCACCGTGACCCGGTCGGCCATCGTCGTCAGTCTCCTGAAGTCTTCGCAGGTCGTCGAAAGTGGGGGAGTGTGCGGAGCCCCGTGAGCGTACCTGGTGACTTGTGGTGATGTGGGCGGGGGTCGCGGCGATCGCCCCCTTGGTTCAGTTCCAGTCGGAGTACGTGAAACCGCCGGAGTCGTCGGACTGCTCGCCGACCCCGTCGAGGTCTTCGGGGAGGAGGCTCCACACGATGTAGTCCGTACGCAGGTCGGCCCAGCCGCCGTCCTCCGTGCGGGTCCTGGCTATACAGGCGCCGCGCAGGACGCCCTCGCTGATACAGCCGATCTTCTGGGCGACCTGCTGGGAGGCGGTGTTGTCGGCCGCCGTACGCAGCTCCAGGCGCTCGAACTTCTGGTCGCGCAGCAGCCACTGGGCGGTGGCGAGCGCGGCTTCGGAGGCGTAGCCCTCGCCGCGGGCCCAGGGCGCGATGATGTACGACATCTCCGTGGCGCGTACGTGCCAGTTGGCCTTGCTCAGCTGGATGACGCCGACCAGGCGCTGGGTGAGGAACTCGGTGACGGCGAGGTCGAGACCCCGGCCCTCGGTGCGCTCGGTGGGCGCGGACTCGCTGACCCAGGTGCGGGCGGCGTCCTCGGTGAAGGGCTGTGCCACCGATGTCCAGGCTCCGACCAGCTCGTCGTTCATCATCTCGGTGAGGGCGGGAACATCGTCGTCCTCAAGAGGGCGCAGCACCAACCGATCCGTGCTGAGGGAGACGTCGGGGAAGGTGTTCGTCATGCGCCACTCCGTAACCTTCAGGGACCATCGGGCCTGCTGAACTGCCCAGCATGCAGCATCGGAGCACCCAACCGCACCACGGGGCGGTCAGGAGCACGGGCCGGGGCGCGGGAGCCACGTCTTTTGGCCAAGGGGTCCTTGCACCATGAGCGTCCGATCAGGGCGCGTGGTCTGGTGCCGTGCAACGCGGCGAGGTGCGGTGCCAGGCCGCGCGCCCCGGACGGGCATAGTGCAAGGGCCCCTTATAGGGTCTGAGCATGCTTGATGCCCTGACGTGGGCGACCGCCGTCGCCGCGCTCGTGCTCGCCGCGTGGTGCGGCTGGGCCGCCTATCGCGACCAGCCGACGAAGGACTGGCACTTCATCGGTATGGCGGTGGTGTCACTGCTCGCCCTGGTGCAGTTGGTGGTCGGGATCGTCCAGTTGGCGCGCGGTGAGAAGCCGGAGCAGGGCACGACGATCTTCGTGTCGTATCTGATCGGGGCCTTCGCCTGTATCCCGGCGGCGGGCTTCATGTCACTTGCGGAGCGCACCCGTTGGGGTTCGGTGACGGTCGCGGCCGGCGGTGTGGTGCTCGCCGTGCTGCAGGTGCGGCTCTATGACATCTGGGGAGGTTGAGGTGCCTGTGGCCGAGGAGAAGCCGGCGCGGACGCGGCTCATCGGCGGTCCGGGCATGCTGCTGGTCTGGTTGTACGGAGTGATGGTCGTCGGCGCCGTCTCGCGCTCCGTCGTGCAGATCGCGACGGAGTTCGACAAGGCGCCGCTCGCCTACTCGCTGTCCGCGGTCGCGGGCCTCGTGTACGGCTTCATCACGTACTCCCTGGTCCGCGGCGGCGAAACGGCCCGCAAGGCGGCGCTGGTGTGCTGCGCCGCCGAGCTCGTGGGCGTACTGACCGTGGGCACCTGGACCCTCGTGGACCCGTCCGCCTTCCCGGACGCCACGGTGTGGTCGGACTACGGCATGGGGTACTTGTTCATCCCGGTGCTGCTCCCGGTGACGGCGATGTTCTGGCTGCGCAAGGCGCGTACCGAGGTGCCTGCCGGGGAGCAGGGCTAGGCGCTGGCGACGAACGCGCCTGCCGCCACCGGCTTGGCCAGCGTCACCAGCGTGAGCCGCTCGTGGACGCGGCGCCTGGCCACGGCCTCGTAGCCGTGCCGCCGGTACAGCTGGAGGTTGTGCTCGCTGCGGTGCCCGGTGAACAGCTGGAAGTTCTTGACCGCGCCACCCTCGGAGAGCTTCGCCTCGATGGCGTCGAGCAGCCGTCCGCCCAGGCCGTGCCGCTGCATACGCGGGTGAACGATCAGCTTGTCGATGCGCGCCGTCCCGTCCGCGTCGACGGAGCCGCGCACCGAGGCCACCACCTCGTCGCCGAGCCGGGCCACCAGGACCGTGCCGCTCGCCAGCTCCGCCTTGAGGGAGGCGAGGGTCTGGGTGAGGGGCTCGATGCTGTAGTCGCCGTACAGCTCGGCCTCACTCTGGTAGCAGAGGAACTGCAGTTTGAGGATCTGTTCGGCGTCCTGCTCGGTCGCCCCCGAGATGGTCACGCTCATGCCCATGTGTGCATGCCTCCCGCTCACCTGTTCCGCCGGTTGTCCCTCACTCCTATCCCCGCGCTCACCAGGGCGCAACCTCCCCCGTGAGCATTCGACGCAGACATCCCAGGCATCTGGAACGTTCCGGGCCAAGACTGCCCTGTGAGATACCCAACTCCCCCGCGATCTCCCGGTATGTCAGGTCTTGCGGGGACAACAGCGCGGCCATCAGACGCGGACAGCGACCGGGGAGCCGGCGTACGGCGGAGTGCAGGGCGCGACGCCGGGCCGCGGTGAGTGCGAGTTGCTCCGGGCCGGATCCGCTGTCGTCGGCGGGCTCGGTGACGTACGGCAGCTCGATGCTCGCGGTGCGCCGGGTGCGGCGGGCCTCGGTACGGACGGCGACGCGCAGCCAGTCGGCGGGGTCGGCGGGCGGGCCGTCCGCGTCGAGGCGCTCCAAGAACCGCAGCCAGACGGCCTGTTCCAGGTCGCCGGGCTCGGCCCCGGAGGCATGGGCCTCCGCGGACACCTCGGCGGCGAGCAGCGGGCTCAGCTCGGCGACCATGCCCATGGCGGACCTGGCGGACCTATACGTGGCCGCCATATCCGGGGCAGACATGTCATGCGTCATATGCGGAACGACGAGGTCGCCCCGGGAGAGGTTGCCCGGAGCGACCGTTTATCACCCCAACTGGTGCATCGACGCTCGGCAGTTGACCTCAGCCGTTGACGAAGTCCTCGCGGGCGAGGAGTCCGGTGTCCGGGTTGTCGGTGAAGACGCCGTCGATGCCGGTCTCGAAGTAGACCTGGAAGGCGCCGAAGACGTCGCCGTAGGCGTTCGGGTCGGTGCCCTTCCTGAAGTCGGCGGGCAGGAAGGTGTTCTCGTTGCGCATCGTGTACGGGTGCAGGATCAGGCCCGCGGCATGCGCGTCCTTGACGAGGGTGGTCGGCTTGGTGAGCTTGCCGCTCGCGTCCTTCGGGATGATCAGGTCGAGGGTCGGGCCGAGGCCCTGCGCGTACGAGGCGATCCACTTCAGGCCCTCGGGCTTGACGAGGTCGGCGACGGTGCGCGGGTCGCCGGCCTGCACAAAGTCCCAGGGGCGGCTGTTCGCGGAGGACAGCAGCACGACGAGCGGGTTGCCGACCAGCTTGTTCAGCCGCTGGATGCTGCTGGGCTCGAAGGACTGGAGGAACACGGGCGAGTTCTTCTTGTGCTTGCCGTACTTGCGCAGCAGCTTGGCGAGCCTCTCCTCCAGACCGAGGCCAAGGCCACGGAAGTAGGTGGGGTGCTTGGTCTCGACATGCAGCCACACCTCCTTGCCGCGCTTACGGCTCTCCCGCTCGGCCCAGCGCAGGACCTCCTCGAAGGTGGGGACGTCCCAGCGGCCGTCGTACAGCGTGTTGTGCGGGCGGTTGCCCGGGATGCGCTCCTTGGCGCGCAGCGTCTTGAGCTCGGCGAGTGTGAAGTCCTCGGTGAACCAGCCCGTGAAGGACGCGCCGTCGACGCTCTTCGTCGTCTTGCGGCCGGCGAACTCGGGGCGGTCCGCGACATCGGTGGTGCCGGTGATGTCGTTCTCGTGGCGGCACACGAGGTGGCCGTCCTTGGTCGGGACGAGGTCCTGCTCGATGACGTGCGCGCCCATGTCGAGGGCCAGTTGGTACGCGCCCAGGGTGTGCTCCGGCCGGTAGCCGCTGGCGCCGCGATGCCCGATGATCGTCGGCACCGGCAGGCTCTTGTACCCGCCGCCGTGCCGTTCGGCGGCTGCGGCCGTGCCGGGCAGCCCGAGAGCCGCTCCGCCCGCGCCCAGCACCGCGGCCCCGAGCAGCACCCGCCGTCTCGTGCCCCGCCCCTGCTCGTCCGACCCCTGCGTCCCCATGTGCGCTCCTCCCATAGCTGCCCTGCACCTGCCAAATCCGGACGATCGTAGGTGCCCTTGGGTGACGGATGGGAGACCTGGGACGGAATACACGGATGATGCTGAGTGTCGTATGAGGTGCGGGAGTCAGGGGAACCCGGGCTCGATGGCTGCGGCATTTGTCACACATCTCGTACAGGTGTCGGGCGTGCAACAGCGCGCCACCCCAGGTAAACAAGTAGCGACACTGCGTATCCACTCCGTGAACCCGGTGTGCAACACCCCGGGTGGCGCGAGTATCGTCCTCACCTGCAGAGACTCTTCACTTCCCCTTGACACCGGAGGGCCCGTTGTCCCGCTTTGCGTTCATCAAGGCAGTGCTCGGACCGATCATGCGCCTGATGTTCCGCGCACGAGTGGAAGGCGCGGAGAACATCCCGGGCTCCGGACCGGTCATCCTGGCCGGCAACCATCTGACGTTCATCGATTCGATCGTGCTGCCGCTGGTCTGCGACCGGCAGGTCTTCTTCATCGGCAAGGACGAGTACGTGACCGGGAAAGGGCTGAAGGGCCGCGTCATGGCCTGGTTCTTCACCGGCGTCGGCATGATCCCGGTGGACCGGGACGGCGCCAACGGCGGGGTCGCGGCGCTGATGACCGGCCGTCGGGTCCTGGAGGAGGGCCGGATCTTCGGCATCTACCCGGAGGGCACGCGCTCCCCCGACGGGCGCCTGTACCGAGGTCGTACGGGTATCGCGCGGCTGACGCTGATGACCGGTGCGCCGGTCGTTCCGTTCGCGATGATCGGCACGGACAAGCTGCAGCCGGGGGGCGCCGGGATTCCGCGGCCTGGCCGCGTCACGGTTCGCTTCGGGGAAGCGATGGAGTTCTCGCGGTACGAGGGGATGGACCGTGACCGGTATGTGCTGCGGGCGGTCACCGATTCGGTGATGGCTGAGGTCATGCGTCTGTCGGGTCAGGAGTACGTCGACATGTACGCCACCAAGGCAAAAGCGGCGTAAGTCACTTACGACCGCGTCAGACGGCGGGCTGCTCCTCGGGCGGCCCGCCGTCCACGTGCTCGGCGCCCGGTGCCGGGAACCACAGGACGAAGGTTGAGCCCTCTCCCATTCGGGAGAAGAGACGGACCTGGCCGCCGTGGGACTCCACGATCTGGCGGACGATGGCGAGGCCCAGGCCCGCGTGGCGGTCTCGGCCGCCGCCGTTGCTCCTCGCTCGCCAGAAGCGGTCGAAGACACGGGCCTGGTCGTCGTCCAAGATGCCGGGGCCCTCGTCCTGTACGGATGTCCAGAGCCAGCCCTCCGAGCGGCCCGCCGAGACGGTGATGCGGGTGCCGGGTGGAGCGAGTCGTACGGCGTTGGAAAGCAGGTTGCCCATGGCCCGGCGCAGCGCGTCGTGGTCGCCGATGACTGTCAGGCCTGTGGCGAGGCTGCGGTACAGGACGAGACCGCGCTCGGTGGCCAGCGGCGCGAACTCCTCGCAGGCCTCGCCGGCCGCCGCCGCCAGGTCCACGTCGGCGTCGGCGAGCGCGGGCGCGGTACGGCGGGCCGTGGCCAGCAGGTCCTCGACCAGCCGGGTCATACGGGTCGTCGCGCGGTCCACACTGCGGGCGGCGGCCCTGCGTTCCGCTTCGTCGGACTCCTCGGTGGTCAGCACCGCGTCCAGGTTGGCGCGGATGATGGCGAGCGGGCTGCGCAGTTCGTGCGAGGCGTCGTCGATGAGCTGGCGCTGGGCCTGGAAGGCCTCGTCGAGCCGGTCGAGCATGGAGTCGATGGTGTTGGCGAGGTCGCGCAGTTCGTCCTTCGGCCCGTCGAGCCGGATGCGCTGCGAGAGGTCGGTGGCCTGGATGTCGGCGGCCGTACGGGAGATGGCCCGTACGGGACGCAGCACGCGGCCGGAGAGGATCCAGCCGATGGCGAGGCTGGTGACGGCGAGGCCGCCGAGTACGACGAAGGAGGAGCTGCGGAGGTTGTCCAGGGTCGCGTAGTTGACGGCGGCCTCGACCTCCTTGAGCTTCACGGCGTCGACCTCGCCCCAGTAGACGCCGTTCACGTACTTCTTCGCCCGGAACTGATCGCTGACCGGGTGCGCCTCGCCGCTGCGCTCGACGACGAAGTACGTCGCGCCGAGGACGAGGGCGGTGAGGACGAACAGCAGGCCGGAGTAGAGGACGGTGAGCCGGAAGCGGATGGTGTGGGTGAAGGCGGGCAGGCGCAGCTTCGCCCGTACGAGCCGGAGTGGGGCGATCAGCCGGCCCCGGCGGCGGGGGCCGGTCATCCCGCGTCCTCCCTGAGCCCGTTGTCCTCCTTGAGGCGGTAGCCCTGCCGGATCACCGTCTCGATGAGGGGCTCCTCTTCTCCGGTGATCTTCCGGCGCAGGGAGCCGACCGTGACCCGCACGGTGTTGGTGAACGGGTCGGCGTTCTCGTCCCAGACGTGTTCGAGCAGTTCCTCGGCCGGTACGACGCGGCCTGGACGGGTCATCAGATAGTGCAGGACGCCGAATTCCTTGGGGGTGAGGTGGAGTGGGCGGTCCCCGCGGAAGGCCTCGAAGCGGGCGGTGTCCAGGCGGAGTTCGCCGACCTCGACGACCGAGGTGCCGCCGTCCTCGCGGCGCAGCAGGGCGCGGATACGGGCGAGGAGTTCGGGCAGCGCGAAGGGTTTGACCAGGTAGTCGTCGGCGCCCTCGTCGAGGCCGCGGACGCGGTCGGCGAGCCGGTCGCGGGCGGTGAGCATCAGGATGCGCGGGCCGCCCTGGGTCGCCCGTACCGCCCGGCACACCGCGAACCCGTCGCCGTCCGGCAGATTGAGGTCCAGCAGGACGAGGTCGTAGTCGTTCACGGCCAGCTTCTCCGTGGCCGTGTCGACGTCCGGGGCGACGTCGACGGCGTACCCGGCCCTGACGAGGCCGACCTTGAGCGCGACGACCAGGTCTTCTTCGTCCTCGACCACCAGAAGCCTCATGGTGTTCCACCCCTTGCCGCTAGCTTCCGTCGATGATCGCCTGCGCGGCTTCCCTGGCGTCGGCGACCGGGATCGCGAACCCGATGCCTATGGAACCACCGCGTTGCTGGTCCAACGTCGCGATGGCCGTATTGATGCCGATGACGCGGCCGCGGGCGTCTACGAGGGGTCCCCCGGAGTTTCCGGGGTTGATCGACGCGTCGGTCTGCAGGGCGGGGCGTCGCCCGCCGCCCTCGCCGAGCTGTACGGAGCGGTCGAGGGCGCTGACGATGCCGGAGGTGACGGTTCCGCTCAGGCCGAGCGGGGAGCCGATGGCGAGGACGGTGTCGCCGACGCCGGGCCGGGCGCCGGTGGCCAGATGGGCGGCGCGCAGACCGCGTGCCGTCTCGGGTTCGAGGACGGCCACGTCGTTGGCGCGATCGTCACCGAGTACGTCCGCACGAAGCCGCCGGCCGTCCTGCAGCTCGATCGACACCTCCGAACTGCCCGCCACCACATGCGCGTTGGTGAGGATCCGGCCACGCTCGTCGAACACGAACCCCGAGCCCTGCCCGTCGTCCGTCTGGATCGACACCACACTGGGCAGCACCCGCGCGGCGACGGCTTCGAGCCCACCGACGTCCTGCGCGGCGGCGGGCGCGTCGGAGTCCGACTCGCCGAAGCCCCCGGCGGCGTACCCGGCAGCCCCACCCGCGAGCACGGCGGCGAGGACGGCCGCGACGACCGGCCGGGGCTTACGGGGCGCCCGCGGGGCCGGTGGCTGCGGGCCGGCGTACGGCGACGCATACGCCTCCGGCGTCCGGTCGGCATGCGGTGCCGGCCCGAAGGCCGGCGGCGGCCGCCCCGGCACGAACGCGGGCCCGCGGGGCTCGCCGAGGCCGACGTGCGGGGGTTGGGCGGGCCCACTCGAGGACGGGCCGCCGCCCTGGGCGCCCGGCTCCATACCGCTGTCCGGCTCGTGCGAAGGCGCGACCCGGTCCGCGTCGCCGACGTCGGCACGATCGAACGGGTCGCTGCGCGCGGCGGCCAGACCGGGGTACCCGCCGTCGGCCTCCGGCCTCGACCAGCCGTCGTCAGCTCCGCCGTCACCGTACGGATGATCGCGACCGTCGGGCCCAGCGCCCGGAGGGGCCGCGGGTTCCGGGTGGCCGGTGTATCGGTTGTCGGACACGAAAAGCTCCTCCTAGGTCACCGCGGACCCCTGTAGGGGCACACAGGGCTGTTTCAAGTTGCGGCTCGACCAGCGCCCCTTCCGGGTTACGAAGCTGCGGCACATGCGGCTCCTCCCCACCACGGGCGCGACCAGCGCCCCGTAAGGCTCGCGGGGGTGCAACACACGTGGCTCCGCCGCAGGGCTCGACCAGCGCCCGTAAGGGGCGCGGGGAACGGCGCGACCAGCCACAACGCACCCGCACCTCCCAACCGCCCTCCAGCGAAACGCCGCCGCCTCACGGCAACCTCGAGAACCAAAGCAACGAAGTAGCTGCGGCGGCCAAGGCCGCAAGCAGCCCCGCCGCGACGAACCACTGCCAGATCTCGCGTTCCTCCGTGCGATGCCCCACGGAGCTGCCGATGTCCTCGTACACCGCCTGGAGTTCTTCTCCGGTCGCGGCCTCGTGGAAGTCGCCTCCGGTGCTGGAGGCGAGGCTCTCCAGAGCGGGCCCGTCCACAGGGACGGGGATGCTGTCGCCCGAGGGCAGCTCAATGGTGCCCCCTTCCGTGCCGTACGCGATCGTCGAGACGGGGATCCGGTCGCCGGCCGCCTCCTGGGCCGCCTCTTCGATGGAGCGGCCCGTGGTGTTGGAGCCGTCCGACAGGAGCACGATGTGCGCGGGCGGCGGGCGCCGCTCGGCCTCCCGGTCGAGCATGCGGACGGCGTCGCGCGAGGCGACGACGGCCTCGCCGATCGCCGTGCCCTCGCCGGTGGCGAGCCGTTCGATGGCGGTGCGCAGCGCGGCCCGGTCGGTGGTCGGCGGCACCGCCACGCTGGCGCTGCCGCTGAAGGGGACGAGCCCGGCGTTGAAGCGCTCGGGCAGCCGGTCGACGAAGGCGAGGGCGGCTTGCTGGGCCGCCTCGAAGCGGGTCGGCTCAACATCCGTGGCCTCCATGGAGGCCGAGACGTCGAAGGCGACGACGATCGTGGCCCGTTCGCGCGGCACCTGCACCTCAGTGGTGGGCCGGGCGAAGCCGACGATCAGCAGGCCGACCATGGCGCAGAAGGCGGCCGCGGGGACATGCCGGCGCCAGCCGGGCTGCCTGGGCGCGACCTTGTCCAGCAGATCGAGGTTGGTGAACCGGACGGCGTACCGGCCGCGTCGGCGCTGCACCACCAGATACACGGCGATCAGCGCGAGCAGCGGCACCAGGAGCAGCAGCCAGCCGGGGGAACGCAGACTCATGGCAGCTCCCGGAGGACGGATGCGGACGGCGGTGACGTGGCGCTCACCCGCCGGGCGTTCACGCGGCACCGCCTCCGGCCCTGCGCCGCTGGGCCGCGACATGGCGTACGACATCCCGCACCCAGTCGCGATCCGTACGCAGCCGCAGATGGGCCGCGCCGGACCGGCGTATGGAGGCCTTGATCAACGCCCGCTGTTCCTGCGCCGCCGCGGCGTACCGCTCACGCAACCGCCGTGCGTTGGTGGGGATTTCCCGCTTGCGGCCGGTCTCGGGGTCGACGACGGTGAGCAACCCGACGTCGGGCAGCTCCAGTTCGCGGGGGTCGACCGTCTCGACCGCGAGCAGCTGGTGGCGGTGGGCGATGGTGCGCAACGGCTGCTCCCAGCCCGTCTCCAGGAAGTCGGAGACGACGGCGACGAGTCCCCGCCCCGGCAGGGTGCGCAGCGCGTACAGGGCGTCGGCGAGGCTCTGGCCGGCGACGGGCGGGCCGGGTGCCACGCGGGGCCGGTCCAGGGCGGCGCGCAGGACTCTGAGGAGGTGGGCGCGGCCGGTGCGCGGTGGGATCCGCCGGATGCCGTCGGGGCCGGTGATCTGGGCGCCGATCCGGTTTCCGGCCCGCTCGGTGAGGAAGGCGACGGCCGCGGCGGCGCCGACGGCCAGGTCGCGCTTCTCCATCTGAGCGGTGCCGAAGTCCATGCTCGCGGAGGCGTCGAGGACGATCCAGGTGGTCAGTTCGCGGTCGGCGAGGGTGAGCCGGACGTGCGGGACGGTGGTGCGCGCGGTGGCGCTCCAGTCCATCCGGCGTACGTCGTCCCCGATGACGTACGGACGGGTCTCGGACACCTCGCTGCCGGGACCGGGCACAAGCCCTGTGTGATCGCCCTGGAGGAGGCCGTCGGGGCGGCGGGTGAAGAGCAGCTCCAGGTGTTTCAGGGCTTGTTCGGGGGTTAGTTCGCGCAGGCTCGGGGTGCTGCCGCTCATGCCACATACTCCTGAGGGTCGGGCCCGAGGTCGTGGCGCGGACTGACCCGCGGCTGCTCCACCGCGGCCAGTACCTCGTCGACGATCTCGGCTCCGCCGACACCGTCGGCGAGCGCGTCGAAGGACAGCACCAGCCGGTGCGCGATGACCTCGTGAGCCAGATCGTGTACGTCCTCGGGAAGGACGTAGCCGCGGCCGCGCAGCAGGGCGAGCGCGCGGGCGGCGGCGACCAGGCCGAGGGTGGCGCGAGGTCCCGCGCCGTGCGCCAGCCGGCCGTCGCGGCCCGCGAGTTCGCGGGTCGAGACGATCAGCCGTACCGCGTACTCGGCGATCGCGTGGTGCACGAACACCTCATCGGCGGCGCGCTGGAGCGCGATCAGCCGCTCCGGGGTGAGGACGGGGCGTGCCCGGGGCGGGTCGACACTCATCCGGTAGAGGATCGCCAGCTCTTCGGACTCGCTCGGGGCGGCGATCTCCACCTTGAGCAGGAAGCGGTCGCGCTGGGCTTCGGGGAGTTGGTAGACGCCCTCGGACTCGATGGGATTCTGGGTGGCGAGTACGAGGAACGGCTCGGGTACGGGGATGGTCGTGCCGCCGATGGAAACCTGGTGCTCGCCCATCACTTCGAGGAGCGCGGACTGCACCTTGGCGGGGGCGCGGTTGATCTCGTCGGCGAGGACGAAGTTCGCGACGACGGGGCCGGGTTCGACGGTGAAGGTCTCGCTGGACTGCCGGTAGATCCGGGTGCCGGAGATGTCGGACGGTACGAGGTCCGGGGTGAACTGGAGCCTCGCGAACTTTCCGCCCGCGACCTCGGCCAGGGTCTTCGCGGCGAGCGTCTTGGCAACACCGGGCACGCCCTGCAGCAGGCAGTGCCCACGGGCCAGGACCGCGGTGAACATCCGCTCCACCATGCGGTCCTGGCCGACGATCACCCGCTTGACCTCGAAGAGCGCCTCTTCGAGAAGCTTGCCTTCGCGGCCCTCGAAGCCTTCGCGGTCAAGGCTTTCGCGGCCGTCAAGGCTTGCGCGGCCTTGACGGCTCGCGCGGTCCTCGTGGCCTCCGGGGGACGGGGATGCGGCGGTCATGCGGCGGTCACAGTGCTTCGGCGGGATCGCCCGTGGACTCGGACGGGCTGCTGCCGCCGGTCCCGTCCTTCTCGGGGCAGTCCTCGCGGTCGTAGAGGCTGGTTCCGCTGTTCGACGTGCCTTCCTCGACGACGAACTCGACCTTGTCGCGCGTCGGTTCGTCGCCGTCGGCGGCGATGGCGACGCCGCCTCCGGCCAGGCCCGCGGCGGCCAGCACGGTGACGGCGACGACAACTGTCTTACGGGTACGACGTGTCATGGTCGGTGGCTCCTTCAGCCGTATGGGACGACATCGGGTACGTGACCAAGACCATCAGGTGAAGGCGAAAGCGGGCTTAAAGGAACCCCTGAGCTGGGGATTTGAGCCGTACGCCCACACCGGGCACGAAGGGCTACGGGTGCTCCGCCCCGCTCTCCAGCCGCTGCCCGCGCAGCAGGAACCATGCCGCCACCGCCGCGCCCAGCAGCACCACCGCGCCCGCGCCCGCGGCGAGCGTGAGCCCGTCGACGAAGGCCGCGCGGGCGGCGTCCAGCAGCGCCTGAGCGTTGGGCAGACCGGCCGTGGCCTCCACCGCGCCGCCCAGGGACTCGTGTGCCGCGGCGGCCACCTCCGGGGGCGTACCGGCCGGAGCCGTGAATCCGCCGTAGACACCGGTGACGATGGAGCCGAGCAGCGCGATGCCGAGGGCAGCGCCGAGTTCGTACGCCGTCTCGGAGACCGCGGACGCCGCGCCCGCCTGCTCCTTGGGCACGCTGGAGAGGATCACGTCGGCGGTCACGGTGAACGAGAAGCCCGCGCCGACGCCGACGACCAGCAGCGCACCGCCGAGAAGCGGGTAGCCGGTGGACTGGTCCAGCAGCGTGAGCGTGGCCAGCGCGAGGCCGACCGCGGCGAGCCCGCCCGCGACGACGGCACGGACCGAGTACCGGCGCGCCACCGTGCCAGCGATCAGGCCGGCCACCACCGCTCCCACCGCGGCGGGCAGTTCGGCGAGACCCGCCATCAACGGCCGCATGCCCTGGACGAGTTGCAGATACTGCGAGAGGAAGAAGACCAGTCCGGACAGACCGAGAATGGTCAGCAGATCGGCGAGCACGGCCGCCGAGAAGCCACGATTGCGGAACAGCCGCATGTCCAACAGCGGTGATTTCAGGGTGAGTTGACGTCGCACGAAGCCGAAGAGCGCGACCCCACCGAGTAGTCCCGCGGCAGCCGCCTGCCCGCTCCCCCCGTGCGCGGCGGTCTCCTTGATCCCGTACACGATGCCGACCATGCCGACGAGGGACAGGAAGACGCTGATCAGGTCCCAGGGACCGGGCTCGGGGTTGCGGGACTCGGGCAGCAGCTTCATGCCGACGAGGACGAGGACCGCCATCACGGGGAGGTTGATGAGGAAGACAGAACCCCACCAGAAGTGCTCCAGCAGGAAACCGCCGGCGATCGGTCCGATCGCCATGCCCGCGGATGCGGTCGCGCCCCAGATGCCGACGGCGAGACTGCGTTCACGCGGGTCGTGGAAGAGGTTACGGATGAGGGCGAGCGTGGCGGGCATCAGGGTCGCACCCGCGACACCGAGCAGCGCCCTCGCCACGATCAGCAACTCAGGAGTGCTCGCATAGGCGTTGAGCACGGAGACAAGACCGAACGCGACCGAGCCGATGAGCAGCAGCTTCTTACGGCCGATACGGTCGCCGAGGCTGCCCATCGAGACGAGCAGACCGGCGATCACGAACGAGTAGACGTCACCGATCCACAGCAACTGCGTTCCGGACGGCTTCAGGTCCTCGCTGATGTACGGGGTGGCGAGCCCCAGCACGGTCGCGTCGACGGCCACGAGCAGCACGGCGAGGACGAGCACGGCCAGCGCGAGCCAGCGCCCGGGGCGCTTCTCCACCTCCGTCGCCGCCGTCCACTGGTGCGTGCTCGTCATGATTCCCTCCGGAGTGCGCCGCCGAGCAACAGCTCGACGATCATGTGGTGAAAGTCCTTGGCGGCGACCTTGCCGTTCAGGACCACCCAGGCGCCGGACGCGACCAGTCCGAACAGCGCCTCGGTGAGCCAGGCCGGGGTGAGGTCGATACGGAACTCGCCGCTCTCCTGGCCACGCCGGAACAGGGCGGAGATCCGGGCGTCGAGCCGCTCCCAGCCCTCGTTCTGCTGCTCGCCCTCGAAGAGCTGGTTCTCCGTGTAGAGGAACGAGAGCAGTCCGGCGGCGGGCTCGATCTCACGCACGAGACGGCGTACGGCCTCGCTCGCGGGCCCCTCGTCGAGCCGCGCCGCGTCCAGCGCGGCCTCGCACTCCTCGATGCCGAGAGCTTCGAGGGCCCGTACGAGCGCGTCCCGTCCCGCGAACTGGCGGTGCAGGGTGGCCCTGCTGATCCCGGCCGCCTTGGCGACCTCATCCATGGTGGCGGTGGCCTTGCGAGTGAGCAGCGCGGCGGCACTGCGGAGTACGTGTGCGCGGTCGACAGCCATGAGACGACCATAACCCATGTGAGACATCAATGTCTCATTCAAGGCGTACGTGGCTCATCCGCGCCTGTGTTTCGGCAGGATCAGCGGGTGCTCAGTGCCAGGGCAGCTGCCCGCGCCGCTCCCAGTACGCGTGCGGCTCCTCGGCGAGTGCGGCCAGCCGGGCCACCTGTTCGTCGTCGAGGTCGACCACCGCGGCGTGCAGGTTCGAGACGAGCTGGTTGACGGTGGCCGCGCCGGAGAGGACGACGCCGGCCCAGGGCTGGCGCAGGACGAGGGCGAGGGCCACCGCGTCGGGGCCGAGTTCCGCCGACTCGGCGATCGCGCGTACGACTTCGGGTGCGTGCGCACCGGCAAGGCGGCCGTTGGCCATGGCCTCCTTGACGAGCACGGTGAGTCCGGCGTCGTGGGCCTCGGCGAGGGCGGGTGCGGCGGAGGTCTCCAGGGCGTTGTAGGTGGCCTGGACGGTGCGGAACAGGGGCTCGCCGTCGACGGTCACGGCGAGCGCGGTCCGGATGGCGTCGGCCTGGGCCGGTCCGCTGGTGGAGAAGCCGATCGTGATCCCCTGGGCGGCGGCTTCCGCCAGCTTGGCGTGCAGTTCCTTGTCCGTGAGGGCCGGGCTGTCCGGGGTCACCGAGTGGATCTGGTAGAGGTCGAGCCGGTCGCCGAGCAGGGCGGCGGTCTCGGCGCGCTGACGCTCGTAGGTGGCGGTGCTGTGGTCCTTGACCTCGTGCTTCTCGGCGTCCGTGCGCCAGTCCGCGGTGTAGGTGTAGCCCCACTTGCTGCCGATGACTACATCGTCGACGTCGGGGCGGGTGCGGAGCCAGTCGGCGAGGAACTCCTCGGAGCGGCCGTAGGAGCGGGCCGCGTCGAAGTAGCGGACGCCTTGGGCGTAGGCGGCGTTGAGGAGTTCGCGGGATCGCTCGCGTAGGGCCTCGACGCTTCGTGCCTCCGGCAGGTCTTGGTCGCGGCCCAGGTTGATGTAGCCGGGGCGGGCTACCGCGGCGAGGCCCAGGCCGATGTGGCAGGTGGGGGTGGTGGCGGTCGCGAGGCGGGCGAAGGGCATCGGGGGCTCCGTTCGGTCGGCTCCGGCGGTGCCGGTGCGGCTGCTTGACCAACTTGACGTGCTCCCTGGCCTAAAGTCCAGGGATTCCGTCCCGGGTCGTCTGACCCTTCCGGGGGCTTCCTGCTTCACCGCGCTGCGCAGGCACGGGTGCCCGTCTTGCCGGCGCTCCACAGGCGTTTAGCGTCTCCGCCCGTCCGGCGGCGACGATGCGGCGTCCTTCGAAGAGGACGTTGCGGGCTGCGTTGTGGTCGCGGTCGTGCACGGTGCCACAGGCCCCGCACGCCCACTCCCGGACGTGCAGGGGTTTGGGGCCGTCCCTAAATCCGCAGGCCGAGCAGACCTGAGAGGACGGGAAAGCGCGGTCTACCTTGGCGAAGGTGCGGCCGTGCAGAGCCGCCTTGTATTCCAGCATGCCGACGAACGCGGACCATCCCGCGTCGTGCACGGACTTGGCGAGCCGGGTGCGCCCGAGGCCGGACACCGCGAGGTCTTCCACGTACACCGCTTGGTTGTCGCGAATGATCTGTGTGGATGCCTTGTGGTGCCAGTCCCGGCGCCGGTCCGCCACCTTGGCGTGCTGGCGTGCGACCTTGGTGCGGGCCTTGGCCCGGTTCTTCGATCCCTTGGTCTTGCGGGACAGCTCCCGCTGAAGGCGTTTGAGTTTCTTCTCGGCCCGTTATCCACGGGGCTTAGCCACATCTCATCTACGTAATGAACGAGTAGTGACCCGTCTCAACCTTGCTCGTTGATGAAGAGGTATCAGCAGGCTCTCATCAACGAGCAGGAACGAGGGGGAAGATGGCATACACCCTTGCTCTCCGACCGCCGGGGGAACGTCGTACCTGGACCGTGGTCGGCCAGGACTACAAGACGGTGGCACCGGTCGAGGAGTGGCTGGAGGCGCACAGGCGGTATTGGTCGCCGAACACCGTCCGGTCGTACGCGACGAGCCTGGCCCAGTGGTGGACCTTCCTGGAACAGCGCGGCGAGCCCGGGAAGTGGAACGCGGTCGGCGTCCCGACGGTCGCTGCTTACCTGTCGTGGCTGCGGAACGGGCGGACGGTCGAGCGCACCATCGCCAGGCCCGAGGATGGCCCGGAGGCCACGACGCTGGAGGCCCGGCTCGGCGCCCTGATCTCCTTCTACAAGTGGCAGGACGCCATCAACGACGTGCCGGTGGCCGCGAAGATCCTGCGCGGGGCCCCGCGCAAGGCACCGGCCCGAGGGCTGCTCTCCCACCTGGACGCCCGCACGGAGGCTGGACCGTCCTCGCTGGTCCGCGTCCGCACCGTCAGGCGCCGCGACCGGCCCCCGGTCCTGCTGCCGCAACAGGTACAGGCGATCCTCGACGGCTGCGCAACCTACGACCCCGCGGCCGGGGAATGGGTCGGCAACCTGCGCGACCGGTTCCTCTTTGCCCTTCTCGCGGAGACCGGCATGCGCCTTGGCGAGGCCCTGGGCATGCGCATCCGCGAGTTCGTCATGGGACGCGGCGCCACCCCGCACATCGAGGTTGTCCCCCGCGAGGACAACCCCAACGACGCCCGCGTGAAAATGCTCCGCCCCCGCCGTGTCTACGTCGGCGGCGATCTCGAACGCCTCTATGCCGACTACCTCACTCACCTCGCCATGAGCGCCGCCGACCTTGGCATGCCCGTCGATCCCGGCGACCCGCTGTTCGTGAACCTCGACCGGCCGCCCTACCTGTCCGCTCTGCGCGAGGGCACCGTCCGCGACAAGGTGACCGCCCTCAAACGCAAGGGCGCAGGTCCCAGCGACTGGACCCCGCACTGGTTCCGGCACACCCACGCCACCGCGCTGCTCATCGGCGGCACCCCGGAATGGGTCGTCTCCCGTCGACTGGGACACGCCCACGTCCAAACCACCCTGGACCTCTACGGCTGGGTCACCGAAGACGAAGCCCTGCGGGCGGCAGCGAACTGGAAGAGCTACACCAACGGCTGGAAGGTCAACCTTGAAGCCCTCTGACACCCTCCGAGCCGTCCTCGCCCAGGCCGGACCGGACCCGCTCTCCGGGCTCGTCGCCGACCTGCCGGCCGAATGGCGAGGCGAAATCCTCGGCCCCCGGATCGACGGCTGGATCACGCGGATCCGCCCAGGCGCCGCCATGACCATCAAGCTGGGCAGGCTGCCGTCGTCGCTGCGCACGGAACTGGCTTGGATGGCCTTCTGGCAGTACCGAGACGGCGGCAAGGTGTCCACCGTCGAGATCAATCAGATCGCGGAGGCCCTCTGGTGGGCCGAGCAGGCTGGGTATGGCCGCCCGCCTTCTCTCACGGCCCTTGGAGAGCGGGAGTTCACCAAGCTCTACCAGGCCAGTTTCGTCGCACACCAAGGACGGCTTCCCGCTCCCTCCGGGACTGCAACCCTCCAGAGGTTCCTCTACGGCAGGCCGGGGTGGGCGTTGGCTGCCCGACTGAACACCGGCGCCTGGTGGGAAATGGATGTCTGGAGTCCGCGCTGTGATCCAGGCATCCCCCTGCGGGCTCGCGAGCCCCGCCGGTCGGAGAACTGGCGCCCCGGCAACCTGCGAATCCCCTGGCTACGGCAGAGCGTCAAGTGGCATCTCGGGACGGCGCTGGAATCGGGCCAGATGACCTGGGGAACGATCGGCGGCAGGCTTAGCGCGCTCATGTGGCTCGATCGCTGGCTGGCCGGACAGCCCTCGCCGCATGCCATCGCCGGCCCGGCGGCCGAGGCACACCGTCTGGCCGCCACATTTCGCCACTGGCTGAGCGATCCCGCCAACCGGGGGCGGGAGGCCGGCGGCAAAGTAGAGCCCCGCGCGATCAACGAGCCCATCCGGGCAGTGGCCGATCTGATGAGCTTTCTCCTGGACAACCTGCCGGACGTCCCTGCGCAGGTTGGCACCTCGCCCTGGCTCGCCCTCACCGAGGCACACCCGCCCATCTGGCGACGCCATATGAAGCGCGTGCGTGAGCCAGCATCTCGGGTCCGCGAAGAGCAGTACGTCGACGACCACACCCTCGCCCAGATCACGGCCTGGCTCCCGGTCCTGGCCGCTCCCGCCGATGAGCTGGTGTCCGTCAGCGTCAATGGCATCGAGACGGCGGTGCCTGGCCACGGCGACCCCCAGAGCATGCGGATCTTGCTCCTCCAGATCCTTACCGGGCGACGCGCCAGCGAAATCTGCCTATGCGACTTCGACTGCCTGTCCCCAGCGACTCCAGCCGCGGTCAAGGCGGCTGAGGGGGATGCCGTCGCCCGATTCCACTACGCCCAAAGCAAGATCGATAAGGCGTCGGACTCCATCTTTGTCGATGCCGAGGTCGTCGCCGTGATCGACGAACAGCGCCGGTGGCTGCAACAGCGCTTCCCTGATGCCTCGCCCACGCACCTGTTCCTCCAACTGGTGACGAACGCCCACGGCACCAAGCCGTTCTACCGCAGCACCTACGGAGCCGCCCTGCGCAAGTTCAGTGAAGTCGCCCAGATCACCGACTCGCAGGGCCGCCCGTTCCGGCTGAGCCACACGCACCGCTTCCGCCACACCAAGCTGACCAAGCTCGCAGAATTGGGCCTCCCCGTCCACGTCCTGATGCGATACGCCGGACACTCGAACCCGACGATGTCGATGCACTACGTGGCTCGACGCGACGAGCACGCAGAGCAAGCCTTCTTGGCCACCAGGAAGTTCAAAGCGGACGGCACTGCAGTGGCGTTCTCCCGCGAGGATCACGACGGCATGCAGCTGTTCAACCGGGCCGACCGGTTCCTCCCGCACGGCTACTGCCTGCTGCCACCACTCCAAAACTGCGACAAGGGAAACGCCTGCCTGACCTGCTCGGTGTTCGTCACCGACTCCAGCCATCTGGACACCCTCCAGCGGCAGCTCGCCGAGACCGAGGCCCTGATCCAGCGGCACCATGACCAGTTTCAGGCCCGACACGGTCGACCGATGCCCGAGGACAACGTGTGGCTCGTCCAGCGGGCTGCTGAGCGTGACGCCCTGGTGAAACTGCTGGCCACCATGCAGGAGACCCCCGAGCGTCCCTGCCAGGGCGCCGGCAGCCCCACCTCGGGCCCTACGCCGATCACCATCGACATCACCCGCCACCGGAGGACGCAGCCATGAGCGACAACAGGCAGCAGAGGATTGACACCCTCAAGGAAGCCGCCCGCCGAAAGTCGGCGGAGAAGACGCAAGCCGCCGAGGCGGCCATCCGGCGGCTGATCAAGAGCGGCGAACAGGTGACCTTCCAGGCCGTTCAGCGCGAGGCAGGCGTCTCACAGAACTTCCTCTACAAGAACCCGGAGTTGCGGGCGAGGATCGAGCACCGACGGGCCACGCACCGCCCGGCACCCCGCCCGATCCCGGAACAGGGCGACAGCAACATCGTGGCAGCGTTGACCGGAGAGGTCGCCCGGCTCAAGAAGCGGCACCACCAAGAGGTCACGGAGCTCCGGAAGGCACTCGAAGAAGCCCACGGCGAGAACCTTGCTCTTCGCCGAGAACTTGAGCGCCGTGGCGGACGTTGATGAGATGTCATCAACGGAACCAACTGCGAGAACTTCCCGAATTGAACATCAAACCGCTGATACGGCCCGGCGCAGGAAGCGCGGGCTGTCGATCTTCCGGCCGTTGGACAGGACCGCGAAGGCGGACAGGCCAAGGTCGATACCTGCCTCTGCGTCCACCTCGGGGAGGGTGTCCGGCTCGGTGTCTACGACGAAGCTGAGGAAGTACCGGCCGGAGCTGTCCTTGGTGACGGTCAGAGAGGTGGGTGCGGCCGGCAGGCGGCGGGACCACTTGACTTTGAGGTTGCCGACCTTGGCCACGTACACCGTGCCGTTCTCCTTCAGAGAGAAGGCGTTGGTGTTGAGGCGGATCGACTGCCGGATGTCCTTCTTCGATTTGTAGCGGGGCGGGCCGGCCTTGCGGCCCTGCCGCTTGCCCAGAATCGAGTCAAAGAAGTTCTTGTAGGCGGTGTCCAGGTCCCGCAGGGACTGTTGCAGGACGACCGCCGACACGTCGGCGAGCCAGGCTCGTTCCTCGGTGCGCTTGGCCTGAGTGATGCGAAGCCGGGACAAATCCGCCGACTTCACATACGGCAGCCCTGCCGCGTGCGCTTGCTTGCGGTCGCGCAGGCAGTCGTTCCACACCACGCGGGCGCACCCGAACGCACTGGCCAGCGCACGGCGCTGGGTGGCGTCCGGGTAGGCCCGGTAGTTGTAGCGGAGCTGCACGCCCAAGATCCTACTACGATTGGTCTCATGGATGAGCAGGACGACTACAGACGTGGCAGGCACGTTGTTTCGGCGATGCATGTGCACTTGGTCTTCGTGACGAAGAACCGGCGTGGAGTCTTCAATGACGAGATGTTGACGCGCTGCGAAGAGGTCATGCGCAAGGTCTGCGAGGACTTCGAGGCGGAGCTGAAGGAGTTCAACGGCGAACGCGATCACGTCCACCTGTTGGTGCACTACCCGCCCAAGGTCGCCGTCTCGAAGCTGGTCAACAGCCTCAAGGGCGTCTCCGCCCGCCGGATACGCCAGGAGTTCACCGGCCGGATCAACCGCGCCCTCATGCACGGGCACCTGTGGTCGCCCTCATATTTCTCCGCATCGTGCGGCGGAGCACCGTTGGCGATCGTCCGCCAGTACATCGAGCAGCAACAACGTCCGCTCTAACGCGCACGTCAGAGCAGCCTAATACTCCAGCTGTAGACCGTGATCTTGCTGGTGGGGCTGGTCCGAGAAACGGGTGCGTCCACCGTTGATCACCGTGAGGTACGTGGTCTGACGACGAGATGGTGGCCGCTGGCCACAGCGCAGATCCCGCATGTCGCTGACAAGGGGTCCGGACCTGCCCTCTGACCGGACCCCTCAGCGCGTGCTACTCCTCGCTAGGCCGCGTGGCCCGCCGGGTGGAAGTTGATGCGTTCACTGATGACGGGGAAGCCGGCCTTGGCAAAGTTCGCGGCCATGGGGAAGTTGCCCTGGTCCGTCGCTCCGCTGATGAACTCCGCGCCCTGCTCGACGAGGAGGTGGGTGCACTCCGCGAGGAGGTCGTAGGCGTAGCCGCGACCGCGCTGTTCCGGGACGACTCCGATGAAGCCGATGGTCGGGCCGGAGGGGTTGTGGGCCGGGATGTGGATGCCGGCCAGGTCGCCTTCCGGCGTGTGCGCGATCTGCCACCACTCCCGTGGGGAGGGGCACCAGTGGAAGAAGTCGAGTTCCTCCTGGGCGGCCTGGTCGAGGCCGCCCTCCTCGATGGCCCTGAGCGCGTGGGCGTCCAGGGTCACGGAGTGGATGCGGCGCAACGCGTCGAAGAACACGGTGTCGTCGGGTTCGGCGCTGAAGCGCAGGCGTCCGGGCCGCTCGGGCAGACCTCGCTGCGGGGTCCAGCGGTACAGGAAGCGTTCCACCAGGAGTTCGTACCCTGCGGCTCGTGCGGCGGCGAAGCGCGCCTCGGCGGCGGCGCGCAGGTCGGTCTTTTCCCGCCAGCCGCCGGGCAGGTTGATCTCGAGTTCGACCTGCCAGGGAGCGGAGCGCAGGAGCTCGGCCCCGGCCTCCTCCTCGCCCTCGGCCACGTCGAACCAGTTGATGTTGACGGGCTCCGAGTCGTCGGGGCCGCCCCACCACGCGCCGCGTGCGACGACCTCGCCGTCGCGCAGGGCGACGCGCTTCCAGTCGGGGCGGAACCGGGTACGCCGATGGCCTTCACGGGCGCCCAGGGCGTCGGGGAGTGCGTCGAAGAGATGAGCGTCGCTCGCGGAGAGCGCGCGGATGACCGCGTCGGTCATGGATTCCTCCGGGATACAGGCTGCTTGGAGCGCTCCCGGTCAGAACTCACGAACCACGCCGGGACAGCGGAAAGAGGGAGCGCTGGAAAGGTGTGGACCGCACGGCACTCGCCTCCTTCCATCCATCTCAGGGCGTGGAGCCACACACTAAGTGATCTACCGCGGGCCCGTCCACGGATTTCCTTACGCCCTGACCCGCGATTGATGTGGTCAAGCGTTCCCGTGGCGGTTGAGTTCGAGCGCCATGCCATGCACCGGATTCCCCGGGCCATGCACGGCCCAGCGGGACTTCGCCAGCGTTCACCAGCCCAGCAGATCCATGGACCTCCGGCCGAGCCAGTCCGCGAACGACGCAGCTCGGCGGCCGTCCAGGTTCAGTGGCAGGACCTGGTCGCAGGTGGCCCGGGCGTCGAACCACATCGTGCCCCGGTGCGGGCCAGTGACAATGAGGCCACCGGTGATCATCGGTGTGTGAAGACAGAAGATCAGTCGGTGGCCGCAGGTCACAGCATAGATCCTGCCCGCTGGCAGGAAGCGTTCGAGGTCCTGATGGGCCGTATTGCGGGACGGTTCGCGCGGGTGGAACCACGGCGCCGGGCACGGGCGTTCGTGCTCGGGTTATTGTCGGACCTGCCGCGCAAGAACTGCTGGACGCTTGCCGAGCATGCCGGGGACGCGACCCCGTACGGTCTGCAGCACCTGCTGTCGAGGGCCAGGTGGGACGCGGACGCGGTACGCGATGACATCCGCGACTTCGTCGTCGAGCACCTGCACCACGAGGATGCGGTGCTGGTCGTGGACGAGACCGGCGACCTGAAGAAGGGCACGCACACGGTGGGCGTGCAGCGCCAGTACACCGGCACCGCCGGACGCATCGAGAACAGCCAGGTCGCCGTCTACCTCGCGTACTCCACCCCGCTCGGACACGCGGCCATCGACCGGGAGCTGTATCTCCCGCGCTCCTGGACCGAGGACACCGCCCGCTGCCGGGCCGCCGGAATCCCCGACAGCGTCGCCTTCGCCACGAAACCCGCCCTCGCCGCACGCATGATCGGCCGAGCACTGGACGCCGGGGTCCCTGCATCCTGGGTGGCCGGCGACGAAGTCTACGGAGGCAACCCGCACCTGCGAACCGAGCTGGAGAAACGGCAGGTCGGCTACGTACTTGCCGTCGCCTGCGACCACCGGATCACCACCCGGGCGGGCAAGTTCCGAGCCGACGCCCTGGTCAAGAAGCTGCCGAAGCGGGCCTGGCAGAAGCTATCCGCCGGCGTCGGAGCCACGGGGCACCGCTTCTACGACTGGGCCCTGGCCGACATCGCCGACGACCGGCCCGGCCACCATCAGCTGCTCGTCCGCCGCAACCGACGAACCCGTGAACTCGCCTTTTACCGCTGTTACTCACCGAAACAAGTTCCGCTGTCCACCCTGGTGCAGGTCGCCGGACGCCGATGGACCGTCGAGGAGACCTTCCAGTCCGGCAAGGGCCTGGCCGGACTGGACGAACACCAGGTCCAGCGCTGGGCGTCCTGGCACCGCTGGGTCACCCTCGCGATGCTCGCCCATGCCTTCCTCGCCGTCGTCCGCGCCGACGAACACGCGCGTCACCCGAAGCCGGAGGGGCTGATACCGCTCACCTGCAACGAGATCCAGCGCCTGTTCATCGCGCTCGTCGTCCGGCTCGTCCACGGCGCGACTCACCGGCTCGACTGGTCCCACTGGCGACGCCGCCGCCAGGCCCCATCCCAGGCCAGCCACTACCAGCGACAAGCCGCTCAGACATGAAGATCGCGATCTACAGCTGGAGTACTAAAGACGCATTCATCCCCGGCGTCAACGCCGGGGCTTTCCCCAAGAGTCCCGGTACCCGCGGGGGGGGGCGCCACAGGTGTTCCTCGCCCCCCGCCGCCCCTGCCCGTCCCATCCGGCAGGGGCTACGTCCCTGGGCCCCGCATGAGCGCTCGGGTTGTTGGGGGATTTGGCGGCTCCAAGTTCGTCGTGGCCTGTCACGCCCACGCGGCGGAGCCGCAAATCGATACAGCCCCGCGCCCCTATAGGGGCGCTTCTCTACCGCTTCTCTTTGGCCGTTGCCCACTCGTGTTGTGCTGCCACATCCGCCTTTATCTCCGCCAGTTGGATCGCTACCGCACTCGGGGCCGTGCCGCCCCTCCCGTTGCGGGAGGCCAGGGCGCCGGGGACGTTCAGTACTGAGCGGACCTCGGGGGTCAGGTGTGCGGAGATCTTTGCGAACTGGTCGTCTGTCAGCTGGTCCAGTTCCTTGTTCTCGGACTCGGCCACCTTTACGCACTCGCCCGCTACCTCGTGGGCGACGCGGAACGGGACGCCCTGCTTGACCAGCCACTCGGCGATGTCCGTGGCGAGCGAGAAACCGGCCGGAGCCAGCTCCTCCATCCGTTCGCGGTTGACGGTCAGGGTCGCCATCATGCCGGTGAACGCGGGGAGCAGGACCTCCAGTTGGTCGCAGGAGTCGAAGACCGGCTCCTTGTCCTCCTGGAGGTCGCGGTTGTACGCGAGCGGGAGGGCCTTGAGCGTGGCCATCAGGCCGGAGAGGTTGCCGATCAAGCGGCCCGACTTGCCGCGTGCCAGCTCCGCGATGTCCGGGTTCTTCTTCTGGGGCATGATCGACGAGCCGGTGGAGAAGGCGTCGTGGAGGGTGACGAAGGAGAACTCCTTCGTGTTCCAGAGGATGATTTCCTCGGCGATCCGGGAGAGGTTCACGCCGATCATCGCGGTGATGAACGCGAACTCTGCGACGAAGTCCCGCGAGGCCGTGCCGTCGATGGAGTTGCCCGAGCTGCCGTGCTCGAAGCCGAGGTCCTTCGCGACCGCCTCCGGGTCGAGGCCGAGGGAGGAGCCGGCCAGCGCTCCCGAGCCGTACGGCGACACGGCCGTGCGCTCGTCCCACTGGCGCAGCCGCTCCGCGTCCCGGGAGAGGGCCTGGGCGTGGGCCAGTACGTGATGGGCGAACAGCACCGGCTGGGCGTGCTGAAGGTGCGTACGACCCGGCATGGCGACGTCCGGGTGGGCCTCGGCCAGGCCGATCAGGGCGTCCTGGAGGTCGGCGATCAGGCCGCCGATGATGCGGGCGTGGTCGCGCAGGTACATGCGGAAGAGCGTGGCGACTTGGTCGTTGCGCGAGCGGCCCGCGCGCAGCTTGCCGCCGAGGTCCGGGCCGAGCCGCTCCAACAGGCCCCGCTCCAGGGCGGTGTGGACGTCCTCGTCGGCGATGGTGCCGACAAAGGAGCCGTCGGCGACATCGGCTTCGAGCTGGTCGAGCCCGGCGAGCATCCGGGTCAGCTCGTCGTCGGTGAGCAAGCCTGCCTTGTGCAGCACGCGCGCGTGGGCACGCGAACCGGCGATGTCGTACGGCGCGAGCCGCCAGTCGAAGTGGACGGACGCGGACAGCTTCGCCAGGGCCTCGGCGGGACCGTCGGCGAAACGGCCGCCCCAGAGCCGTACGTCACCGCTGTTGCTGCTCACTTGCTCTGCTCCTCGGATGATGGTGAATGTGCGACCGCCTCCCCACCCTTGCAGGTGAGGAGGCGGCTGTCAGGTCGGTACGGGCGAGGCTTACGCCAGGTCTCCGTCAGGCTACGCCTGCAGATCACGCCGTGCCGCGATCTTCGACGACAGGCTGTAGATGTCGATGAAGCCCTTCGCCGCCGACTGGTCGAACGAGTCGCCCGTGTCGTACGTCGCGAGGTTGAAGTCGTACAGCGACGACTCCGAGCGGCGGCCGGTGACGACGGCGCGACCGCCGTGCAGGGTCATCCGGATGTCGCCGGAGACATGCTGGTTGGCCTCGTTGATGAAGCCGTCCAGGGCGCGCTTGAGCGGGGAGAACCACAGGCCGTCGTAGACCAGCTCGCCCCAGCGCTGCTCGACCTGCCGCTTGTAGCGGGCGAGTTCGCGCTCGACGGTGACGTTCTCCAGCTCCTGGTGGGCCGTGATCAGCGCGATGGCGCCGGGAGCCTCGTACACCTCGCGGGACTTGATGCCGACGAGGCGGTCCTCGACCATGTCGATCCGGCCGATGCCCTGGGCGCCGGCGCGCTGGTTGAGCTGCTGGATGGCCTGCAGGACGGTGACGGGCTTGCCGTCGATGGCGACCGGGACGCCCGCCTTGAAGGTGATGACGACCTCGTCGGGCTCACGCGGGAGCGCGGGGTTCTGCGTGTACTCGTAGACGTCCTCGATCGGGGCGTTCCAGATGTCTTCCAGGAAGCCGGTCTCGACGGCGCGTCCGAAGACGTTCTGGTCGATGGAGTACGGCGACTTCTTGGTGGTGGCGATCGGCAGGCCCTTCTCCTCGCAGAAGGCGATCGCCTTGTCCCGGGTCATCGCGTAGTCGCGGACCGGGGCGATGCACTTGAGGTCGGGGGCGAGGGCGACGATGCCGGCCTCGAAGCGGACCTGGTCGTTGCCCTTGCCGGTGCAGCCGTGGGCGACCGTGGTGGCGCCGTGCTTCTGGGCGGCGGCGACGAGGTGCTTGACGATGGTCGGCCGGGAGAGGGCGGAGACCAGCGGATAGCGGTCCATGTAGAGGGCGTTGGCCTTGATCGCCGGGAGGCAGTACTCCTCGGCGAACTCGTCCCTGGCGTCCGCGACCTCGGCCTCGACGGCACCGCAGGAGAGCGCGCGCTTGCGGATGACGTCCAGGTCCTCGCCGCCCTGGCCGACGTCCACGGCAACGGCGATGACCTCGGCGCCCGTCTCCTCGGCGATCCAGCCGATGGCGACGGAGGTGTCCAGGCCGCCCGAGTAGGCGAGTACGACGCGCTCGGTCACGGGTTTCTCCTCACAGTGCATTCGCTGACATGCATGAGTATGCAGGACTCTGCATGGTTCGTCAATCGCGGGGGTCTGACGGGTGCCGCAGGAGAAGACCGCGAACAAATCTCAGGTTTCGTTTGAACGGCTGAAACCGCTTTCGCGTATCTCCCGCTGAACGCAGGCGCCGCGTTTGTAAACGACATCTGGAGTGCGCCGCCCGAACGACCACGGGCGGCCCAACCCCCGACCAGAGCGAGGCTTCCGCATGTCCAGGGCTCTCCCGAAGTACAACAGACGCCGGGTGGCGATGATCGGCGGCGCCGCCGCGGTGGTGTTGTCCGGCGCCGTGATCGCCGGATCGGCCTTGGCCGGAGAGACGTCGAAGAACAACTCCGACCAGGCCGCTACGAACGCGTCGCCCGGCACCGTGAACTGTCCGGCGGTGGAGGGCAGCCTCCCCGCCGAGATCCCGGCTTCCGCGCAGGCCGAGGTGGACAGCAACCTCGCCCAGCTCGACAACCAGATCTCCGAGGCCAACAAGCGCATCGTCGACACCGTCGGCCAGGGCGGCCCCAACTTCATCCAGAACGCCATCCTCGGCCCGCTCGAGGACAAGCGCGTAGCGGCCCTGAACCGCATCGAGACGGCCATCGGCCGCGCCGCCGAGAAGCCCGAGGGCCTCGAAGCCCTCGCGGCCTGCGAGCTCAACGCGGGTGGCGGGGCTGACGCGGGCGGCGAGGCCGAGGAGGAGCCGACCGAGGCGCCGACCGACGCTGCGGGCGAGGACGAAGGCGATGCCGGGGACGCCGACGACGCGGAGGACGCGGGCGGAGCCGAGGACGACGCGGGCAACGCCGGTGCCGCGGGCACCATCAGCTGCCCCGACGTCGAGCCGAGCCTCCCCGCCGAGATCCCCGCCTCCGCGCAGGCCGAGGTGGACAGCAACCTCGCCCAGCTCGACAACCAGATCTCCGAGGCCAACAAGCGCATCGTCGACACCGTCGGCCAGGGCGGCCCCAACTTCATCCAGAACGCCATCCTCGGCCCGCTCGAGGACAAGCGCGTAGCGGCCCTGAACCGCATCGAGACCGCGATCGGCCGCGCCGCCGAGAAGCCCGAGGGCCTCGAAGCCCTCGCGACTTGCGAGCTCAACCAGTAAGTCCAGTGAGTAACCACACCGAGTAAGCCCTCCGTGGCTGCCCCGAGCGCTGGGCCGGGGCGGCCACGGAGTCCGTCTGCCCCCTTTGGGAGCGCGTCCCTTGGGGGCTCCTTCGCGTTGAGGCGGGCCGCTGCCCTGCCGCCGAGTCCAAGCGTCTGAAGTCGCCGTGGGTTACCGCCAGTCGCAGCAGTTCACCCGTTGCTCCCTGGTCGATTGAACAAGCTGCCGTCCAGCGACGTACCACTGGGCCAAGGGCCACTCCCCCTCTCGCCAGTCCCACGGAGGAACCGTGAGTACGATCGCCGGCGGTCGCGCTGCGCGGCGCCAGACGTTGCGCCGTATCCGCCCTCGCCGCAATCCCGCAGTCCCGCTGCTGCTCGCTGTCTGGGCGGGTGCGGTGGGAGTGGTCTGGCTGTGGTGGAGCAACACTCCGGCCATCGCCAACAACACGGACCGGATACTCGGCGCCGGCCGGATCACCGGTCTGCTGGCCGGCTACCTGATGGCCCTCGTGGTGTTGCAGATGGCCCGGGTGCCCGCGCTGGAACGCCGCGTCGGCTCGGACCGCGTCGCCCGCTGGCACGCGATGAGCGGGCGTTACACGCTCTGCCTGGTCCTCGCCCATCTCATCCTGACCATGTACGGCTACGCGCTGCAGGCCGGCCTCGGATTCTCCGGGATCGTCCAGCAGACCATCGACTCGGTGAACACGCTGCCGGACATGGGCAAGGCCGCGATCGGCACGAGTCTGCTGCTGTTCATCGGCCTGATCTCCATCGGCGGCATCCGGCGCAGGATCCCGTACGACACCTGGTACCACATCCATCTGCTGACGTACGCGGCCGTGTACCTGTCCTTCTGGCACCAGCTGTCGACGGGCAACGACTTCGCCGTCCAGCCCGCCGCGACCACGGCCTGGTACGCGCTGTACGGGGCCGTGACCGCGCTGGCGCTCTGGTACCGGGTGCTCGTGCCGATCCGGCTGAACCTGCGGCACCGTATGCGCGTCGCGGACGTCGTCCAGGAGGCACCCGGAGTCGTCTCGGTGCTGATCTCGGGGCGTCGGCTGCATCGCATCGGCGCCGAGGCCGGACAGTTCTTCCGGTGGCGGTTCATGGCGCCCGGCATGCGCTTCAGCTCACACCCGTACTCGCTGTCGGCGGCGCCCCGCCCCAACATGCTGCGCATCACGGTGAAGGCGATCGGCGACCACACCTCCCAGCTGTGTGAGCTGGAGCCGGGTACCCGCGTCTGGGCCGAGGGCCCGTACGGCGCGATGACCGCCTCCCGGCGCCGGAGCGGCAAGGTGCTGCTGATCGCGGGCGGTGTCGGCATCACCCCGATGCGGGCGCTGTTCGAGACGCTGCCCGGCTCGCCCGGCGATCTGACGCTGCTGTACCGGGCCAACAGCACCCAGGACCTGGCCCTGTGGGACGAGCTGGCCGCCATCGCCGACGAGCGCGGCGCCCGGCTCATGTACGCGGTCAACAGCCCGGACGGGGAGCGCCCCGACATCTCGGCGGAGACTCTCCGCAGAAAGCTGCCGGACGTCGACAGCCATGACGTTTTCCTGTGCGGGCCTCCCGGCTTCGCACAGCAGGTCTACGAAGCACTCCGCGGCGCGGGCGTACCGGCCCGCCGCATCCATCACGAGTCGTTCGAGATGTGAGCGACGGGAGTCAGGAGCGATGAAGAAGAGTCACCCCATTCGGCGTGCCATGCTCGCAACCGCCGCCACCGTGTCCGGGATCGTCCTTGTCCTCTCGCTGAAACCGGCGTCAGACCCGTCGTCGGACGCATCCGCGCAGGGCGGAGCGTCGCCACAGGGCGGCGCTGAGCAGTCGGCCGTCCAGGACGGCGCCGTCACCGGAGCCGCGTCCAAGACCGAGTACGGTCCGGTCCAGGTCCGCGTCACCATGAGCGGCGGAAAGATCACCAAGGCCGAGGCCGTCCAGAAGCCGCAAGGCGGACGCAGCGACCAGATCAGCGCCGACTCGATCCCCAAGCTGAACCAGGCCGCCGTCACCGCCGGCAGCGCCGACATCGATGCCGTCTCCGGCGCCACGTACACCAGCGCCGGCTACAAGAAGTCCCTCCAGTCCGCTCTCGACAAGGCCGCCCAGTCCGGTGGCGGCGGCGGCTCGTCGTCCGGCTCGGCTCAGGCGAAGACGGTCACCGGGGACGCGGTCGACACGCAGTACGGCCCGGTCCAGGTCCGTGTCACCATGGCCGGCGACAAGATCACCAAGGCTGAAGCCGTCCAGATGCCCAAGGGCGGACGCAGCGACCAGATCAGCGCCAACTCCGCCCCCAAGCTCAACCAGGCCGCCGTCACCGCCGGCAGCGCCGACATCGACGCCGTCTCCGGCGCCAGCTACACCAGCGCCGGCTACAAGAAGTCCCTCCAGTCGGCCCTCGACAAGGCTCCCCAGTCCGGTGGCGGCGGGTCGGCTGCCGGATCCGGCCAGGCCGGTTCGGGCAGTGGCAGCAGTGGCAGCGGCAGCGGCGGGTCCGCAGATTCCGGCAATGACGGTGGTGGAGGCGGCGGTGGGTCCGCCGACGTGGCGCCCGACGCCCGCGTGCTGACCGGCGCCGTCGCCGAGACGCAGTACGGCCCCGTCCAGGTCCGTATCACCTACAACGGCGGCAAGATCACCAAGGCCGAGGCCGTACAGAAGCCCAAGGGCGGACGCAGCGACCAGGTCAGCGCCAACTCGATCCCGAAGCTCAACCAGGCCGCCGTCACCGCGGGCAGCGCCGACATCGACGCCGTCTCCGGCGCCAGCTACACCAGCGCCGGCTACAAGAAGTCCCTCCAGAACGCCTTGGACCAGGTCGGTGGCTGAGGTGGCGGATCCCGCGCAGGCGCCCCCCGCGGTGCGTCACGCGGAGGAGGTGATGGGCACGGTCGTCTCGTTCGACGTGCGCGGGGGCGAAGCGGCGGCCGTGCAGACCGCGTTGGAGGAGGCGATCGCCCAACTCCACGTGGTGGACGCCGTGTTCAGCACCTATAAGGAGGGCAGTCAGATCTCCCGCCTCGGCCGGGAGGAGCTGACCGTCGAGGAGTGCGACCCGGAGGTCACCGAAGTCCTCGAACTGTGCGCCGAGGCCGAGCGGTTGAGCGACGGCTGGTTCAGCACGAAGTACGGGGGTGTCGTCGACCCGACCGGTCTGGTGAAGGGCTGGTCGGTCGAGCGCGCGGCCCGGCATCTGATGGCTGCCGGGGTGAGCGGCGTCAGCGTGAACGGCGGTGGCGACGTGCAGTTGCTCGGCACGCCGGGGCCCGAGCGGCCCTGGCGGGTCGGTGTCTCGGACCCGCTGCGTCCCGGCTCGCTCGCGGCGGTCGTCTCCGCGGCCGGCACCGACGAACTGGCGGTCGCCACCTCGGGTACCGCCGAGCGCGGCGTCCACATCGTGGACCCCGGAACCGGCCGGTCCGCGGTCACCGACCTGGTGGCCGTGACCGTGGTGACCCCCCGGCTCACCTGGGCGGACGCCTGGGCGACGGCAGCCTTCGCGATGGGTTCCCGGCAGGCCCTCAGCTGGCTGGAGTCCCTGCCGGACGTCGAGGCGCTGCTCGTCACGGCGGGGGACGAGGTCCGCTGCACGGACGGGCTGGCTCGTCGACTCGGGTGACTGAAGCGCCCTGAAGGGGCGCGGGGCTGTGCCAATGTGCGGCTCCGCCGCGTGGGCGCGCGACCAGCCACAACCGGTCGGCGGCCAAGACGCAACACTCGGGAGTGGGCGCACCCCGGCAAAAGGTGCGCCTCAATTCCCGTACGCCTCAATGGTTGTTCTGAGCCAATCGCAACAGGTGATCGGCCAGCGCCTGACCGCCCGTCGGGTCACGGCTGATCAGCAGCAACGTATCGTCACCCGCGATCGTGCCGAGGATGTCGTGCAGCTCCGCCTGGTCGATGGCCGAGGCGAGGAACTGCGCGGCGCCCGGCGGCGTACGCAGGACCACGAGATTCGCCGACGCCTCCGCGGAGATCAGCAGCTCTGCGGACAGGCGCCGCATCCGCTCCTCCTTCGCCGACCCGCCCAGCGGTGCGCGCGGGGTGCGGAAGCCGCCCTCGCTCGGGACCGCGTAGATGAGATCGCCGTCGGTGTTGCGGATTTTCACCGCGTTCAGCTCATCCAGGTCCCGGGAGAGCGTCGCCTGCGTGACGGTCAGCCCGTCGTCGGCGAGGAGCTTTGCCAACTGGCTCTGGGAGCGCACCGGTTGCCGGTTGAGGATGTCCACGATCCGGCGGTGGCGTGCGGTGCGGGTCTGCGGCACGGCAGGCCCGGCGTGCTCGTGATCCTGCGCCTGACTCATCGTCGTCGTCTCATTCTTTGGCTCGTCCGTCCCCGTTGGCTGCACCGGCCGCGTCGGCCGCTGCGTCGAGGACGCCGGGCAGTGCCCGGAGAAAGACCTCCACCTCGTCGTCGCCGATGTTCAGCGGCGGCATCAGCCGTACGACATCGGGGGCGGGCGCGTTCACCAGAAGGCCGGCGTCCTGAGCCGCCTGCTGCACCTGGGGCGCGAGCGGCTCGGTGAGCACGATACCCAGGAGCAGGCCCGAGCCACGGACATAGTCGATCATTGGATGGCCCAGCGCCTCCACCCCGCCCCGCAGCTTCTCGCTCGTCCGCTTCACGTTCTCCAGCAGACCCTCGGCCGCGATGGTGTCGAGGACGGCGAGCCCGGCGGCGCAGGCGACCGGGTTCCCGCCGAAGGTCGTGCCGTGGTGACCGGGCTTCAGCAGCTGGGCGGCGCGGCCGAAGGCGACGGTCGCGCCGAGGGGCAGTCCCCCGCCGAGTCCCTTCGCGAGGGTGACGATGTCGGGCAGGACGCCCTCGTGGGCCTGGTACTCGAACCAGTGCCCGGTCCGTCCGACGCCCGTCTGCACCTCGTCGAGGACCAGGAGGGTGCCGGTGGCGGCGGTGATGGCGCGGACCGCCTTGAGGTAGCCGGGGGGCGGTACGACCACGCCGTTCTCGCCCTGGACCGGCTCGACGATCACCAGTGCCGTGTCCTCGGTGACCGCGGCGGCCAGCGCCTTCGCGTCGCCGTACGGGACATGCGTGACGTCACCCGGCAGCGGCAGGAACGGCTCCTGCTTGCCCGGCTGCCCGGTCAGCGCGAGTGCGCCCATGGTCCGGCCGTGGAAGCCGCCCTGCGTGGCGACCATGTGCGAACGCCCGGTCAGCCGCCCGATCTTGAAGGCACCCTCATTGGCCTCGGCCCCCGAGTTGCAGAAATACACGCGGCCGTCGCGCCCGAAGAGCTGGAGCAGCCGTTCGGCGAGCGCGACCGGCGGCTCGGCGACGAAGAGGTTGGAGACATGCCCGAGGGACGCGATCTGCTTGCTGACGGCCTCGACGATCGCGGGATGGGCATGGCCGAGCGCGTTCACCGCGATCCCGCCGACGAAGTCGAGGTACTCCTTGCCATCGGCGTCCCAGAGTTTGGTGCCCTCGCCGCGGACGAGGGGCAGCCTTGGGGTGCCGTAGTTGTCCATGAGCGCGCCCTGCCAGCGCGTGGTCAGCCGCTCATTGCCGGTCACGCCGCGTCCCCCTTTTTCTTGTCGTCCTCGTCCGGCACGACCATCGTGCCGATGCCCTCGTCGGTGAAGATCTCCAGCAGGATCGAGTGCTGGACGCGCCCGTCGATCACGCGGGCGGTGTGCACGCCATTGCGTACGGCGTGCAGACAGCCCTCCATCTTCGGGACCATGCCGCTGGCCAGCTCGGGCAGCAGCTTCTCCAGCTGCTTCGCGGTGAGGCGGCTGATCACCTCGTCGGAGTTCGGCCAGTCCTCGTAGAGGCCCTCGACGTCCGTGAGGACCATGAGGGTTTCGGCGCCAAGTGCCGCAGCGAGTGCCGCAGCCGCCGTATCAGCATTGACGTTGTAGACATGTCCGTCGTCCTGGGAACGGGCGATCGAGGAGATGACCGGGATCCTGCCGTCCTGGAGCAGCGCCTCGATCGCGCCTGTGTCGATTGCGGTGATCTCGCCGACCCGCCCGATGTCGACCAACTCCCCGTCGATCTCGGGCTGGTGCTTGGTGGCGGTGATGGTGTGCGCGTCCTCGCCGGTGAGCCCGACGGCGAGCGGCCCGTGCTGGTTGAGCAGCCCGACCAGCTCGCGTTGCACCTGTCCGGCCAGGACCATGCGTACGACGTCCATGGCGTCCTCGGTGGTGACCCTCAGGCCCGCCTTGAACTCGCTGACGATGCCGTGCCGGTCCAGCGCCGCGCTGATCTGCGGTCCGCCGCCGTGCACGACGACGGGCTTGAGGCCGGCGTGGTGCAGGAACACGACGTCCTGCGCGAACGCGGCCTTCAGCTCTTCGTCGATCATGGCGTTGCCGCCGAACTTGATGACGACGGTCTTGCCGTTGTGCCGCACCAGCCAGGGCAGCGCCTCGATGAGGATCTGGGCCTTGGGCAGGGCGGTGTGCTTACGAGTAGTGCTCATGACGAATACGCGCTGTTCTCGTGGACGTAGTCCGCGGTGAGGTCGTTGGTCCAGATCGTGGCGGTCTCCTGGCCTGCCGCGAGGTCCGCGACGATGTGGACCTCGCGGTAGCGCATGTCGACCTTGTCGCGGTCGTCGCCGACGCCGCCGTTCTCGCAGACCCATACGCCGTTGATGGCGACGTTCAACTGGTCGGGCTCGAAGGCCGCTTGGGTCGTGCCGATGGCGGAGAGCACGCGGCCCCAGTTGGGGTCCTCGCCGTGGATCGCGCACTTGAGGAGGTTGTTGCGGGCGATGGAACGGCCCACCTCGACGGCGTCGTCCTCGCTCGCCGCGTTGATCACCTCGACCTTGATGTCCTTGCTGGCGCCCTCGGCGTCCCGGATGAGCTGCTGCCCGAGGTCGTCACAGACGGCGCGTACGGCCTCGGCGAACTCGGCGTATTCCGGAGCGGCTTGGGAGGCTCCGGAGGCGAGCAGCAGCACGGTGTCATTGGTGGACATGCAGCCGTCGGAGTCGACGCGGTCGAAGGTCGTACGCGTGGCCGCCCGCAGTGCCATGTCCAGTACGTCGCTCTCGACGTCGGCGTCCGTGGTGAGGACGACGAGCATGGTGGCGAGTCCGGGAGCGAGCATGCCCGCGCCCTTGGCCATGCCGCCGACGGTCCAGCCGTCCTTCGTCACGACGGACGTCTTGTGGACGCTGTCGGTGGTCTTGATGGCGATGGCGGCCTTCTCGCCGCCGTGCTCGGTGAGTTGCTGAGCGGCTGCCACAACCCCGGGCAGCAGCTTGTCCATCGGGAGCAGCAGGCCGATGAGGCCGGTGGAGGCGACGGCGACCTCCCCGGCATTGTGCCCCAGAACCTCGGCGACCTTCTCGGCGGTGGCGTGTGTGTCCTGGAAGCCCTTGGGCCCCGTACAGGCGTTGGCGCCACCGGAGTTGAGGACGACGGCGGAGACGAGGCCGCCCTTGAGGACCTGCTCGGACCACAGCACGGGCGCGGCTTTCACACGGTTGGAGGTGAAGACGCCCGCGGCGGCCAGACGGGGCCCGTTGTTGACCACGAGGGCCAGGTCCGGGTTGCCGTTCTCTTTGATGCCTGCTGCGATGCCGGAGGCTGTGAAGCCCTTGGCAGCGGTGACGCTCACGGTGCGACTCCGATCGTGGAAAGACCCGTGTCCTCGGGCAGCCCGAGGGCGATGTTCATGCTCTGCACCGCGCCGCCCGCGGTGCCCTTGGTGAGGTTGTCGATGGCGCTGATCGCGATGATGCGGTGCGCGGCGGCGTCGTACGCGACCTGGATCTGAACGGCGTTGGAACCGTAGACGGACGCGGTCGCGGGCCACTGCCCCTCCGGCAGCAGATGTACGAAGGGCTCGTCGCCGTACGCCTTCTCGTACGCGGCGCGCACGGACTCGGCGGTGACGCCGTCCCGGGCCTTCGCGGTGCACGTGGCGAGGATGCCGCGCGGCATGGGGGCGAGGGTCGGCGTGAAGGACACGGTGACGGGCTCACCGGCTGCCGCACCGAGGTTCTGGATCATCTCGGGGGTGTGCCGGTGGACGCCACCGACGCCGTACGGCGACATGGACCCCATGACTTCGCTGCCCAACAGGTGCGGCTTGGGCGACTTGCCCGCGCCGGAGGTCCCGGATGCGGCGACGATCACGGCTTCGGGTTCGGCGAGCCCGGCCGCGTACGCGGGAACGAGCGCGAGCGAGGCGGCGGTCGGGTAGCAGCCGGGTACCGCGATGCGCTTGGACCCCTCCAGCGCGGCGCGGCCACCCGGCAGTTCGGGAAGCCCGTAGGGCCAGGTCCCGGCATGCTCGGAACCGTAGAACTTCTCCCAGTCCCCCGCGTCCTTGAGCCGGAAGTCGGCCCCCATGTCCACGACGAGAACATCCGGACCGAGCTGCTCGGCAACGGCGGCGGACTGGCCATGAGGCAGGGCGAGGAAGACGACACCGTGCCCGGCGAGGACGTCAGCGCTGGTCTCCTGGAGCACACGATCAGCGAGCGGCAGCAGATGCGGCTGCAGCGCGCCGAGCCGCTGCCCGGCGTTGGAGTTGCCGGTCAGAGCACCGATCTCGACCTCGGGATGCACCAGGAGCAGCCGCAGCAGTTCCCCGCCCGCGTACCCACTCGCTCCGGCCACCGCCGCACGTACCGCCATGGAACCCTCCTCCTAGACGGCATGACTATACGTTTGTCCGCACGTTTATGCAATCCATTCGGGTGTGTGCCGACCGCCAGGGCCCCTGCTTCTGCGAAAGACTCCGCAGAATCACTCAGTGATCGCGGGGAGGGGAGAGATGGACGAGGCACCTCCGGTGTCGTGGTTGGGCGGGCCGCCCGGGGCCGGCAAGTCGACCGTGGCCCGGCTGCTCGCGCGGCGGCATGGGCTGCGCTGGTACAACGCGGACGCCCATACGTGGGAGCACCGGGACCGGGCGATCGCGGCCGGGCACACGGCTGCGATCACGTGGGAGCGGATGCCGCGCGCCGAGCGGTGGACGGCACCGGTCGAGGACATGGTCGCGATGTCGCTTCATCATGAGCGGGGCCGGATGATCGTCGACGACGTACGCGCGCTCCCGCCCTCGCCCCTCGTCATCGCGGAAGGCACGCCCGTCACACCGTCCGTCACAGGTCCGCCCGGCCGGGCGGTATGGCTGCTGCCGACGGCCGAGGCCCAGCACGACCGGCTCGGCGAACGGGGAATGACGCCGGGCGTGGGCGCCTTCCGTCTGTATCAGGCGCTGCGGCGGGAGATCGAGACGCAGGTCGAGGAGTACGGCGGACGCAAGCTGGTCGTCGACGGGCGTCAGAGCGTGGCGGACACTGTCGCGGAGGTCGAGGCACTGTTCGCCGACGCCCTGGCCGAAGGACCCGTGGCGGCGACGGCGGCCGAACGCCGACGACTTCTGCGGTACGCCAACAGAGCCGTCGTCTCCCAGCACCAGCAGTTCGACGCCCGGCCCTGGGCTCCGGAGGGTGCGCTGAGCAAGGTGTACGGGTTCGCGTGCGAATGCGGGCACGAGGCGTGCATGGCGGACGTGAACCTGGCTATCGCGGACTTTCCTCGGCTCCCCGATAAGGGTTCCCCTCCAGTCCTGGCACTAGGCCACCAGGTCGTGCGGCCCGCTCCCTAGGGTTGCTCTCCGTCCGCAGAAGGAGGCGTCCCCCTAGCAGCCCCAGGGATCGACCCCTCCCTTCGTACGACGCCCGCGGCCCCGGCCGCATGGTCCGCTGGATCGCATGGCGATGAACAGGCGAACGGCGGTGCAGGCGTTGGGGCTCGGTTCCTTGGGGCTCGGTTCCTTGGGGCTCGGTTCGTTGGGGGTCGGTTCGTTGGGGGTCGAACGCGGCCCGAAGGAGCGCAAGGCGGCGATCACCGTGCAGGGCGAGTCGGCCGTTCGTACCAACATCCCGACGGCCCGGGACCGCCGGGCCTCGGGCGGCGCATTACTGGCCCTGGCGACCCCTCAGCCTCCCCCGGGACAGGGCTGGTACGCGACGTACGAGGTCGATGTTCCCGCCGCAGGGCCGTACCGGCTGATGGCGGTGGCCACGGTCCCGGTCGAGCAGCCGCACATCGAGGAGATCGGCTGCTACTTCAAGCTCGCGGTGGGCGACGGTCCCCTCATGCCGGTCGCGCGCTCGCAGCCGTACTGGTACGAATCCGTGCCCGCGTGGGGCGATCTCTCCGAACTCGCCCTGGGCGTCGTCGAGTTGGAGCGCGGCCGGAACACGATCACCTTCGTCGTCGACGAGCCGACCGTGCTGGCCGACTCCCCCGGTTACCGCTTCCTGCTCGACCGCTTTACGCTGACGCCCGTCGCCCGCGTCGCGCCGCTCGGCGTCCACCTCGGGGATCCGGCCCGCAACCTGGGTACGTACCGGGGCGACGAGCCCCAACTGCCGCAACTGACCTTCGTCCTGGAAGCGCGCACGCAACGGCCCCGCACGCTGCCTTTCACCGTCACCGACTATTTCGGCAACGAGGTCGCGCGAGGGCAGGTGACCATCCCGGCCGGCCAGGCACAGGCATCGATCGCGCTCCCGGCACTACGCCAACTGCCCCCGGGCCACTACCGGATGACAGCCCCAGGCATCACCGGTTGCTTCGCCCGGCTGCCCGAGCGGCGGCCCGTCACCGGCCCCGCCAACCGATTCGGCGTCAACACGTACGTCTTCTCCCTCGTCCCGCCCTCCCGTCTCGACGCCTTCGCCGCCGCGATGAAGGACATGGGCGCCGGACACGTACGCGACGGGATGTCCTGGCCAGCGGCCGAGCCCCGCCGTGGCACGTACGACACGCGGCTGTACGACAACGTCCGGCGGGCCTTCCATCGCCACGGGCTCGCCACGCTCGACGTACTGACCACCGCCCCGGAGTGGGCGATGACGGAGGCCTCGCTGCCGCTGGCCGACGATCTGCGGGACGCGTACCGCTACGCCGCCCACCTGGCCGCCGCCTCGCCCGACGCGATCCAACTGTCGAACGAGCCCGACGTCGACACGACCAGTTCCACCGGCGACCAGCACGCGGCCTTCGTCAAGGCGGCCGCGCTGGGGATCGCGGACGCCCGTCCGTCCGCCACGGTCACCGTGCTGCCCGGCATCGCCGACGCGGGCAGCTACTTCCAGATCCTCATGCTGCAGAACGACGTGGCCCGCTACGCCGACGCCTGGGGCTTCCACGGCTACCCGGACCCGAAGGACCAGGACGAACCCGAGGTCCCCGAATCGGCCGAAGCACAAAGGGAGTTGCGCCGCCTATACGGGGCCGCTCGGCAGCCGATGTGGATGACCGAGTCCGGAGTCATGCTCAACGCGCGGCCCGGCAAGGATCTCACCCCGGCCCAACAGGCCGTCCAGGCCCGCTATCTCGTCCGCGCCACGGTGCTGAGCCTGGCGGCCGGTACGGGGAAGCAGTTCTGGTTCGGCGCGCCGCCGATCCACGACGAGGGCGTGTACTTCGGGCTGCTCAGCCGCGACTTCCAGCCCTGGCCCGCCTACAGCGCCCACGCCGCGCTCACCTCGCTGCTTGGCGAGGCGCGTTTCCTGGAGCGGCTGTCCGACTCGTGCTACGTGTTCGCGGCAGGGTCGGGACGGCGGGTCACGGTGGCCTGGGGACCGGCGGCGGAGGCGGTGTCGGAGGTGGAGATTCCGGTGCTGTCCGGGGTGACGGCCGAGGTGTACGACATCATGGGCCGCCGCGTGGGGGCCGTCGGGCCCGAGGGGCGGGTGAAGGTCTCGCAGGACCCGGTCTATGTCGTACAAGAGGGCATACGGGAAGTGCTGCCGGAGGAGGACCCGGACTCCCGTCCCGCCACCCGGAACCTGTCAGTCGCCGAGCACATCGTGCTCAGCCAGCGGTTCGACCTCGCCAACGCCGCCCCGAACAAGGCCGACGGCGACGCCGAACCGCCTCTCGGCTACCGGCTGTCCACCACGACCCGGATGACGGTCGACGTCTACAACTTCAACGCCACGCCCCAGACCATCGAGCTGACCGGCCGCGCCTTCGGCGGCTGGACGGTACGGCCTACCCGGCCGCGTGACCGGATCACCGTGCCGCCCAAGGGCCGTACGAGCGCGGAGTTCACGGTCGTCGCCGGGGAGGAAGTGCGCCGGGGCGTGGACTACCCGCTGGTCTTCGCGGCAACGGTCCCCACCGCGGACGGCGAACGCTCCGTCCCGCCCTCCGTCTCGCGCATCCAGCGCAGGTCCCGCAGGCGCGGAACGCCGATCCCGCTCGCGCCCTCCGTCGACCGGCTCACACCGGCCGACGGGTCCACGGTCGACGGCCCCGACGTCCGTGTGGAGGCCCGGATCACCGACGCGCTCTCGGGCGTGGACGCGGAGCGCGTCGACGTCGAGGTGGACGGCCGATACACGCCTTGCCACTACGATCCGGCCACCGGACGACTGACGGCCGCACTGCACCTTCGGCCGGGTCGCCACGAGATCTGGGTCCGGGCGTACAACAGGGCGCACGCCCCGGCCCAGGCGTCCGTGTCGGTGACGGTGCGCGAGTAGCCGGGCAGGCCGATCACTCAGGCAAGCCCGCCAAGTTCGGTCAGTCATCCGGTTGCCGAACCACCGTTCCTAAAGACTGAGCGGAAGTGAGTCCTGTCGCCAGAACTCATGCCCAGCCGGACGCACCGAACGGTGTTGGGCGTCCTGGTCCCCCGCTTTCGCTCCGCATCCAGCGCGCACGGATCGTGTCCGTGGTCCGGGGATGTGGGGGCGGGATTCCTCACGCCCGGGGGTGTTCAGTCGGGCCTGGACGGTCCGATGCCCCTGCTCATCACTCCGGTGAGCAGGGGGCGGTGCCGTCCGTCGCCGGATCGGGTGCCCCAGGGCGCGCCTGCCGATCGCCACGGCCGCTGCGTCGTGGCGAGTTGTTGTGCGGTTCTTGCTGGTGAGGGGCTTCTGCCAGTGCTGGGCACCCCACTTGCTGGTGTAGGCCGGGTCGACGGCGACAATGGTGATGCCGAGTTCGGCCGCCATCGACACCAGGCGGGCCCGCAGCTTACCGACGGGCATGCCGGAGATGAGGTTGCGGAAGCGTTTGCGGCGGCCGTGCTTCTCTCGGGTCTTCTCGGCGGTGAAGTCGAGGTCTTCGATCGCGATGGACAGGCTGTGCCGCCTGGCCCAGTGCAGCAGGCGGATCAGCGCGTGCCGCACCTGGGTATCCCGGTATTGGGCGGTGCCGGACAGGTCGAAGCCGAACCGGAAGGGCTCGCCGACGGGGTTGCCGTGTTCGTCGAGGCGCCAGGCAGCCAGGTGGTCGGCGTTGGTGTCGACGCCGACCAGCCCGTTCGTGCGGGCAACCGTCAGAGGCACGGTCTGGACCGGTGGGATCGTCCACGACGCGGTGAGGTACCAGCGTCGGCGCTCCACGTCTTCGTGGATGCGGTAGGCGACGGCTCGGTTGACGGTGACGCGGTCGGCCCACTGCTCGCCCCGGTGCGCGAATGCCACGCGGGCGGTGAGCACGTACCGGCCGTGCGGGGCGTTCGCCAGGTGCGCCAGCGGCGCAGGGAGTTTGAGGGAGACCTCGCCGTCGAGGGTGACGCGGATGGTCTCGTTGCCGTACCGCTTGCCGGACTCGCCGTCGGTCTCAAGGAACCGGCGCCCGGCCTGCCACCGCGTGCGCCACTGCTCCTCGGTGAGCTGGCCGGCGTCCAGGTGGTGGCGGGTGTTCAGCAGCCGTCGGCCGCCGCGCACCACACGCACGATTCCGGCCTCCCAGTCCGCGCGCGCCGCCTGAAGCCGGTCGGCGAGCACGTGCAGACGGCGGGACTTCGCATGCCACTCTTGCCTGCTGCGGTAGCCGCCCGGAGCCCGCTTGGAGCCCTTCTCGTGAGGGCACGCTTGCGCGCGGCCCACTGCTCGGTGTCGTGGTCCAGCCCGGCCGCGCACCGCGCCTTCAGATCCCGGGAGGCGAGCGTGCCCAGATGGTCACCGACCAGACGCAGTATGTACTCATCCCCGGCAGTCAGGTGCTTGAGCCGGTCGCGAACCGCCACACCGGACGGCCCCAGGGCGACAAACGGTGCCGCCATCACCCGCAGCCCACCCATTCCTCCACCCTCGTCCCCGCGCTGGCCGAAAAACCCCTCACCACGTTCAACGACCACCACTGGCAAAGGTCACGCATTCGACACAGGAACCTTCGTTCTCGCCCATGCAGTCGCACGTGCCGCAGCCCGGACACTCACTCATGTGCACACGAGCACACCCGTGCGCAGTCAACCGCCAGCAGTTCACAACCCCTGCGCTCGGTGTTGCGTTCCCGCTGGCGGCGTACGACATCGCGGCCTGGCACGATGCCGGTGCCTCCGTGCTCGGGGTGAATGAGATACGCGACCGCCAGGTTTCGATCATGCCGAGGGCAAGGCCGGCTTGCAGAGGTCGCCGGTGAAGCGGCAGGTACCCGGTGGGCAGAGATGCGCAACACCTTTTCTCGGCACCCGGTTTGCGCACTTGAGGACGTACGGGCGGCCCAGGCACCGAACTACGCCCGAGCCGCCCGCCCGATCACCTCATCCAAACCTGCCGAACCGTTCGGATCACCTCTCCTTGATCCTCAGGAACGTGACCGAGTTCCCCGGGAAGGTGTACGTGAACTTGCTGCTCACCCCCTCGAAGGTGGACCCCACCGGGGCAACAGGCGTCTCCGTCTCGGAGTTGACCGCGTCGGGCGCCGCCTTCAGCGTCGTCACGGCGGCCTTCTTCGACGTCTTCAGGCCGCCGAGGTCGATCGCCGTACGGGCGTCAGCGGACTGGGCGTTGACGACCTTGACGATCACGTCGCCGGTCTTCGCGTCCCGCGTGACGACCTGGCGGAACGGCTCGGCCGGCTTGTCGTCCTTAAAGCTGCCCCACTCCTTGCCGTCGAGGAAGAGGGTCACCTGACGGCCGCGGACCTTGATGTCGACGTCGTACGCGCGGCCCGTCTCGATCGATCCCGCCTTGGAGATGAGCGTCGACTTGCCGCCGTCCGAGGCCTGTTCGACGGCGGACTGGGTGTTGTTCCAGCCGCCCAGGTTCCACCAGTAGTAGTTGCCGGTGTCCTTGACGCCGAAGGCGACGAGGAAGCCCTCCTTGCCGGACTTCTTGGTGGCCTTCACGTGCAGGTCGTAGTCGTGCCAGGCCGGGTCGCCCGCCGACACCATGGTGTTCTCGGCGGCCTCGTCGGTCTGCACGTACTGCCCGTCCTGGACGGTCCAACTGCCGCCGCCGGTGTGCGTCCACTTCGAGGCGTCACCGGAGAAGTCGTCGGTCAGCAGCGCCGAGCCGTCCGCCGCAGTCACCTTCACATCGTCGTACGCGGCACTCGTCGCCCAGGTCGACAGTCCGACCGCACCCGAGATCGGGCCGCTCACCGAGGGCGTACCGGTCGCCTTGGAGGGCACGACCCGGTCGCCGACGTTGCGCATGAACAGCTTCTGGACCTCGTAGCTGGCCGAGTTCCAGGAGGCGTGGTTGTTGAACCAGATCATGTCGGGACGCCACTGCACGTAGTCCTCGTTGGCGAGCAGCGGGGCGTACGAGGCGAGCTTCACGATGTCCGCGTTGCGCTCCAGGCCGGTCATGAACGCGGCTTCGGAGAGGGCGTTCTTGAAGGCGTTGCCCTGGGAGGCGTACTCGCCGAGGAAGACCTTGGGGCCCTTCCTGTCGTACGAGTCGTAGCGGTCGTTGTTCTGCAGGAACCACTGCGGGCTGTTGTAGTAGTGCTCGTCGACCATGTCGACGTTGCCCTCGCGGTTGAGCTTCCAGGCGGTGTCGAAGGTCGAACCGCTGTCGTCCGGGCCGGAGTTGGAGATGACGGTGATGTCCGGGTACTTCGCCTCGATGGCGGCGCGGAACTGCTTGAACCGTTCGAAGAACTCGTTCGGCAGGTTCTCCTCGTTGCCGACCCCGAGGTGGGTGAGGTTGAAGGGCTTCGGGTGGCCCATCTTCGCCCGCTTCTTGCCCCACTCGCTGGTCACGGGGCCGCTGGCGAACTCGATGAGATCGAGCGTGTCCTGGATGTGCCGCTTCAGCAGAGCGTCGTCATCCGTGGCCTTGTTCTGGCCGCAGCCGGTGACGAGGGCGGGGACGACGGGCAGCGGCATGGCGCCGATATCCTCGGAGAACTGGAAGTACTCGTAGTAGCCGAGGCCGTAACTCTGGTTGTAACCCCAGAAGTTGGCGTTCGTCGCGCGCTGCTCGACCGGGCCGATGGTGTCCTTCCACTGGTACGAGCGCTTGCGCTGCCAGCCGGAGGCCTCGTCGTATCCCTCCATGCTGCCGGTGTTGACCAGACAGCCGCCCGGGAAGCGCACGAAGGACGGGTCGAGCGCGGCGATCTTCTCGGCGAGGTCCTTGCGCAGGCCGTGGCCCTTGTAGGTGTCGCGCGGCAGGAGCGAGATCATGTCCAGCGCTACGGGGCTTGCGGCGGCGACCGTGAGGCGGCCGGTCGTGCTGGTGCGGCTCGCGGTGAACTTCGCCGTGTACTTCGCCCAGCCGCCACGCGCGGTGACCCGCCGGGCCTCGGCGAGCGCACCGTCGGCGTCCGCCAGGGCCACGGTGAGGGCGGAGGCCTGGTCGGCGCGGGCCCAGACCGAGAAGTTGTAGACCTTGCCCTTCTCGACCGAAATCCCGGTGTTGTAACCGGAGTTGGTGACCGACGAGCCGCCGTCCAGGGAGAGGTAGGTGCGGTTGCGTTCGTGGAGGCGGCCCTCGTCGTTCACGGTCTTCGCGGTGCCCGTGGTGGCCCAGGAGGTGAGGGGCGTGTATGAGGCGTGGTCGGCCGTCGAGTACTCGAACGACCGGTTCTGTACGAGCTCCGCATACAGGCCGCCGTCCGCGGCCCGGTTGATGTCCTCGAAGAAGACGCCGTACATCGTGTCGTCGATCTTCGCGCCCTTGGTCTTCGGGTCGACGGTGATCGCGTAGTCGGTGGTGTCCTCGTCGGCGGCGTTCCCCGGGGCGGCGGGGACGAGGAGCGAGGCGGCCATGATGCCGGTGGCCGTCAGGGCGAGTCTCCAGCGGGTGCGGGTGCGTGACATGGATACTCCGCGGCTCTGGTGTCGGTGGTCAGAAATCGATGTGTGGTTCGAAATATCGGACGATGATCAAGACTTCGAACGGCAAGATAGGGAGGGGGCTTGAGTGCGTCAATGGTTTGCACAGGACACGTCAGAGAGGCGGAAGGTCATGGACGACTTCTGGCCGGTGGCCGACGTGTTGGCGTACCTGGCGGGGAGTTGGCGCGTGGAGCGTTCCGTACGGGACCACGCGAGCGGGGCGGAGGGGACCTTCAGCGGCACGACGGCGTTCGAACCGCTCGAAGCGGGCGGCCTGCTCCACCACGAGTCCGGCACCTTCGTCTGGCAGGGCGTCGCCCGCCCCGCCGAGCGAACCCTGCGGTTCCTGCCGGGCAGCACACCGAGCCGCGCCGACGTACGGTTCGCCGACGGCCGCCCCTTCCACGACCTGGACCTGGCCTCCGGCCGGCACACCGCCGAGCACCCGTGCGCCGCGGACCACTACCGGGGCGAGTTCACCGTGCACGACGCGAACCACTGGCGGACGGTGTGGCAACTCGGCGGCCCGGCCAAGGACTTGACGCTGACGACGGACTACACGCGCGAGGGCTGACCTTCAAGGCGAAGGTTCCAGCGCCCCGCCCGGCCCATCAGCGTGACCGTCGACAGGGGGCGGACGTCGATATTCCAGTACGTCGACGGGGGCGCTTTCAGCGCGTACACGAGCGCGGCGCGTACGACCGCCGGCTCTGCCACAGCGACGATCTTGACGCCGCCGTCGGTCGGCCGGGTGTCGAGCCAGCCGCCCACCCGCTGGATGAAGGCCAGCAATGACTCGCCGCCGTGCGGGGCGGAGCCGGGATCGGCGAGCCACGCGTCCACGGCACCGGGCTCGCGGGCCATCGCCTCGCCGAGCGTGAAGCCCTGCCAGCGGCCCATGTCGCAGTCCCGCAGGGCGAGTTGGACGAGCGGGGTGTAACCGAGGGCGTCCCCGGTGGCCCGGCTGCGCGGCGTCGGCGAGCAGTACCGCAACTCGGCTGCCGCCAACGGCAGCAGCAACGGCGCCGCGCGCTGCACTTCGTCCCAGCCCTCCTGGTCGAGGGGCCGGTCGTCCCCGAACCGCTCGGCGAGCAATGGCGAGCTGCGCGCGGCGGCGACGAACGTGACCCGAAGCTGCATGCGGCGATGGTGGGCCGCAGAAGTGCCAATGGCAAGAGACGTTACTCAGGAGTTACCCGGGGTGTGCAGCCCCTTGCTCGAAGGCCGTGCGCAGCCTGCGTACGCCCTCCTCGATCTCGGCGGTACTCGCCACCGCCGCGAAACTCAGCCTCAGGTGGGCGGCGGCCGGTTCGGCGCTGAAGTAGGGGCGCCCCGGGGTGATGGCCACGCCCGCGCGCAGGGCGGTGGCGGCCAGCGTCGTCTCGTCCGTGCCGTCGGGGAGGGGGAGCCACAAGTGGTAGCCGCCGGCAGGGATGTGCGGGAGGGCGAACTCGGGCAGGTGCAGCCGCAGCGCGGCCGTCATCGTGTCTCGGCGGTTCTTCAACTCCCCGGCGACCGCCCGCAGATGACGGGGCCAGGCGGGCGAGCCGACGAGTTCCAGGGACGCCTCCTGGAGCGGGCGCGGCACGAAGAAGGTGTCGACGACCTGGATGGCCCGCAGCCGTTCCAGTACGGGCCCGCGGGCGGCGAGCGCGCTCACCCGGAAGCTCGGCGAGGTCGCCTTGGTCAGCGAGCACACGTGCACGACGACTCCGTCGGGATCGTCCGAGGCCAGCGGACGCGGCAACGGCCCCGCGTCCTCGTGCACGAGACGCCGTACGAAGTCGTCCTCCACGACGAACGCGCCGGCCTCGCGCACGATCCGCAGCACCTCACCGCGCCGCTCGGGCGCGAGCACGGCACCGGTCGGGTTCTGGAACAGCGGCTGGCAGACGAAGACGCGGGCGCCGGTCGCCCGGAACGCGTCGGCGAGCAGGTTGGGGCGTACACCGTCGGCATCGACCGGCACGGGTACGGGGCGGAGCCCGGCCGCTCTGGCGATCGCCAGCATGCCGGGATACGTGGGCGATTCGACGAGCACCGGTGCGCCGGGCGGGGCGAGGGCGTGCAGGGCGGTGGTCAGCGCGGACTGGCCGCCTGCCGTGATCAGTACCTCGGCGGCGGTGATCGCGCCGCCGATGCCCCGCGCGAACCACTCGCGCAGCTCCGGCAGCCCGTCCATGGGCGGGCGCCCCCAGGCGCCGGGGCGACGGCCCGCCCGGGCCAGCGCGGCGGCCATCGCCCGCTCCGGCTGCAGCGAAGGGTGCAGATAGCCGCCGTTGAACTCGATGACTCCGGGCGGCGGAGCGGCCAGCGTGACCAGCACTCCGGAGGCGTCGACGGTTCGCGGCACGAGTTCGGCGGCGGCGTCCGCGGTGAGCGCGACCTCCTGCCAGGAGGTGTCCCCCGCGACGGGCCCGTCGCGACGCGGCCGGGCCCGGAACGCGCCCGCCCCGGGCCGCGTGACCACCAGCCCCTCGGCGGCCAGCTGCGCCAATGCCCGCGACACGGTCACCGGGCTCACCCGGAACCGCTCGACGAGAGCCCGGCTCGACGGCAGCTTTCCACCTGGAGAGTAGCGGTCCAGCTCCCTTCTCAGTTGACTCGCCAGATCACCCACACTGCTACGCTCTTGCATGAGAGCACAGAGTAGCGCTACTACGCCCACACCAGTAGCGGTCCCCGCCGCCCGGACCCGACCGCCGGCCAGTGAAGGCCCACAGCTGTCACCCCGCGGCCTCCTCCTGGCCGCCCTGGGAGTCACCGCCTTCTCCCTCACCTTCCCCGCCACCGCCTGGGGCCTCGAGGGCTTCGGCCCCTGGTCGCTCGTAGCCACGCGGAGCGTCCTCGCCGCGATCATCGCCGGTGCCTGTCTGCTCGCGCTGCGCGTACCGCTGCCCGCCCGCCGCCACTGGCCGGGCCTGTCCGTCGTGGCCGCCGGAGTCGTACTCGGCTTCCCCATGCTCACCACCCTCGCCCTGGAGACCTCGACCACCGCCCACGCCGCCGTCGTGGTCGGCCTGCTCCCCGTGACCACCGCGCTGTTCTCGGCCCTGCGCGTGGGTTCCCGCCCCTCCCGTGCCTTCTGGGCGGCGGCGCTCGCGGGCTCCGCCGTGGTGATCGCGTTCACCGTGACACAGAGCGGCGGCGCTCTGACCAGCGCGGACGCGTATCTCTTCGGGGCGCTGCTGGTCTGCGCGGCCGGTTACACGGAGGGCGGCCGGCTGGCCCGTGTGATGCCCGGCTGGCACGTCATCGGCTGGGCTCTGATGCTGTGCCTGCCGCTCACGGTTCCGGCGGCCGCGGTGGCGCTCGCGCACGAGCCCGTACAGCTGACGGCGCACAGCGTGACCGGGCTGCTCTGGGTCGCGGTCGGCTCACAGTTCCTGGGTCTGGTGGTGTGGTACCGGGGCATGGCGGCGATCGGCATCCCGAAGGCCAGCCAGTTGCAGCTGGCTCAGCCCCTGCTCACACTGGTGTGGTCGGTGCTGCTCCTCGGTGAGCAGCTCACACCCGCCGCACCCCTGGCCGCCGCGGCCGTACTGGTCTGCATCGCGGTCGCCCAACGAGCACGCGCCTGACCGGCACACACCGGTGGCAACCGGCTCCACCCGCTCTAGACTGAATCCACGGACCGCTACTCCCGTGCGAGACGAGGAGGCCCTCCACATGCGTGCAAGCAAAGGCGACCACCTGCTGGTGCACGGCAGGATCGTCGGACAGCACGACCGGGTCGGGGAAGTCGTCGAAGTCCTGGGGCCGGACGGCAACCCGCCGTTCCGTGTCCGCTTCGAGGACGGCCACGAGACCGTGATGTCCCCTGGTCCTGACACCACAGTCGAGCATCACGTCAGCGAGACCAAGACCCAGTAGGCCGCAGACCCAGCAGGTCAGCGGGTCAGATCAACGCGGCGGCTTCGCCGACCGCTGATAGTGGTCGGCGACGACGCGTGCCATCGCGCCGATCGGGTCGGCGCCGACCTCCTTGGCCGCGAAGAAGACATGCCCGCGCGCCTGCGGGTGATCGCGGGCGAAGGTGAGGTGCCGGGACAGCTCGGCCGGGTCCTGCCAGGCCTCGGGCTGCGCGGGATCCCCGGCCTTGTACAGCGCCTCCCCCACATACAGCCGCGTACTGCTGCCCTCGGCGACCTCCGCCCACCAGGGCAGCAGCTTCGCGTAGTCGGCGGCGCCGAAGCCGATGTTCCAGTAGATCTGCGGACAGATGTAGTCGATCCAGCCCTCGCGGACCCATTTCCTGGTGTCCGCGTGCAGGTCGTCGTACGTCTGCACGCCGGCCTGGGTGTCGGAGCCCTGCGAGTCCGTCGAGGCGTTGCGCCACACTCCGAACGGGCTGATTCCGAACTGCGTGCCCGGCCGGATCTTCTTGACGCGGGCCGCCGTCTCGCGCACGAGTTTGTCTATGTTGTCCCGCCGCCAGGCCGCCCGGTCCGCGAAGCCGCCGCCGTACCGCTTGTACGCCGCGTCGTCGTCAAGGACCTCGCCCTCGACCGGGTACGGGTAGAAGTAGTCGTCCCAGTGCACGGCGTCGATGGCGTACTTCTTCAGCGCGTCGAGCATCGCGTCCTGGACGAAGGCGCGGACCTCGGGCAGCCCGGGGTTGTAGTACAGCTTCCCGCCGTACGGCACGACCCAGTCGGGGTGCTCGCGGGCAGGGTGCGAGGCGACCAGCTTCGTGGGGTCGGCGTGGTTGGCGATCCGGTACGGGTTGAACCAGGCATGCAGTTCCAGACCCCGCGCGTGCGCTTCCTTGACCGCGGTGCCCAGCGGGTCCCAGCCGGGATCCTCACCCTGGGTGCCGGTGAGGTACTGCGACCAGGGCTCGTACGGCGAGGGCCACAGGGCGTCGGCGGTGGGGCGCACCTGGAAGATCACCGTGTTGAGCCGGTGGCGTACGGCGGTGTCGAGGTGCGCGAGCAGTTCGGAGCGCTGCTCGGCGGCGGTCAGCCCGGTCTTGGACGGCCAGTCGCGGTTGGTGACGGTCGACAGCCACATGCCGCGCAGCTCGCCGGAGCCGACGCGGCGCCGGGCCTCTGCCTTCTCGTCCTCGTCCGCCTCGCCGCCGGTCGTCGCGCCCCAGGCCACCGCGCCTCCGGCGGCCGTGAGCCCGGCCAGCATCGCTCCCGCGAACGCCCTACGTGTCACTCGTCCCATGGGTCCCCCCATACGCACCGGACCGGCCTGGTCACGGATCGCTTCCGGGCAGACAGCATGCCGCACCCGCACGATCGATCATCGGGACCCCGAGAGTAACGTTCACGAATGGAGCAGGCGCCCTCGGGGTCCTGCCACCCCCATGGAACAGCGAAAGGGACGATGTGACGGACACCTTCGGAGACATCTCACGTGTCGGAGTGGTGGGCTGCGGCCAGATGGGAGCGGGCATCGCCGAGGTGTGCGCCCGTGCCGGGCTCGATGTGATGGTCGCCGAGACCACCGGCGAGGCCCTGGAGATCGGCCGGACCCGGCTCTACAACTCGCTTTCCAAGGCTGCCGAGCGCGGCAAGATCTCCGAGGAGGAGCTCGCCGCCACACAGGCGCGGCTCACCTTCACCACCGATCTGGGCGAGTTCGCCGACCGCGATCTGGTGATCGAGGCCGTCGTCGAGAACGAGATGGTGAAGACCGAGATCTTCCAGGTGCTCGACCAGGTGGTGACCCGTCAGGACGCGATCCTCGCCTCCAACACCTCCTCCATCCCGCTGGTGAAGCTCGCCGTCGCCACCTCGCGTCCCGACCAGGTCATCGGCATCCACTTCTTCAACCCGGCGCCCGTGCAGAAGCTGGTCGAGCTGATCCCGGCGCTCACCACCTCCGAGGGCACGATCAGCCGGGCGCAGGCGCTGGTCGAGAAGATCCTGGGCAAGCACTCGATCCGGGCCCAGGACCGCTCGGGTTTCGTGGTCAACGCCCTGCTGATCCCGTATCTCCTGTCCGCCATAAGGATGTTCGAGTCCGGCATCGCGAGCCGCGAGGACATCGACAACGGTATGGAGATGGGCTGCGCCCACCCGATGGGCCCGCTGAAGCTGACCGACCTGATCGGCCTGGACACCGTCGCTTCGGTGGCGTACTCGATGTACGAGGAGTACAAGGAGCCGCTGTACGCCGCTCCCCCGCTGCTCCAGCGCATGGTCGACGCGGGCCGGCTGGGCCGGAAGTCGAGCTCGGGCTTCTACACCTACCCCTAGCGGCATCCTCGTACCGACTACGGTCCGTACGTCTCTGGCCGGACGGGCCCGGCTCTCTTCCGAGAGCCGGGCCCGCGCCGTTCACACACCGTGTGCGCACCGGGCCCGCATATGCCCCTCGCACACGCTCCCCAGGGCCCACCAGGGCCGGTTGACTTTCCGTGCGCACGTAAGGGATGTGACGACTACTGAAAGGAGCGGACTCGTGACCGCCGACCCGGAGCATCCCGTGGTCCAAGGAGAACTCGCAGAGTTACGCCGTCGCCTCGATGTGGCGCATGCCCGCGTCGAGGGAGGACAGGCGCTGCTCAGTCACCGCGCCGAACAGACCGCCAAGGATCTCGACGACCTCAGCGCACGCGTCGTCGCACTGGAACACACCCGCTGGCCACTGCGCGCGGTCGCGGTCGTCACGGCTGTGGGCGCACTCGCCGTGGCGGTCTGGCAGGCTCTGGGCCACTAGGCCCCAGGACGCGGTGGGGGGATCAGGGCAAAGCGTCCTGCCCGAGCCTGAGATGGTGCAGGAGGAGCAGCGCGGCTGCCATGTTGGCGGCCGGGACCTCTCCGCGGGCGACCATGTCGGGGACGAGCTTGAGTGGAACCCATTCCCGACGGTCCGACTCGAAGTCGTCCACGGGGTGTCCGATGTACGCGCCTTCGTCGGCCCAGTAGATGTGGTGCCGGGCGTCGGTGAGCCCGTTGGAGGGCTCGACGCTCATCAGATGGCGCAGAGGTCCCGGCCGCCACCCGGTCTCCTCCTCCAGTTCACGGGCCGCCGCGACGGCGATGTCCTCGCCGTCCTCGACGACGCCCGCTGCCAGCTCCCACCCCCAGCTGTCGGTGATGAAGCGGTGCCGCCACAGCAGCAGCACCTCGTTGGCCTCGTTCACCACGGTGGCCACGGCGACGGGCCGCAGCCGTATCAAGAAGTGATCGAGGTGCCGACCGTCCGGCAGCTCCACATCCGCGAGATTGACGCTGAACCAGCGATTTGCGTACACAGTTTGTTCGTTCTGTTTCGTCCACTGCACGGTTCTGCCACCTTCCGCCGAGTAGATGGCAATATCGCAGCAGGAGCGTCTTCACAGCAGACTCGTGGTGGTCCGTCGGCGGTCCGCTCGCGGCGGTAGGCGCAGTGTCCGGGCTCTCCCTAGAGCGGTACGCGCAGTGCCCCGGCGATGAGTTCGGCGGCCTCGGAGGTTCCCGCGCAGTCACTGGCCACCAGATGTTCGCGTACCGCCCGGAGTCTGTCGCGCAGCCGCTGGGACTCCATTCCCCGCGCCTGCTCGGCCATTTCGACCGCGGTGACCACCGCCTTGTCCGCATTGCCCTGGCGCAGCTCGATCTGACTGAGCATCGCGAGCCGGTGCACCCGGCCCCGATCGTGCGCCGGAGTGTCCACGGCGGCCGCGGCGTGCTCCTGAGCGGCGGTCAGGTCACCGAGACTCAACAGCGCCTCCGCCACTTGTACGTTGACCAGGCCCGGCTGGACATAGCCGGTCTCGTCCGGCTCGTAACCGCGCCGGATACGTTCGGCGGCCGACTCCGCACGCCGGATGCAGGACAGGGCGCTGCTGCCGTCGCCGAGGTGTGCGTACGCCTTGGCCTGCATCGCGTAGAGGTCGGCGGCGAGCGCCGGGGTGATGTGCCGCCCCGCGGCGCGCAGCGCGGCCTCGGCGAAGGCGACGGCCTGCCGGTACTCGCGCATGAACAACGACTGGTTGACCAGCAGGGCGATGACATACGCGCCAAGTCCCCGGTCGCCGCTGGCCTTTGCCAGCCTGAGCGCCTGGTGGAAGTAGCGCTGGGCGAGGCCGTGCGCATCGGAGTCGTACGCGCAGATGCCGGCGATCGCCACCAACCCGCCGGTCGCGCGGTGGAGTTGGCGGCCCGTGGCGTCGGTGTAGCTGCCTCTGAGCAGCGGCGCGGTCTCGGAGTTGAGGAACCCGACGATACGGCTGCGGGTCGCGACACCGCCGGCCTTGCGGTACATCTGCTCGTAGTGGGCGCGGGCGGCGCGCAGCATCTCGATGTCCGCCATGCTCACGCGCTGCCGCCCGCCCCGCGAGACATCCGTGTCCTCGGGCGGGTTCTCCCATTCCCATACGGGCATCACGGCGGGCGTTCCGGTGACGGCGGGGGCGCCGAGGATGTGCGGGCGCTGCTGTTCGTCGGATCGCCACAGGGCGGTGGCCCGCTCGACGAATCCGGAGAGGGTCGTGCCGTGCGGAGAGGCCGACTCGCCGGGGACGCCGAGGCCTATGTCGTCGAGGGTGACGGGTCGCTGCAGGCGCGTGGCGAGCACCTCGCAGATCAGGTCGGGCACCTGGCCGCGCGGCCGCTGGCCCTTCAACCACCGGGCCACGGCGGTGTGTTCGTACCGGAGTGCCAGGCCACGGCTGCGACCCGCCTGGTTCACATGGGCGGCGAGGCCCGCGTGGGATATGCCGGCTTCGTCGAGAATCGCGTCGAGCAGAGTGTTGGGCTGCATGGAGGCCCTCCGGGTGGCTCGGTGCGGAAAAGAGTAGTGCGTGCGTGTTCACACGGGGTGTGAACGGAGTGCTCGAATCCGCGCTGTACGCGCGCTGTTGCGGAGAGTTTCCGGCCGGTTGACTGAAATGCCTCGCAAAGAGGCCCGCCGGGCCGCCGGCTCCCCCTCGTACAGTGCGGTGGCCCGTCTTCGCGCCGTCCGCCCAGCTGCCTGCCCGACACTCCGTGGCTTGGGCGGACGGCGTCGCTCCGCGGGTTCGCTCCGCTGGGTTGAGCGGCTGAAAAGCGGGGGCTACAAGTGGTTTGTCGACTGCGGGTCCGTCGTGGCTGGTCGCGCCCCGGCGGCGGAGCCGCCTATGTCACAGCCCCGCGCCCCTAACGGGGCGCTTAATGCTGGGCGGTCGTTGCGTAGTACCAGTATGGCTACGTCGTCCGTCGTGCTTCCGGCTGTGTGGTGCTGGAGGCCGGTGAAGACGTCTCGCAGTACGTCCCTCGGCTCCACGGGCTGCGCCTTGGCGGCCTCCGTCAGCGCGGCCGGTAGCGGGAAGAAGTGGCCCTTCCCGTTCCGTGCGTCCTCTGCGCCGTCCGTGTGGAGGAACAGGGCCTCGCCTGGGAGGAGTTGGCCGCAATCCGTGAGCGGCAGTTTTTCGGGGAGCGGGAACAGGCCCAGCGGGGGCAGGGGTTCGGCTTGCGCGAACGGTTCCGCTTGGCCTGGGGTGAGGAGATACGGCCAGGGGTGACCGCAGTTGAGGGCGTGCACCGTGCCGTCGGGGCGGATTTCCAGCAGCAGTACGGTGACGAAGTCCTCGGCTACCGGGCTCGGCGGATCCGTGGCTGAGGACGCCGGGTGCTCGTGGCGGGAGCGTTCCCGATGATGCCGGTCGAGGGCGCGCTCCAGGCGGCGCAGTACGTCGGCGAACTCGGCCTCCTCGTGGGCCGCGTCGCGGAAGCTGCCCAGCAGTGCCGCGACCGTTCCTATCGCGGCCAGGCCGTGGCCCCGTACGTCTCCCATGACCACTCGCACCCCGTGTGCCGTGGCCATCACCTCATAGAGATCGCCGCCCACCGCCGCGCCCCGGCTCGCGGACAACTGCCCGGCGGCCAGGGCGAGTCCGTCGAGTCGTGGCGGCAGCGGGCGGAGCACCACGGCCTGGGCGGCGTCGGCGACGGCGCGGGCGCTTTCGAGTTCGCGCTGCAGGCGGGCGCGGCGCCCGGCCGTGAGATAGCTGGCCAGGACGACGGCGAGGATGGCCGCGAACGTGCCGCACCGGGTGCCGATGCTCTCGTCCCGGCCCGCCGTGCCGACCGGGACGAGCGCGAAGGCCGCGCAGAGGCCGCCCAGCAGTACGCACGAGCGGCGGCCCGTGCCGGCGCAGGCGATGGCGGGGGCGGCGGCCAGGAGCTGGATCAGCTGCGCCTGGGGCGGAGAGAGAATCTCCCACAGGAGGACGGCGGCGACCCACAGGCCAGGCAGTACGAGAAGGAGTGTCCGCCACACACGGGAGGCACCGACGCGGGCGCCGCCCCGGGCAATGGTACGGATCATGCCGACGGACCCCCAAGCTGCGGTGCGGCGGTCGTGGGGCCGTCCCTGGTCGGCGCTCATGGACGGCCGATCGACCGGATCGATTCTTGTCGGCGTCCATACCCGAATGACCCGTTGGCACCGAATTCTCACCCGAATGAGTGAGGGACACCTCCGTGGCTCCGGAAGTGTCCCTCATCGCAGGTCAGCGGGCATGTGCCGGGGTCACGCCCCGCGCAGCACCGCCCCCGTGCGCTCGCCGGCGAGAGTGATCGCCGCGTCGCGGGCGGCCGAGGCCTCCTCGACGGTGAGCGTGCGGTCGTCGGCGCGGAAGCGCAGCGCATACGCCAGGGACTTTCGCCCCTCGCCGAGCTGCTTGCTCTCGTAGACGTCGAACAGCCGGATGGACTCGAGGAGTTCACCGGCGCCCTCGCGCAGCGCGGCCTCCACGTCGGCCGTCGGAACGTCCCGCGAGACGACCAGCGCGACGTCCTGCGTGGCGACCGGGAAGGTGGAGATACGCGGTGCCTGAAGGGCGCCGGTGCCCGCCTGCTCGATGAGGTCGAGCTCGACCTCCATGGCGCAGCTGCGCTCCGGCAGGTGCAGCGCTTTGATGACGCGCGGGTGCAGCTCACCGGCGTGACCGACGAGGGTCTCCTCGCCGTTCACCGCGACGTACAGCGCGGCGCAGCGGCCCGGGTGCCAGGGAGCGTGCTGGTCAGCACGCACCGTCAGCTCGACACCGGCTTCACGGGCGACCGTACGAGCCGCCTCGACGGCATCCGCCCAGTCCGCCGGACGCCCCTTGCCCCACCAGCCGGCCTGCTCGCGGGCGCCCGCGAGGACGATGGCGACGCGACGCGGCTGGCGCGGCAGCGCGGAGTTGATCCCGGCGACCTCCTCGTCGGTGGGACGACGGTCGACGGGCAGGCGCTCGGCCGTGTGCTCCTCGCCGGTCGGCCGGAAGACCAGGCCGGTCTCGAAGAGCGCCAGGTCGTGCGAGCCACGGCCGTCGTTGCGCCGCAGCGCGCCGAGCAGACCCGGCAGCAGGGTGGTGCGCATCGCCGGCTCTTCGTCGGAGAGCGGGTTGACCAGCTTGACCAGGGCGCGGCGCGGGTCGTCGGCGTCCAGGCCGAGCTGGTCGAGGACCTCGGTCCCGATGAACGGGTAGTTCAGCGCCTCGACGTACCCCGCTCCGGCCAGCGCCCGGCCGACCCGGCGGTGCAGCCGCTGCCGGTCGGTCAGGCCAAGGCCCGCGGGGGGCTTGGGCAGGGTCGAGGGCAGGTTCTCGTAGCCCTCGAGCCGGATGACCTCTTCGGCCAGGTCGTTCGGGTCGGTCAGGTCGGGCCGCCAGGACGGCACGGTGACGGTCAGCCGGTCCTGGCCGTAGACGTCGCAGCCGATCTGCTGGAGGCGGCGTACGACAGTCTCGCGGCCGTACGCGACGCCCGCGACCTTGTCCGGGTGGTCGGCCGGGATGGTGATGGTGCGCGGCGCGGAAGGCGCGATGACCTCGGTGACGCCGGCCTCGGCGGTGCCGCCCGCGAGGAGCATGAGCAGGTCGACGGTCCGCTGGGCCGCCGCGGACGCGGCCAGCGGGTCGATGCCGCGCTCGAAGCGCTTGGACGCCTCGGAGGCCAGCTTGTGGCGGCGGGCCGTACGCGCGATGGAGACCGGGTCGAAGTGGGCGGCCTCGATGACGACTTCGGTGGTACCGGCCTCGTCTTCGTGGTCCGCGATCTCCGTGTTGGCGCCGCCCATGACGCCCGCGAGGCCGATCGGCCCACGGTCGTCGGTGATCAGCAGGTCCTCGGCGTCCAGCGTGCGCACCACACCGTCGAGGGTGGTGAGCTTCTCGCCCGGCTCGGCCCGGCGCACACCGATCGCGCCCTGGACGCGGGAGCGGTCGTACGCGTGCAGCGGCTGACCCAGCTCCAGCATCACGTAGTTGGTGATGTCGACGGCGAGGGAGACCGGGCGCATCCCGGCCTTCTGCAGCCGGCGCCGCAGCCAGATCGGGGAGCGCGTCTCGGGGTCGAGGCCGGTGACCGTACGCGCGGTGAAGCGGTCGCAGCCGAGCGGGTCGGACACCTCGACCGGGTAGCCGAACTCGTTCGGCGCCGGTACGTCGAGCAGGGCCGGGTCGCGCAGCGGCACCCCGTACGCGATGGCGGCCTCGCGGGCGACACCGCGCAGCGAGAGGCAGTAGCCGCGGTCGGGGGTGACCGCGATGTCCAGGACCTCGTCGACGAGTTCGAGCAGCTCGATCGCGTCGGTGCCGACCTCGTGCTGCGGCGGCAGCACGATGATGCCCTTGCTGCCGTCGTCGCCCATGCCCAGCTCGTCGCTGGAGCAGATCATGCCGTGCGAGGTCCTGCCGTACGTCTTGCGCGCGGAGATCTCGAAGCCGCCGGGCAGCACGGCGCCCGGCAGGACCACGACGACCTTGTCGCCGACGGCGAAGTTACGGGCGCCGCAGATGAGTTCCTGGGGCTCGCCGGTGCCGTTGGCCTGGCCGACGTCGACGGTGCAGAAGCGGATCGGCTTCTTGAACTCCGTCAGCTCCTCGATGGTCAGCACCTTGCCGACGACGAGCGGCCCCTTCAGGCCCTCGCCGAGCTGCTCTACGGTCTCGACCTCGAGACCGGCAGCGATGAGCTTGGCCTGGACGTCGCGCCCGGTCTCCGTCGCCGGCAGGTCGACGTACTCCCGCAGCCAAGAAAGCGGGACCCGCATCAGATCTCCATCCCGAACGGCCGGGTGAACCGGACGTCACCCTCGACCATGTCTCGCATGTCTTCGACGTTGTGGCGGAACATCAGCATCCGCTCGATCCCGAACCCGAAGGCGAATCCGCTGTACTTCTCCGGGTCCACACCGCAGGCGGTCAGCACCCGCGGGTTGACCATTCCGCAGCCGCCGAGCTCGATCCAGCCCTCGCTGGAGCAGGTGCGGCAGGAGCGGTCGGGGTTGCCGACGGACTCGCCCTTGCAGACGTAGCAGAGCATGTCCATCTCGGCGGACGGCTCGGTGAACGGGAAGTAGTTCGGGCGCAGCCGCGTCTTCATGTCGGCGCCGAAGAGCGACTGGACCATGTGGTCGAGGGTGCCCTTGAGGTCCGCCATGGTCAGGCCCTCGTCGACGGCCAGCAGCTCGATCTGGTGGAAGACGGGGGTGTGCGTGGCGTCCAGCTCGTCCGTGCGGAACACGCGGCCGGGGCAGACGACGTAGACCGGCGGCTCACGGTCGAGCATGGCGCGGGCCTGCACGGGCGAGGTGTGGGTGCGGAGCACGACTCCGGACTCGCCGTCGCTGTCAGCACCCTTGCCCGCGGCGGAGCCGCTATTGGATGCAGTCTGGACGAAGAAGGTGTCCTGCATCTGCCGGGCCGGGTGATCCGGGCCGAAGTTCAGGGCGTCGAAGTTGAACCACTCGGCCTCGACCTCGGGGCCCTCCGCGATCTCGTATCCCATGGACACGAAGACGTCCGCGACCCGCTCCATCATGGTGGTCAGCGGGTGCCGTGCGCCGGCCGGGACGCGGTCGTACGGCAGCGTGACGTCCACGGCCTCCTCGACCAGCACCCGGGCGTCGCGCTCGGCCTCCAGCTCGACTTGGCGAGCGGCGAGCCCCTTGTTCACGGCGCCGCGGGCCTGGCCGACACGCTTGCCGGCGTCGGCCTTGGCGTGCGGGGGCAGGGCGCCGATCTCGCGGTTGGCGAGCGCCAGCGGCGAGGTGGGGCCGGTGTGGGCGACCTTGGCCTCATGGAGCGCGTCGAGCGAGTCCGCGGCGGCGAAGGCGGCGAGCGCCTCGTCCCGCATGCGCTCGATCTGTTCCGGTTTCAGTGCCTCGACCTCTACAGGGTCGTACGACTTGTTCGGTGCCGACATCTCTTCCCGTGCTTCCGGTTGGCTGGCGGTGGGTCCCCGTCTGCGACTCGGGGGACGCGTCGTCCTGAAAAGAGGACGCAAGGTGCCAAAGGCCGAGTCTAACGGGGGTACGGGCTTCTCCCGGACCGGGCGTCCGAGGGCCGCGAAGTGTACGAATGCGCCCGTGGGGCCTCGTCGGCGTTACAGCAGATACGCCGGGGTGCCCACGGGCAACGTAAATCGGAACTGGGCGCCGCCGCCGGGGGCGCGGCCGACCGTGATGGTGCCGCCGTGGGCTTCGACGATGCCCTTGACGATGTACAGCCCGAGGCCGGTTCCGCCGCGCTTGCTGCCCCGCCAGAAGCGGGTGAAGACGCGGTTCATGGACTCCTCCGGGATGCCGGGGCCCTCGTCGCTCACCGTGACCGATGTACCGGCGCATTCCCGTTCGCGGGGCGACGGCGCGGGCTCTACGTCAATGGTGACGGTTCCCTCGCCGTGCCGCACCGCATTTTCCAGCAGGTTGCTGAGCACCTGGTCGACCTTGTCGGGGTCGGCCCACAGGTCGGGCAGCGGCTGGCCGATGCGCAGCAGGAAGCGGTCGGCGGACTGGCCGGAGGCGACGTACGCCTGGATGTGCCGGCCGACGGCGACGCCCAGGTCGACGGGCTGGCGGCGCAGCTCGAGGCGGCCGGAGTCGATGCGGGAGATGTCGAGAAGCTCGGCGATGAGCCGGGTGACCCGATTCGCGTCGGCGTCGACGGTCTCCAGCATCAGCTTCTTCTGGTCGTCGGTGAACCGCTCCCACTTGGCGAGCAGCGTCGCCGTGAAACCCTTCACGGAGGTGAGCGGCGAGCGGAGTTCATGGGCGACCGTGGCGATCAGCTCGGCGTGGCTGCGCTCGGTGCGGCGGCGGGCCTCGGTGTCGCGCAGCGAGACGACGACGCGACGGACGGGGCCGGTGGGCGCGGTGCGTACGTAGCGCGCGGAGACCAGCACCTCACGTCCGCCCGGGAGCAACAGATTGCGCTCAGGCTGCGCGACGCGGATCGCCAGACCGCCGTACGGGTCGGTCAGCTGCCACCAGCGGCGGCCTTCCAGGTCCTCTAACGGCAGCGCCCACTCCAGGTGCCGGCCGAGCGCGTCGGCGGCGGGAACGGCGGTGATACGGGCGGCGGCGGCGTTGAAGCAGATGACGCGGCCGCGCTCGTCGGCGATCACCAGTCCGTCGGGCAGGTCGTCGGGGTCGATGCCGAGGTCGATGAGATCACCGCGCGGGGACGCGGGCGCGCTGTGCATGTCCCGTGCTCGCAGTGCCCTTTTCGCACCGCTCGTTCCGACACTCATCCCCGTACCCCACCTCTCGGACCTGGCGAGTGGGCCCCCGAGTCCGTCACCCTACTAGCTGTCAGTGACGGAACGGACCCCCTCAGGGACGTGCACCGCGGGTGCGCTGCGCACGGGCGGACGCGTAGAGACATACGGCGGCGGCGGTCGCGAGGTTCAGGCTCTCGGCCTTTCCGTGAATGGGGACGCGCACGACGGCGTCGGTGAGCGCACGCGTCTCCTCCGGCAGTCCCCACGCCTCGTTCCCGAACACCCAGGCCGTGGGCCCGCCCATGGTGCCGCGGTCGAGCTCGTCGTCCAGGTCGTGGTCGCCGGCCCCGTCTGCGGCCAGTACGCGCACACCGGCGCCCTTGAGCCCCGCGACGGCGTCCGCCACGGGTACCCCCACGGCGACAGGCAGATGGAACAGCGAACCGACCGATGCGCGCACCGCCTTGGGGTTGTAGACGTCGACGGACGCGTCGGTGAGGACGACGGCGTCCGCTCCGGCGGCGTCCGCGCACCGCAGTACGGTTCCGGCGTTCCCCGGGTCCCGCACATGTGCCAGTACGGCGACCAGTCGCGGCCCCGTCTCGAGGATCTCCTCGAACGACGTGTCCAGGAGCCGGCAGATCCCGACGAGGCCCTGTGGGGTGACGGTCGTGGAGATGTCCGCGATCACGTCCTCGGCGGCGAGGTGTACGCGCGCGCCCGTCGCCCGGGCCTCGCCCACGATGTCTGCATACCGCTCCGCGGCGTCGACCGTTGCGAACAGCTCGACCAGCGTGGCCCCGGCCCCGCCCCTGTGCCCGGCCGCCTCCCGCACGGCCTGCGGCCCCTCGGCAAGGAACAGCCGTTCCTTGACCCGAAAGTTCCGCTTGGCGAGCCGGCGGGCCGCGGTGACGCGGGGCGAGCGGGGGGAGATCAACTCCGGGGCGGTTGGCATCGGTTCACCTTCGGTGGGATGGCGGGAACCGCGGCGCGAAAAAACGCCGCGGTTCCTCAGCCGGCCGTATGGAGCCGGAACAGCGCCCACACGACCTTGCCGTTGAGCGCGCCCGCGAGCGGGTGCCATCCCCAGCTG
>NZ_JAAKZX010000120.1 GCF_011045025.1 Streptomyces ureilyticus
GGGATGGGCGGCGCGGTCGTGCAGCGCCTCACTAACGGGATCCTGGGCGGCGGAATCCCGAACCCCGTAGGGATCCTGTCCGTAGGCGTCCTGGAGATACGCGTCGGCGGGGGGCTGTGGCGGCACCTGGCCCGGCTCCGGCGGCCCCTGCGGCGGGTCGTCGGGGTAGCCGGAGCCCCCCGCGCCCTGACCGCGGTCACCGTCGTACGGCGCGTTCATGGTTACCCCACCTCATCGTCCCCGGGCCCACCGGCCACGACTTCGCTCAACGGTCCACTCTCTCACCCGTGTCGGACGGGTCGGTGCTTTCCGGTGCGGTGTCCGGTGAAGGGTCACTCGGCTGCTCCGGGTCGTCTGCCCCCGATTTCACTGGCGACGCCAACCCGGATTCCGCATCGGATGCCGTCCCCGACTCCGAGGGGAACGCCGCTTCACGGCCATCCTCGGCTTCGTCCTCAGCGCCGTCGTCCAGCCCCTGCCCAGCCTGCCGGGCGACCGCGCGCTTGCGCTGGGTGTACATCCGGAACCCGGCGAGTACGAGCAGCAGGACACCGCCGGCGATGACGAGCATCACCGTGGGGGTGATCTCGGTGACGCTCACCTCGAACGTGATGGGCCGGCCGTACGGCTGGCGGTCCTCCGTGTAGAGCTGGGCAGTCACCGCGTACCGGCCGTTGGCCCGGCCGTTGGCGGTGAACTTCACCGACTCGCTGTGCCCGCCCGACACCTCCACCCGCTGTTCCCTGTAGGCACGCTCACCGATACGCAGGCGCGACGGCTGCTCCGACGTCAGGCGCAGCACTAGATGGTCGACGCCCTGGACAAGGTTGTTCTGCACGGTGATGGGGATCGTGGCGCTGCGGCCCGACAGCTTCGCCTCGGACTTCTCGATCAGTGCGACCTGCTTGGTGAGATCGTCGATATACGTCTCCACACCGCTGCGGTACACGACCTCCTCAGCTTCGCGACCGCGCCAGGACGCGGACATCGCCCGATTCAGGGCCCGCCCGAAGGGGGTGACGACGCGGGACTCGCGGGTGAGGATCACCCGGAACTTGTTGAGCTTCCGCTGCGTGATCTCGATCCGCTCGAAGGTTTCCGGCGGCAGCTCCTGCTTACGCAGCGAAGGGGGGTACTCCGAGGGGACCCGCGTAGTGGCGCCGGGATCGGGCTTGGTTTCGGTGGCCGCGGACAGCTCCGCCGACTGAGACCAGTTCCCGCCCTGGAGGGCCGTGAGCGCCTGCGCCATTGTCTGGGCCTGGCTGGCGGACGGCATGCGCTGCGGTGCGACCACGATGCTGCGCTGCCTGCCCGGCTGCTGCAGGGTGATCATCAAGGTCTGGGCGAGGAATTTCTGCACGGCGAGCGTGGTGTTGCCGGCCACCGCCATGTCGCCCTGGAACGCCGTCGATAGTCGGGCGTCGGCGACCACCGCCGTGGTGCCGCCACCGATGGGTCGGGCGGCACTGGGGGTGTACGACAGGCCGCCGGTCTCTTTCAGGCTGTCGCTGCGGGAGATCACCGTGTCGGCGCCGGCGGAGGTGGCGACCTTGACGATCGACGGGTCGATCGCTCCGTTCGCGGGCCAGGCGTAGTCCGTGCTCGGCGTCACATGGAGGATCGACTCCACCGTGGTGGCGGCCACTTCTGTGGCGTCCTTGAGGTGGCTCAGCGACCCTGCGACCTTCGTGCCCTTGTGGGCCAGCGACGCCAGATCCGGGTCGGCGAAGGGGAGGGCAATGACCTCCTTGCCCTCGACCGCCTTTTCCAACTCGGCGAGCCACTGCTTGGCGACTTCCTGGTGGGTGCCAGCCGTGGTGGTTTCGGCGCTGGTCTGGATCTCGTAGCCGCTTGTCATCGCGACCACAGAGGCCAGGAGGTCCGGATCGATCACCCACGTGACGTCCAGCTCTTTGCCGAGAGTGAGGAGCTGCTGAAGACGGCCGCCGGGCCCGAGCTCCGCGGCCAGGTCGTCGTCCTTGAAGACGGGAGTCTGCTGCTCGTTCGAACCCGTCTCGGCCGTCATATGGGGGGTGGAGATCAGGGGCCAGAGATACGTCGTCCTGGTCTTCGTCTCCGCAGCGTCAGGCTGCCAGGGCAGGAAGGTCCGCTCGATACCGAGAATCCGCTCGTACGGCTGGGCGGCGGTCTCCCCGGTGAGCGTGACCCCGAGCTGATAGACGCCGTCGGCGCCGAGCTCCAGCTCGTCGACGGGGACGGAGAGGCTGAAGCTCTGCTGGACACCTGGCTCCAGCTTGGCGAAATCCTGCACGAATGAGCCGCCGACTTCGGTGCCCGCATACGGATTGTTCTTCGCCGCCGTGTCGATCGAAGAACGGCCGTTCATCGTCGGTCCCACGCGCAGACCGACTTGGGCGTCCGTGACCGACTGCTTGCCCTTGTTCGTGATCCGGCCCGAGACAGTGAACGTGTCCCCGTCCGAGGGAACGCTCGGGCTGAGCGAGTCCAGAGAGACGTCAACCGTCTTGGAACCCGTGGCGTCGGCCACGGCGGTGCGCTCGACGGCATCCGCGGAGGGCGAGGCGGGCAGCTGGAGAAGGCCGGCCAGCAGAGGCGCTCCGGCGAGCAGTACCCCGGTGCGCCGAAGCCACCGGCGGGCAGGTGAGGCACTCGTCCCCTGGAAGTCTGCCGCCTGGGCCACGCGCTCGTCCGTCCTTCGTCGTCGGTCGTCGTCGGAATGTGCGTCCACGCATGGTAACGATGCGCGCTGAGGGGAAGTGCCGCGGTCCGCCCCACAAGATCGGGGGACCAGGCCGGACTGTCGCCTTTGTGCGCGTATTGAGGGAGGCGCCCCACCAGGGACGGGCAAGCACGTGTGCACGCTTAATGGAGGCGCTCACCGTCGCCCGCGCCACGTACCCTTTTCTGTTGTGCCGAACGCCAATGAAGACAATCCCAATGCACTGAGCCAGGTGCAGCACCGCGCGGTGAGCGAACTGCTGCGGGTGTCCCCCGTCGCCGACGATCTCGCCCGCCGTTTCCAGGAGGCCGGGTTCTCTCTCGCCCTGGTCGGCGGCTCGGTCCGGGACGCCCTTCTGGGCAGGCTCGGAAACGACCTGGACTTCACGACCGACGCCCGTCCCGAGGACGTACTGAAGATCGTGCGACCCTGGGCGGACGCCGTGTGGGAGGTCGGGATCGCCTTCGGGACGGTAGGGGCGCAGAAGGAAGCCCGTGTCGGGGACGCTGTTCAGCGCTTCGACATCGAGGTGACGACGTACCGCTCGGAGGCGTACGACCGGAACTCGCGCAAGCCCGAGGTGTCGTACGGCGACTCCATCGAGGAAGACCTGGTACGCCGCGACTTCACGGTCAACGCGATGGCTGTGGCCCTTCCGGAGAAGGAGTTCATCGACCCGTACGACGGGCTGCGGGACCTGGCAGAGCGCGTCCTGCGTACCCCAGGCACTCCCGAGGCGTCCTTCTCCGACGATCCGCTGCGGATGATGCGGGCCGCCCGCTTCGCCGCGCAACTCGACTTCGAAGTGGCACCGGACGTCGTCGCCGCGATGAAGGGCATGGCCGAGCGCATCGAGATCGTTTCCGCCGAGCGGGTCCGGGACGAGCTGAACAAGCTGATCCTCTCCGCGTACCCGCGCAAGGGGCTGACGCTGCTCGTCGACACCGGGCTCGCCGCGCATGTATTGCCCGAGCTGCCCGCGCTACGTCTGGAGCGTGACGAGCACCACCGACACAAAGACGTCTACGACCACTCGCTGATCGTGCTCGAGCAGGCGATGGAGCTGGAGGAGGACGGTCCCGACCTCACCCTCCGGCTTGCCGCGCTCCTGCATGACATCGGCAAGCCGCGCACGCGCCGCTTCGAGAAGGACGGCCGGGTCTCGTTCCACCATCACGAGGTGGTGGGCGCCAAGATGACCAAGAAGCGCATGACGGCCCTCAAGTACTCCAACGATCTCGTGAAGGACGTCTCGCGACTGGTCGAGTTGCACCTGCGGTTCCACGGCTACGGCACCGGGGAGTGGACGGACTCGGCGGTCCGCCGCTACGTACGGGACGCCGGCCCGCTCCTCGACCGCCTCCACAAGCTGACCCGCTCCGACTGCACCACGCGGAACAAGCGCAAGGCCGCGGCGCTCTCCCGTGCGTACGACGGCCTGGAGGAGCGCATCGCCCAACTCCAGGAGCAGGAGGAGCTGGACGCCATCCGGCCCGACCTCGACGGCAACCAGATCATGGAGGTCCTTGGCGTCGGCCCCGGCCCAGCCATCGGCCAGGCGTACAAGTTCCTGCTGGAGCTGCGCCTGGAGAACGGGCCCATGGAGCACGATGCGGCGGTGTCGGCACTCAAGGAGTGGTGGGCCGCGCAGAACTGAGTCGTGAAACGGGGCCATGTTTCACGTGAAACATGGCCCGACACCGACTGGATCCGGATACGCCGAGGGCCGTTGTTTCACGTGAAACAACGGCCCTCGCGCGCCAGATGAGCTTCTACTTGGCGGAGTACTCAACGCCCCGGAGGCGCTCTGTGTCACTGATGTGACAGCCGTTCAAAGCGGGCCATAGACGCAGCAACTGACGCGTAGACAACGGCTACCGTGACCACCAGGTGGACTGAGCGGCCGTCAGGGGGCAGCATCAGGGCGGCCACCCCGGCGGCGCCGACGAAGGCGACGTTGAAAAGCACGTCGTACACGGAGAAGATCCGGCCGCGGAAGCCGTCGTCGACGGATGACTGGACCACAGTGTCGGTGGCGATCTTCGCGCCCTGAGTGGTGAGGCCGAGGACGAAGGCCGAGACCAGTACGGGCATTTCGGTGAACGACAGACCGAGCGCGGGTTCCAGGACCGCGGCCGATCCGGCGCAGACGACGATCCAGCCTCCCGGCCCGAGCCTCCCGGCCGCCGTCGGAGTCACCGCCGCCGCCACGAAGAAGCCGGCCCCGGAGATCCCCACGGCAAGGCCCAGAAGGGCGAGCCCGTCGTCGTCCGAGCCGGATGACCAGGCGTACCGGCAGAGCATGAGCACCATGACCGTCAGCGCGCCGAAACAGAACCGCATCAGCGTCATCGCGGTCAGCGCCCAGGCGGCCTCGCGGCGTGCGGGCTCGGCCAGATGGCGCACACCGGCCACCAGGTCACGTGCCGTACCCGCCAGGGCCGCCTTCAGATGCGGCTGCACCAACTCCTGGTCGGGGCCCAGCAGTTCTCGCGCCATGCGCAGAGAGGCGAGCGCCGCGCACAGATAGAGCGCCGCTCCGACGAGGACGACCGCGGCGTCGGAGTCCGAGATGACGAGACGTACGACGAAGGCGATCCCGCCGCCCGCGGTCGCGGCGAGCGTCCCGGCCGTGGGCGACAGGGAGTTGGCCATCACCAGGCGCTCGGAGTCGACGACACGCGGCAGCGCGGCGGAAAGACCCGCCAGGACGAAGCGGTTGACCGCGGTGACGCTCAGCGCGGAGGCGTAGAAGAGCCAGTCCGGGACACCGCTCACGATCAGCGCGGTCGTGAGGGAGGCCAGCAGCGCCCGCAGGAGGTTCCCGTACAGAAAGACCTGCCGACGTCGCCAGCGGTCCAGCAGCACGCCTGCGAAGGGGCCGACGAGCGAGTACGGGAGGAGGAGCACCGCCATCGCCGAGGCGATCGCGGCAGGCGAGGTCTGCCGCTCCGGCGAGAAGACGACGTACGTGGCGAGCGCGACCTGGTAGACGCCGTCGGCGCCCTGGGACAGTAGCCGTACGGCGAGCAGGCGCCGGAAGTCCCGGAAGCGCAGGAGTACGCGCAGGTCACGTACGACAGCCATGGGGCACAGCCTCACATACGAGGAGGGTCCCCGGGCGTGAGACCCGGAGACCCTCAACCTCCCTCTGAGCGAAGCGCTTAGCGCTCGACCTCGCCCTTGATGAACTTCTCGACGTTCTCCCTGGCCTCGTCGTCGAAGTACTGGACCGGCGGGGACTTCATGAAGTAGCTCGATGCCGAGAGGATCGGACCGCCGATGCCGCGGTCCTTGGCGATCTTCGCGGCGCGCAGGGCGTCGATGATGACACCCGCGGAGTTCGGGGAGTCCCAGACCTCGAGCTTGTACTCCAGGTTCAGCGGGACATCACCGAAAGCACGGCCCTCGAGACGGACGTACGCCCACTTGCGGTCGTCCAGCCAGGCCACATAGTCGGACGGGCCGATGTGGACGTTGTCCGCGCCGAGCTCGCGGTCGCGGATCTGGGAGGTGACGGCCTGGGTCTTGGAGATCTTCTTCGACTCCAGGCGGTCCCGCTCGAGCATGTTCTTGAAGTCCATGTTGCCGCCGACGTTCAGCTGCATCGTGCGGTCCAGGACGACGCCCCGGTCCTCGAACAGCTTCGCCATGACGCGGTGCGTGATCGTGGCGCCGACCTGCGACTTGATGTCGTCGCCCACGATCGGGACTCCGGCCTCGGTGAACTTGTCCGCCCACTCCTTCGTGCCGGCGATGAAGACCGGAAGGGCGTTGACGAAGCCGACCTTGGCGTCGATGGCGCACTGGGCGTAGAACTTCGCCGCGTCCTCGGAGCCCACCGGGAGGTAGCAGACCAGGACATCAACCCGCTGGTCCTTGAGGACCTGGACGACGTCGACCGGAGCCTCGGCCGACTCCTCGATGGTCTCGCGGTAGTACTTGCCGAGCCCGTCCAGGGTGTGGCCGCGCTGCACGGGCACACCGGAGTTCGGGACGTCGCAGATCTTGATGGTGTTGTTCTCGCTGGCACCGATGGCGTCCGCGAGGTCGAGGCCGACCTTCTTCGCGTCGACGTCGAAGGCGGCCACGAACTCGATGTCACGGACGTGGTAGTCGCCGAACTGGACGTGCATCAGACCCGGCACCTTGCCCGCCGGGTCGGCGTCCTTGTAGTACTCGACGCCCTGGACCAGCGAGGCGGCGCAGTTGCCCACGCCGACGATGGCTACGCGAACCGAACCCATTCCGGTTGCTCCCTGTGTGTACTCGGTGAAGTCCTGAGCGGACTTCACGTGTCGGTGTCGTCGGACGGATCCGGCCGGGGGGTGTCCCCGTGCCGGGGCAGGCCGCCCGACTCTCCAGATGTGCTGTCCTGCTGAGCGGAGCCGTCCGAGGCGGGACGCCGCTGGTCCCGTCCGGCCCGCTCGCTCTCGATGAGCTCGTTCAGCCAGCGCACTTCGCGCTCCACGGACTCCATCCCGTGCCGCTGGAGCTCAAGGGTGTAGTCGTCGAGGCGCTCCCGGGTGCGTGCCAGGGAGGCGCGCATCTTCTCCAGGCGCTCCTCGAGACGACTGCGGCGGCCTTCGAGGACCCGCATACGTACATCCCGCGACGTCTGCCCGAAGAAGGCGAAGCGAGCGGCGAAGTGCTCGTCCTCGTACGCGTCGGGACCCGTCTGCGAAAGCAGCTCCTCGAAGTGCTCCTTACCTTCCGCCGTCAACCGATAGACGATCTTGGCGCGGCGCCCTGCGAGTGGAGCGGCAGGTGCTTCATTGCGGGCACCCCCCGATTCCTCGATCAACCAGCCGTTCGCGACCAGCGTCTTGAGGCAGGGGTAGAGCGTCCCGTAGCTGAAGGCACGGAACACTCCCAGTGAGGTATTGAGCCGTTTACGCAGCTCATAGCCGTGCATCGGGGACTCGCGGAGCAAGCCGAGTACGGCGAACTCGAGGATCCCGGAGCGCCGGCTCATGGTCGCCTCCTCTCAGCAGAGTCTTGCCGTGACGGTCGTTATGCCGAGCTGATGTATCGACTCGATACATCAGCACGATAGAACGGCCATCCGTATGCGACAAGAGGGGGCACGGTGAACGGCGTCACATCACCGATTCGTGGGAGCAAGTTGCCTGTTTTGGGGTGACCTTCGGCACTCGGTGGGTTTTGCCGGTGCGTAGTCTGTGCGCCATGCACATCACCGGGAACCAAGTGACGTTTGGGGACGTCCTCGTCCTCGGTGCAGTACGGGTGAATGACAGAACGACCGCATCCGTACTTCGGGGGGACCGGGAAACCAGCCGCCGTTTCCAGGCGCGCAAAGGTGCGCCTGCCCGAGGAGTAACCGTTCGATGAGCGAGCACCGTCGCAAACCGCCGCAGCCGCAAGGCGGCGGACGTGCCGCGGCCCGACGCGGCCAAACCGGCTCGTCCTCCGGTCGCCGCGCGGCACCGCGAAGCGCCACCGGGTCTCCTTCCGCCTCCTATGGCTCGGGAGGCGAGGAACGGCCGTACGGTGGCCGTGCAGAGGCCCGAAGGGCTGCCCAGAGAAGTACGAGCGGCGGTGGCCGGCGCAGAGCGGCCGACGGCGCGGGACGTGGCGGCCACGGTGGCGGCGGCCGCCGAGGCGGTCCCGGCGGGCCGAACGGGCCCGGGCGTGGCAGGGGCCGTGGAGCCGAGCCGCCCAAGAAGCGGATCATCGACTACCCGCGCGCGGGTAAGTACGGTGCGGCGCGATGGGTGCCCTCGTGGAGGCTTGTTTCCGGGCTGTGCATCGGCTTCTTCGGCAGCCTGGTGGCCATTGCGGGCATCGGGTACGCCATGGTGAGCGTTCCGACCGTCGCCGAGGCCGCGACGGCGCAGAACAACGTCTACTACTGGTCTGACGGCACCGAGATGGTCGCCACAGGTGGTGAGACGAACCGCCAGATCATCAACCTCTCGCAGATTCCCAAAGCGATGCAGAACGCCGTCATCTCCCAGGAGAACAAGACCTTCTACGGCGACAGCGGCATCGACCCGAAGGGCATCACCCGCGCCGTACTCAACATGGCCCGGGGCGGCGAGACGCAGGGCGGTTCCACGATCACCCAGCAGTACGTCAAGAACGCGATGCTGGATGACCAGTCGCAGACGATCTCGCGGAAGTTCCAAGAGATCTTCGTCTCTGTGAAGGTGGGTGCCACCGAACCCAAGGACAAGATCCTCGAGGGCTACCTGAACACCGGCTACTACGGTCGCGGCGCCTACGGAATTCAGGCAGCGGCACGCGCTTACTTCAACAAGGACGCCGTCAAGCTGAACGCAGGCGAATGCGCCTTCCTGTCGGCGACCCTCAAGGGCGCCACCTACTACGACCCAGCGGGTTCGACCTCCATCGACCCGGCCGCCACGCCCGACGCGAACAAGAAGCGGGCCCTGAGTCAGATGCAGGACACGCTCGACAAGATGGTCGAATACGGTCACCTGTCGGCATCGGAGCGAGACAAGTACAGGGAGCTCCCCAAGACCGAGAACCCGCGGTCGAATGCCCAGCTGAGCGGCCAGACCGGCTATCTCGTCGACCTCGCCAAGGCGTACATCGTCAACAACAGCGACAAGACCGGGGTCACCGCCGAGAAACTCCAGCGCGGCGGCTACGAGATCCACACGACCTTCGACAAGAAGATGGTCAACCAGCTCGAAGACGCGGTGAAGAAGGTCCAGAAGGAGAACATCAAGCCGGGCGAGCGACCCAAGACAGATACGCACGTCCAGTTCGGCGGAGCCTCCGTGGACCCGCAAGACGGCGCGATCAAGGCCATCTATGGTGGCGAGGACGCGACGAAGCACTTCACCAACAACGCCGACCAGACCGGCGCCCAGGTCGGGTCGACGTTCAAGCCGTTCGTGCTCGCATCCGCCATGCAGTGGGGCAAGCGGAACCCCGACCTCGGGCAGGACCAGGCACAGGACGAGCGGACCAAGGTCTCCCCCAAGAGCTTCTACAGCGGCAAGAACAAGCTCAAGATCGAGGACTACGACGGCAACGTCTGGCAGGACAACAAGGGCAAGGTATGGCTGCAGAGGAACGACGGCGATGAGTCCTACAACGCCCCGAGCTACCGGATCGACCTCCGCGAGGCGATGAGGGTCTCGGCGAACTCCGCCTACGTGCAGCTCGGTATGGACGTCGGACTGGACAAGGTCAAGGAGGCAGCGCTCAGCGCGGGCGTTCTGGAGGACAGTCTGGCCAGCGCGAACTACCCGTCCTTCTCGCTCGGCACATCCGACCCCAGCGCGATCCGTATGGCAGGTGCGTACGCCACCTTCGCGGCCAGCGGCGAGCAGAACGATCCATACTCGGTCAAGGAGATCGAAGACAAGGACGGAACGGTATTCAGGCACGCGGACGTCGCAAAGACCGAAACGGCCTTCACTTCCCAGGTCGCCGACAACGTCACCGACGTTCTGAAGACCGTCGTGGAAGACGGCACCGGCACCGCGGCGGCGCTCGACGACCGTGAGGTGGCGGGCAAGACCGGTACCACCGACGGCAACAAGTCCGCCTGGTTCGTCGGCTACACCCCGCAACTCTCGACCGCGGTCTCCATGTACCGAATGGACGACGACGCGAGCAACAAGAACCGCAAGTTCCTGGAGATGTTCGGGACGGGTGGCGAGAAGAAGATCCACGGCGCCTCGTTCCCGGCCGAGATCTGGCACGACTACATGGAGGACGCGCTCAAGGGCAAGCCCGCGAAGGAGTTCCCGACGCCCGAACCCATCGGTGAGGTCGTCAACGACATCCCGGTTCCGACTCCCACGCCCTCTGCCCCCGAGCCCGAGCCCGAGGAGGAGGACTCGACGCCGAGCCCGACGCCCAGCGAGCCGACGACGAGTCCCTCGCCCACGCCGAGTAATACCTGCGACCCCTTCGACTTCGAGTGCAACAACACCGGCGGACAGGACAACGGTGGTGCTGATAACGGCGGAGTCGACGGAGGGGGGAGTGCCTCGCCGACGGAGTCCGATCCTCCCGGCAACAATGGCGGTAACGACAACGAAGGCCTCTTCGGAGGAGGCACCGGGTAGCCGTCACTGTGTGTGTTTCACGTGAAACACGCTGTTTCACGTGAAACAAGGGCCGCCGCACCGACACGGTGCGGCGGCCCTTGTTGTAGCTCCCCTCGTTGTACAAGGGGCGAGGTTCTTCAACCATGCGACCGGCCACAGCGACTCGATGATCCAGCACACTCTCAGCTACGTACGGCAGGATGGTCGGCATGCCCAGTGCAGAGACGAAGCGAGCGGGCTCGCACGAGCCGGAGACGGTACGGCCGACCAAGGAGGACGCGGTCGCCGCAACCGGCAGCGAGCTGATCGGTGGCCCCATCGGACGGCGCGCACTGCCCGGCACGTCCTGGTGGACCCCTGTCCGCGTCATCGTTCTTGTCGCGATCGGCATGTTCGCCCTCGGCATGGTGCAGAAGCTGCCGTGCTACGACGGCGCCTGGTTCTTCGGGGCCAGCTCGCAGTACACGCACGCGTGCTACTCAGACATCCCGCATCTCTACCAGGGCCGCGGCTTCGCCGAGGGGCTCGTGCCTTACTTCGACAAGCTCAGTGGCGATATGGAGTACCTCGAATACCCGGTGCTGACCGGCGTGTTCATGGAGGTCGCCTCCTGGCTGACACCGGGCAGCGGCAGTATCCAGGACCAGGCCAAGGTCTACTGGATGGTCAACTGCGGGATGCTGATGGTGTGTGCGGCGGTCATCGCCGTCTGCGTCACCCGAACCCACCGCCGGCGTCCCTGGGACGGTCTGCTGGTCGCCCTCGCACCCGCCTTCGCGCTCACCGCCACCGTCAACTGGGACCTGCTGGCCGTCGCCCTGACGGCCGCCGCGATGCTGATGTGGGCGCGGAGTCGCCCGTTCGCCTTCGGCGTTCTCTTGGGCCTTGCCACCGCCGCCAAGCTCTATCCCTTCCTGATCCTCGGGCCGCTGCTCGTGCTGTGCTGGCGCGCGGGCAGGTGGCGGGAGTTCGGCACCGCGCTACGCGGCGCGGGAGGCGCCTGGCTGGTCGTGAACCTCCCGGTGATGCTCCTTGCCCCCGAGGGCTGGTCGAAGTTCTACACATTCAGCCAGGAACGCGGTGTCGACTTCGGTTCGTTCTGGCTCGTCCTGTCCCATCGCATGGACAGCCCGCCCACCACAGACACCGTCAACACGCTCGCCCTAGTGCTGATGCTGCTCTCCTGCCTGGGGGTGGCGGGACTCGCGCTGACCGCCCCGCGCAGGCCACGCTTCGCCCAACTCGCCTTTCTGATCATCGCGGCCTTCATCCTCACCAACAAGGTCTACTCACCGCAGTACGTGCTGTGGCTGATCCCCCTCGCCGCGCTGGCCCGCCCCAAGTGGCGGGACTTCCTGATCTGGCAGGCGTGCGAGGTCGCCTACTTCCTTGGGATCTGGATGTACCTCGCGTACACGACCAGTGGCGACGCCCACAAGGGACTGCCGAACGACGGCTATCACGTTGCCATCGTCATCCACCTTTTGGGGACGCTCTACCTGTGTGCCGTCGTCGTACGCGACATCCTCATGCCGGAACGGGACGTGGTGCGCCGGGCCGGGGACGACGACCCGACCGGCGGGGTACTGGATGGCGCGGAGGACACCTTCGTACTGGGAGCCGCGGCCCATCCGCCGCAGCATGTGGCGCACTTCGACGGGCCACACGTGGAGTGGGGCAACCGGGGGCCCTCGGCGGGCAGCGGTTCGCCCTGAGCGAACAGGGCGTAGGGAAGCCACACAGAAGGCCGTACACGGGGTCCGTGTACGGCCTTTCCACTGAGGTTCGGGCGGTCAGCGCTCGACGACCCGGTCGAACTGCGTGGTGGTGTGCCGCAGATGGGCCACCAGTTCCTCGCCGACCTTCGGTTCCGGGGCGTCCGACGGCACGAACAGGATCGAGACCTGCATGTGCGGAGGCTCCGCGAACCAGCGCTGCTTGCCGCCCCAGACGAACGGCGAGAGGTTCCGGTTGACCGTGGCGAGGCCGGCCCGGGCGACGCCCTTGGCGCGCGGCATGACGCCGTGCAGAGCCTTCGGGGCCTCCAGGCCCACCCCGTGCGACGTACCGCCTGCCACGACCACGAGCCAGCCGTCAGAGGCGGCCTTCTGCTGGCGATAGCCGAAGCGGTCGCCCTTGGCCACGGGAGTGACGTCCAGGACGGCTCCGCGATACTCGGTCGCCTCGTGGTCCCCCAGCCACAGCCGCGTACCGATGCGGGCGCGGAAGCGGGTCTGCGGGAACTGCTGCTGCAGCCGGGCGAGTTCCTCGGCCTTCAGGTGGCTCACGAACATGGTGTGCAGCGGCAGCCGTGCCGCGCGCAGCCGGTCCATCCAGCCGATGACCTCCTCGACGGCGTCCGAGCCGTCGGTGCGGTCCAGTGGCAGGTGGATCGCGAAGCCCTCCAGCCTTACGTTCTCTATGGCGGCGTGAAGCTGGGGCAGGTCGCGCTCGCTCACACCGTGCCGCTTCATCGAGGACATGACCTCGATGACGACACGCGCGCCCACGAGGCCGTAGACGCCGTCGATCGACGACACGGAGCGGATCACGCGATCGGGCAGCGGCACGGGTTCCTCGCCCCGCCGGAACGGCGTCAGCACCAGCAGGTCTCCACCGAACCAGTCCTTGATCCGGGCGGCTTCGTAGGTCGTGCCGACGGCCAGGATGTCCGAGCCCAGCCGCGTGGCCTCGTCCGCCAGCCGCTCATGGCCGAAGCCGTAGCCATTGCCCTTGCACACAGGGACGAGTCCGGGGAACTGCTCGGACACCTGCTTGTGGTGCGCCCGCCAGCGTGCGGTGTCGACGTAGAGCGTGAGCGCCATGGCCGGACCTGGAACCTTTCTCGTGGCTGCGGTGTATCAGAGGTATGAAGGCAAATTCTGATGCGTCAGCGGCGCGACATGTAGATGTCGAGCGCTTTGTGGAGCAGCTTGTTGAGCGGGAAATCCCACTCGCCGAGGTATTCGGCGGCCTGCCCTCCCGTGCCCACCTTGAACTGGATGAGGCCGAAGAGGTGGTCGGTCTCGTCCAGCGAGTCGGAGATGCCGCGCAGGTCATAGACCGTGGCACCGAGCGCGTAGGCGTCGCGCAGCATGCGCCACTGCATTGCGTTCGAGGGCCGGACCTCACGCCCGATGTTGTCCGAGGCGCCGTACGAGTACCAGACGTGCCCGCCCACGACCAGCATCGTCGCGGCGGACAGGTTCACACCGTTGTGCCGGGCGAAGTAGAGCCGCATGCGGTTGGGGTCCTCGTTGTTGAGGGCTGTCCACATGCGCTGGAAGTACGAGAGCGGGCGGGGCCGGAAGTGGTCGCGTACGGCCGTGATCTCGTAGAGGCGCTGCCACTCCTCAAGGTCCTGGTAACCGCCCTGGACGACCTCGACGCCCGCCTTCTCGGCCTTCTTGATGTTGCGCCGCCACAGTTGGTTGAAGCCCTTGTGGACGTCCTCCAACGACCGGTTGGCCAGCGGCACTTGGAAGACATAGCGGGGTTGTACGTCGCCGAAGCCGGCACCGCCGTCCTCGCCCTGCTGCCAGCCCATGCGACGCAGCCGGTCGGCGACCTCGAAGGCGCGCGGCTCGATGAAGTCGGCCTCGATGTCCCGCAGCCGCTTCACGTCCGGATCCTGGATGCCCTTCTTGATCGAAGCGGCCTCCCAGCGCCGGATGATGACCGGTGGGCCCATCTTCACGGAGAAGGCACCCTGCTGCTTGAGATGCGCGAGCATCGGATCCAGCCACTCGGTCAGATTTGGCGAGAACCAGTTGATGACCGGGCCCTCGGGCAGATAGGCGAGGTAGCGCTTGATCTTGGGCAGCTGCCGGTACAGCACAAGGCCCGCCCCGACCATCTCGCCCGTCCTGTCGTCGAACCATCCGAGATTCTCGGCGCGCCACTCCGCCTTGACGTTTGCCCAGGCCGGGACCTGCATGTGGCTCGCCGAGGGCAGGCTCTGGATGTACGCCAGATGCTGCTCTCGACTGATGGTCCTCAGGGTCAGGCTCATACGGGGCGCTCCTCGGGCTGGTGTGTCCCCATGGATACAGGGGCTCCGGCTCTCGCGCCGAAGCCTACTGCGCCCTGCGAGCGCCCCGTCTGGCCGTACGGCAGCTGGGCCCCGACCGATACGCGGCCGGAGCGTCTTCAGGTGTTATCCGGCTGTCGGACCGGGTGTTGGGAAGGTCGTGGGCCGGTGGTCCCGCCGCGTGTCCGCACGCGCTGGGGAGCCGCTCAGCCGATGGCCCCGCCGAAAAGGCCGCCATGTGCCATGCCGAGGAAGAAGCCGACTCCTGCCGCACCGAGACCCAGCACCAGCCCGAAGCGCTGCCGTGTCGTCTCGGAGACGAACTGCCCGCTTGCCCCGGTGACGATTCCCACCAGACCTGTCCATGAGCTGACCAGATGGAGGTCGTCGAACAGCCCCGTGGTGAAGGCCGTCGCCCCGAGCACCAGCGTCACGGCGAGCAGCGTGTCCTGGAGCGGGTGGGGCTTGTGATCGGTGGCGAACAGGGATCCGGCAATGTTGGGTCGCAATGTCTGTGCCATAGGGCACCTCCTGCGGAAAGCGGCGCATCGTAGCGCCATGCACACCCGATGTGTACAGATTGGCGGCCCCCACCCCCGGATTTCAACCGGAAGCCGGTGTCCGGGTAGTCTGTACCGTCTGCACCGGTGTCTGCCCAGCCCATGACGCGACTCCCACTCAGTTCACTGAGTGGCGGGACCGATTGTCAGTGGTGGCCGATACCGTTGCGTACGCATAACAACCCTCCTGCCACGGAACGACCGTGGCCGCCGAGTCCAAAGGAGGTGGGTTCCACATGCGTCACTACGAGGTGATGGTCATCCTCGACCCCGATCTCGAGGAGCGCGCTGTCTCCCCGCTGATCGAGAACTTCCTCTCCGTCGTCCGTGAGGGCAACGGAAAGGTGGAGAAGGTCGACACCTGGGGCCGTCGTCGTCTCGCGTACGAGATCAAGAAGAAGCCCGAGGGCATCTACTCGGTCATCGACCTGCAGGCCGAGCCTGCGGTCGTCAAGGAGCTCGACCGCCAGATGAACCTGAACGAGTCGGTCCTCCGGACCAAGGTCCTTCGCCCCGAGATGCACTGAACTTCCTAGTTCAGCGGCACTTGGGATTCGAGTAGCAGCAAGCCCGCAGCAAAACCGCCGAGAGGTTCCCCCATGGCAGGCGAGACCGTCATCACCGTCGTCGGAAACCTGACCGACGACCCCGAGCTGCGATTCACCCCGTCCGGCGCGGCTGTCGCGAACTTCACGATCGCGTCGACTCCTCGGACGTTCGACCGCCAGACCAACGAGTGGAAGGACGGCGACGCGCTGTTCCTCCGCGCGTCGATCTGGCGCCAGGCCGCAGAGAACGTCGCCGAATCGCTGACGCGCGGTATGCGCGTTGTCGCCCAGGGACGACTGCGGCAGCGTTCGTACGAAACCCAGCAGGGCGAGAAGCGGACGGTCGTGGAGCTCGAGGTCGACGAGATCGGCCCCTCGCTGCGCTACGCCACCGCCAAGGTCACCAAGACCCCCGGCGGTCGTGGCGGCGGCCAGGGTGGCGGTGGCTTCGGCGGCCAGCAGGGCGGTGGCGGCTGGGGCGGCGGTCCCGGTGGTCAGCAGGGCGGTCAGGGCGGAGCCCCGGCCAATGACCCCTGGGCGACCGGTGCGCCGGCCGGCGGCGGCCAGCAGCAGGGTGGCGGCGGTGGCGGCTGGGGCGGAAGCTCCGGCGGCTCCGGCGGCAACGGCGGCGGCTACTCGGACGAGCCCCCCTTCTAAGGGCGGGTTCGCACCCACACTTCTTGATCACACAGGAGATACACCATGGCGAAGCCGCCTGTGCGCAAGCCGAAGAAGAAGGTCTGCGCTTTCTGCAAGGACAAGGTCACGTACGTGGACTACAAGGACACGAACATGCTGCGGAAGTTCATTTCCGACCGTGGCAAGATCCGTGCCCGCCGCGTGACTGGCAACTGCACGCAGCACCAGCGTGACGTCGCCACGGCCGTCAAGAACAGCCGTGAGATGGCGCTGCTGCCCTACACCTCCACCGCGCGATAAGGGAAGGGTGACCGACACATGAAGATCATCCTCACCCACGAGGTCTCCGGCCTCGGCGCCGCGGGCGACGTCGTTGACGTCAAGGACGGTTACGCTCGCAACTACCTGATCCCGCGGAACTTCGCGATCCGCTGGACCAAGGGCGGCGAGAAAGACGTCGAGCAGATCCGTCGTGCTCGCAAGATCCATGAGATCCAGACCATCGAGCAGGCCAACGAGATCAAGGCCCGTCTCGAGGGCGTCAAGGTTCGCCTGGCCGTCCGCTCGGGCGACGCCGGTCGGCTCTTCGGTTCTGTCACTCCGGCCGATATCGCCTCGGCGATCAAGGCTTCCGGTGGCCCCGAAGTCGACAAGCGCCGTATCGAGCTGGGCGCGCCGATCAAGACGCTGGGCGCCCACGAGACGTCCGTGCGTCTGCACCCCGAAGTTGCCGCCAAGGTCAACATCGAGGTCGTCGCTGCCTGAGTGTTGCGCTCGCTGAAGCACTGTGGGGCCGTGCCTTTCGAGGTGCGGCCCCACATGCTTGCCCCCCTTCGCCGATCGGCGCGGTCTCTTGGCGGTCGGCGTGTTGTTGGCGGGAACATGGAGAGCATGTTTCACGTGAAACGGCGTGCATCGGTCCCCGAGTTGGTCCGCCGTTTCACGTGAAACCGAGCGAGCTGGGTAGCGATCCTGCTTACCAGGTGCAGGGTCGGCTTCGCTCAGCGCGTGGCGCCCGTGACGATCCAGCGACCCGAGCGGGAGCGCAGCCACAGGGTCAGCATTCGCAGGGCCATCATCAGGGTCATCGCTCCCCACAGCGCCGTCAGGCCGCCGCCGACAACAGGTACGAGCAGGGCGACGGGCGTGAAGATGGCGAGCGTCACGAGCATCGCCCGTGCCAAGTAAGGGCCGTCCCCGGCGCCCATCAGGACGCCGTCGAGTACGTAGACGATGCCGCAGACCGGCTGGGAGAGGGCCACCACGATGAGAGCTGGCAGTGCCGCGTCCTTGACCATCGAGTCACTGGTGAACAGCGGGACGAAGAGCGGCCGGGTGACGATCACCAGCACACCGAGTACGACGCCGACCGCGATGCCCCACTCCACCATGCGGCGGCAGGCCTCGCGGGCACGTTGGGAGTCACCGGCGCCGAGGTAGCGGCCGATGATCGCCTGACCGGCGATGGCGATCGCGTCCAGGGCGAAGGCGAGCAGATTCCACAGCCCCAGGATGATCTGATGCGCGGCGATGTCCGCGTCGCCAAGCCGGGCCGCCACACCGGTTGTGATCATCAGGATGGCCCGCAGCGAAAGCGTACGTATCAGCAGAGGCGCTCCGGCCTGAGCGCAGGCGCGTATCCCGGCGGCATCCGGACGCAGTGAGGCGCCGTGCTTTCGTGCTCCGCGGACGACGACGGCGAGATACACCACGGCCATACCGCACTGGGCGATGACGGTGCCCCAGGCAGAGCCGGCGATGCCGAGGTCTGCGCCGTAGACGAGGCCGACGTTGAGGGCTCCGTTGGCAATAAAGCCCGCAACGGCGACGTACAGCGGTGTCTTTGTGTCCTGCAGGCCGCGGAGGACTCCAGTGGCGGCGAGGACGACGAGCATCGCGGGGATGCCGAGCGCAGAGATCCGCAGGTACGTGGTGGCGTAGGGGGCGGCGGTGTCCGAGGCGCCGAAGAGTTCCACCATGGCGGGGGCCGTCGGCGCGACGATGGCGATGATGGCTGCCCCCAGCAGCAGCGCGAGCCAGATGCCGTCCATGCCCTGACGGATCGCTGCTTGCAGATCCCCCGCGCCCACGCGGCGCGCGACGGCGGCTGTGGTGGCGTACGCCAGGAATACAAAGATGCTGACGGCTGTGGTGAGAAGGGCGGAGGCCACACCGAGACCGGCGAGTTGCGGAGTGCCGAGGTGGCCGACGATGGCGCTGTCGGCCATGAGGAAGAGGGGCTCGACGACGAGCGCGCCGAAGGCCGGGACGGCCAGCGCTACGATCTCTCGGTCGTGCCGACGCCGGGCAGCCTTGGGCTCCGCTGAGGCCTGTGTCATGCACATCAATCTAATCTTCCACAGGTAAGAGATGCAATGCGCTATGGACCCTTACTTCACTTCCTGTGTGAAGTGCCGTTGCGAGGTGTTCGTAACGATCTTGGTCTTGTTGTGGAAGTTTTTCTCCTGCACAGCCGGTGGACGGGATATGCGCAGGTCAAGGAGGGTTCGAAGGAGGAGGTCAAGGCTTGTTCACAGGTCTGTCCACCGGGTCGTGCACAGGTTTTGCGAGGTTCTCCACAGCATCAGGGCGGTCGTCCACATGGCCTGTGGATAACCAGATTGGCGGACGGTGCCCGCAGGCCTAACGTGGTCCGGCGCCCCGCTCCTCTTCCGTCCTCGGAAACCTCGCAAAAGCGACGAGTGAGAACCGGAGTTGGGTCTCTCATTTGTCAGTGCCGTGCCGTAGAAAGATGAGGCACGGCTAGGTCCGCTCGGCGGACGGGAGGAGGTGGCTCGGTGAGTATTTCCGAGCCCTTGGACGACCCGTGGGCCGACAGCGGTCCCAGTGATCGTCTGCCCGCCTCCCGTCGGCGTGATGGTGGCCGGGGGCGCGACGAGCAACACGATCGCGGGCGGGACAACGGCGTCTGGGACGGCGGAGGTTCGTCCTTCGAGCGTGTGCCGCCCCAGGATCTGGACGCCGAGCAGTCTGTCCTCGGTGGCATGCTGCTGTCCAAGGACGCCATTGCCGATGTCGTCGAGTTGCTCAAGGGCCATGACTTCTACCGGCCGGCGCACGAGACGATCTACAGCGCGATCCTCGACCTCTACGCGAAGGGTGAGCCGGCCGACCCGATCACGATCGCCGCCGAGCTCACCAAGCGCGGCGAGATCACCAAGGTCGGCGGAGTGTCGTATCTGCACGGCCTCGTTCAGACGGTGCCGACGGCTGCCAATGCCGAGTACTACGCGGAGATCGTCCACGAACGTGCGGTGCTGCGCCGTCTGGTGGAGGCTGGCACGCGCATCACGCAGATGGGGTACGCGGCCGACGGTGACGTAGACGAGATCGTCAACAGCGCCCAGGCAGAGATCTACGCGGTGACCGAGCAGCGCACCACGGAGGACTATCTGCCGCTCGGCGACATCATGGAGGGTGCGCTCGACGAGATCGAGGCGATCGGTTCGCGATCGGGGGAGATGACCGGTGTGCCGACGGGCTTCACCGATCTCGACCAGCTTACGAATGGTCTGCACCCCGGCCAGATGATCATTATCGCCGCGCGTCCTGCCATGGGTAAGTCCACGCTGGCGCTGGACTTCGCACGGACCTGCTCGATCAAGCACAACATGCCGAGTGTGATCTTTTCGCTCGAAATGGGCCGTAATGAGATCGCGATGCGTCTGCTGTCGGCGGAGGCGCGGGTGGCTCTGCATCACATGCGTTCGGGCACGATGACGGACGAGGACTGGACCCGCCTCGCGCGCCGGATGCCGGATGTTTCGGCCGCTCCCCTCTACATTGACGACTCGCCGAACCTGTCGATGATGGAGATCCGCGCCAAGTGCCGTCGACTCAAGCAGCGCAGCGACCTGAAGCTTGTGGTCATCGACTATCTGCAGCTGATGCAGTCGGGCGGTTCCAAGCGGTCTGAGAGTCGGCAGCAGGAGGTCTCCGACATGTCGCGGAACTTGAAGCTTCTGGCCAAGGAGCTGGAGCTGCCGGTCATCGCGCTGTCGCAGCTGAACCGTGGCCCCGAGCAGCGTACGGACAAGAAACCCATGGTCTCCGACCTGCGTGAGTCCGGGTCGATCGAGCAGGACGCGGACATGGTGATCCTGCTGCACCGCGAGGATGCGTACGAGAAGGAGTCGCCACGCGCCGGTGAGGCGGACATTATCGTCGGCAAGCATCGCAACGGTCCGACGGCGACGATCACGGTCGCCTTCCAGGGCCACTACTCGCGCTTTGTGGATATGCAGGCCTGAGCCTTCGGCCATGTAGGTTCTCTGGTTCGGTGTCATTTTCTCCGCCGCAATGTCATGACGGCGGCAGTTCTGACACGGACCGGAGAATTGCACGTGAGGGGCGTCGCTCGATCGAGTGACGCCCTTTTGGTTCCTCCCGTACGCCCAGACGCCCGTGCGACCCTCATCAAGGCCGGGGTGATCGCCCAGCAGGGAGTGGATCGTGGAGGTCGGGTCAATCGAGCATGTGACGGTGAGTTACCGTCACATCGACGGGGCTGTAGAGGAGAACCGTGCGTGGGGGACGGCGGACATCTCTGAGCTGTCGCAGGCGGCGCCGTGGCGTAGTTCTGCCCGGACTGCCTCGCCGCCTGCGGCGGCCGCTGGCAACTCGCCTGGCGTCTGGGCTGGTCTTTCGCCTGCCCGCTCCACCGGCGATTGCTGGCGGACTGCTGTCCTGCCTGCGGGCGTATCTCCAGACAGCGGCCCCGGTCCGGACGGGTCGTCCCTCATCCGGCTCTTTGCGGCGCCCTCTCTGCGAGGCCGGGACGTCCTCCTTCCGGAGGCTGCGGATTCGATCTGACACAGACCCGTACGCTCCAGCTTCCTGCCGGGCACTCCGTGCTGTCGGCCCAGGAGCGGCTGCTGGACGTCATCGATGCCGGTACCGCCGCCTTCGGCGCCTACACACCCAGCCCGCAGCCGACCGCGAAGGCGCTGACGGACATCCGGGCAATCGCCGGCCGCGTGCTCACCGACCTTCCCGAACAGAACATCAAAAGCCTGCTCCCACCCGACATCACGCAGGAGTACTTCGCCGCCGATCCCGGCTCGCCATGCGTGCTGCGGAACGACCCGGGTTCATGGCCCCGCCCCGGGCGGTTAGCGCGGCCGTCGCGGTGACCATCGCGCTGCACGTCCTGGAACAGCCCGACACCCACCAGGCGGGAGAGCGGATGCGTGAACTGGTCGAAGCGATGCGCGACGAACTCGGGCAGATCAGCGTCACCAGCATCGACAGCTGGGGAAGCGGACTGAGCACAGTGCTGAACGCGGTGCACCTAGCAGCACTTGCTCCCTCGCTGCGGCCCAGCGAAATGCTGCGTTGCCGGACACCATCCACCATGCCCAGACGACCGGCGAAGACGGACCGGGACATCGCACGACGAGCACGGAAGATCCCCAGCATGTTCTGGCCGTCGTGGACCGTCCGGCTCACTCCCGACGGCGGCACCTACCCGCGCATCCTCGCTCCCGTGATGGCCGCCTGTCTGCTGATCATCGACGGCAGGGTCAGTCTCGAAGACGCTGCCCGGCACCTGAGCGGGGTCACCGACGGCATCGACATCTCCCGAATCCTGCAACGACTCGATGACCAGGACCACTGGACCGACACAATCACAGCTCTCGCCCGACTCGCCGACCACCTCGACACCGCCGGTGTCCCCATCGACTACCAGCGGCGCCGCCGCCTGGACTACTCCGATCTGCTACCGCACGACAGACCCTCTGCGCCGCACTGGCACGATCCTAGGCAACGGGCGCCGTGAACTCCTCGTCCGCAGCTTGCTCTTCCAGCGCGTCAGCGGACTGCCCGCCGAAACCGCCCCCGGCCACCATCGCCTCGACGAGCCTGTCTTCCGGGCCGAGGCCGTCCGTTTCGCAGCCTTGCAGACACCCCGACTGGCCCACGAGCTGAACAGGGAAGCCGAGGCATTCCTCGCCGGACAGAACATCCACGACGAGCCAGTGACCTGGCAGCCACCCACCTCCCTGATGGACGGTCTCGATCTGCCCGGCCCCGACCCAGCACTCATCGACATCACACACCTGCACCAACTCGTCCGACAGCGCAAAAACCCCGTCCGCCACGCGGCCCAGACCCTCGGCACCAGCATCGAAGCCGTCCGACTGGCCCTGGACGAACAACCGGCACCCCCACTACCACCGACAAAGAACGCTGCCAGAGCCACGGGACATGTCCGCTTCAGAGCCCGTCAGGAAATACCGAATGAGACCTTCACCCGTCTCGACCTCGACGAACATCGCTCACTCCAGCAGATCGCCGACCACACCGGCTTCTCCCGCCGGGTGCTGACCGACCTCGCCCGGGAGTACGGCATTTCGCTGCGTGACGGTCCACAGGACTACAAACGGCGCGGAACCATCGACAGCGACTGGCTCATCGAGCAGTACGTCGTTCACCGCCGGACCCTGTCCGACCTCGCCCAGGAGAAAGGCATGAGCCCCGCGAACATGGCCCGCTGGGCCCACACTCACAACATCCCTCTCCGGCCTCGCGGCGGAGCCAGCCACCACACTGCCCTCCGCACCCCCGACCAGGCCGCAGATGCCCCCGAAATCCTGCATGAGGCTTTGACCGGCCCAAATGCTTGGCAGCGACTCGAACGCTTCGCTGCCACCCTGCTCTACCCCACCGTCACCGAAGCCGCCCGCTCTCTCGGCATTCACCAATCGACATTGACAACGCAGATCAACCGGCTCGAAAGGGACCTCGGCCGACCTCTGATCGAACGTGCTGAACGGGGCCGCAGGATGCGGCCCACACCCTTCGGCAGGAAGGTGGCCGCTGCCACCGAGCGTCTCACCGGCCCAAACTGGCAGCCTTGATTGCGCGTTGCGCGAAGACGTCCTCACGGCGGTCTTCCATCTGCCGCAATGCATCCTTGCGGTCCCGCTTGGAGAGCCGATCAAGATACGTGTGGCCGACGAGGTGATCGGTCTCATGCTGCAGACACCGGGCGAAGTAACCCATCCCCTCGATGACGAGAGGCTTGCTGTCCTTGTCGAACCCGCGAGCTACGGCACGATCGGTGCGAGGAACCGCCATGGCGGCACCGGGCACGGACAGGCAGCCCTCGAATTCGTCAACGAGTCGGCGGCTACCTGGATCGGGCAGGTCCAGGACGGGGTTGATGATGTGACCGACATGCCGGATCCCGTAGTCGTCCGGGCAGTCATACACGAACAGCCGCAGGTCGACGGCTACCTGGTTGGCGGCTAGGCCGGCACCGTCGGCGACATACATCGTCAGGAACATGTCGTCGATTAACGCCGACAACTCCGGAGTCCCGAACTCGGTCACCTCCCGGCACGGACGGCTCAGCACCTCCTCACCCACCACCGTGACCCTGCGAACCGAACCCCGTCTCGCCTCCGGTGGCAGAGCCGGATAGGCGTCCACCGGGCGGCCTTGCACACGGACTCGGCGGTCGACGGAACGGGACCGCTCGTGACGAACAGACATGACTGTCTCCCTTTTGCGCACGCCACAGATGCCGCGGAGGTCACCGCAGCTGATGCCTTCAGCAGGACTACTGTTGCCAAGCTATTTGCAAAGTAGCAGACTTTGCAAAGTGACTGAAGATGACGTCAACACCCCAGACGACCAGGCAGCCGGCACCGGCGAAGAATTGCGCGAGCACGAAGTCCGAACAGCATTGCTGGACCTGCTCGCCGAAGTCGGCACCGTCACGGCGACCGAAGCCGCCTCCCGGCTGGGCTACAGCTCCGGCCTCTGCTCGTTCCATCTACGGCAGCTCGCACGCCACGGATACATCGAAGAGGCCCCCCACGGCGGGGGCCGCGCACGTCCCTGGCGTCTGAGGCAGCACACCCCCGCTGCCGACGGGCCTACGGAGGAGCAGTTCGGCGACTTGGCCCGCGGGCTGGAGGACGAGAGCTGGCAGCGATGGCTGACCCAGCGAGATGAAGTGCCCGCAGAATGGCGCCATGACGAAGCCTTCAGCGCCGTTGCCTACCTGACACCCGAAGAGATGAGCCGGGTCGCGAACGTGATCCGACGGGCGCTCGCGCCCTACCAGGACCGCGAACAACGCCCCCTGGCCCGGCCCGACGGCGCCCGGCCGGTGGCCCTCATCAGCCGACTGTTTCCCTTGCTTCCCCACACGGCAGACGGCACGGACCAGCAGTGATGAGCCGGCGGCCGTTGGCACCCGCTTGAGGAAATGACACGAGGCTGAGACAGCAGGCAGGCGACGCGACGTGACACAGCCTGAAAACGTCCAGGTCACCGCGTCGCCACATGACATAGCGGCTGAGAACCTACACCATTGCTGCGTATTGCTTTTGAACCGGCCATGCTCTGCCGACGCTCGACGCCGGGCCACCGGCCAGGTGGACTGGGCTCATGACGACATCTCAGGAAGAGCTGCTGCTCGGAACTCGCCGTGCCCTGCTGCACCGTATTGCCACCGCGCAGGCCGAGGGACGGGCGCCGTCGATGGTGGCGGTGGTCGTGCGGGGCGGGGAGGCGGTGTGGCACGGGGCGCGTACCTCGGTGGACGGGCATGGGCCGGACGAGAACGTGCAGTACCGGATCGGGTCGATCACCAAGACGTTCACCGCGGTGCTGGTGATGCGGTTGCGGGATGAGGGAGTGCTGGACCTCGGCGATCCGCTGGAGAAGTATCTGCCGGACACCGGAGCGGGGGAGGCGACGATCGCCCAACTGCTCGCGCATACGGGCGGGTTGGCGGCCGAGTCGCCTGCGCCCTGGTGGGAGCGTACGCCGGGTTCGCTGCGCCCGGAGCTCGCCGATGTGCTGGGTGAACAGCCGCACCGGCATCCTGTGGGGAGGCGGCACCATTACTCGAACCCCGGCTATACATTGCTGGGCGCGTTGGTCGAGGAGCTGAGGGGCGCCCCTTGGGAGGAGGTCCTGCGTCGTGAGGTCCTCGAACCTTTGGGACTGCACCGCACGAGCAGCCGCCCACAAGAACCGCACGCAGGCGGCTGGGCCGTGCATCCCTGGGCCGATGCGATGCTGCCGGAGCCCGCCGAGGACCTTGGGCGGATGGCGCCGGCCGGTCAGCTCTGGTCGACCACAGGCGATCTGGCGCACTTCGCCGCCTTCCTGGCCGAGGGGGACGATCGTGTGCTGAGTGCGCGGTCGGTGCAGGAGATGCGTACGCCCGCGGCGCCGCCTGAGGCCGATGAGGTGGCGGCAGGTACGGCCTATGGCCTCGGCATGCAGATTCTGCACCGGGACGGGCGGATCCTTGTGGGGCATTCGGGGTCCCTGCCGGGCTTCCTCGCCGGTCTCGTGATCAGCGTCGAGGACGATCTGGCCTCAGTCGTGCTCGCCAACTGCACCTCGGGCCCATTGGTGATGACGGTTGCCGCGGACCTCGTACGCATCGTCGCCGAGGCCGAACCCCGGGTCCCCGAGCCGTGGCGGCCGTTGCCGGAAGTCGACACATCCGTACTGGAGTTGGCGGGGCCGTGGTACTGGGGCACGCAGGCTTCGGCACTGCGTCTCACCGCCGATGGAGGCGTCTCGCTCGGACCCTTGTCCGGCAATGGCCGTCGCTCGCGCTTCCGGGCCAATGGCGACGGGACGTGGACAGGGCTCGACGGCTACTACGCGGGGGAACTGCTGCGGGCCGTACGGCGCCCTGACGGGTCGGTGAGTCATCTGGACCTGGGGTCGTTCGTCTTCACGCGGCAGCCGTACGACGAGGGGGCGCCGGTGCCGGGCGGGGTGGATCCGGAGGGGTGGCGCGGGGTTCGGTAGCCGCAGCATCGGACGAGCAGCATGGCGCGCGACAAGGGCGTCCCGGCCGAGAGCGTTCCACACGGGGAGGCGTCGTGTTTCACGTGAAACACGACGCCGCGGCGGGATGCATACACCGCCTCAGAGAGGAAGCTTGAACCCCACGTGGGAGGCCGTGAAGCCGAGTCGTTCGTAGAACCGGTGGGCGTCGGTGCGGGTGGCGTCGGAGGTCAGCTGGACCAACTGGCAGCCCTTGCAACGGGATTGGTCGACGGCCCATTCGATGAGCCGGGAACCCAGGCCGCTGCCGCGCTCGTCGGCGTGAACGCGAACGCCTTCGATGATCGAGCGGGTCGCTCCTTTACGGGACAGGCCGGGAACGATCGTGAGTTGGAGAGTGCCGACGACGCGGCCTTCGCGTACGGCGACGACCAAGTGCTGGTTCGGGTCACCGCTCAGGCGGTACAGTGCGGTCAGGTACGGGTCCAGGTCGTCCGGTGACTCGCGCTGGGCGCCCAGCGGGTCGTCGGCGAGCATGGCCACGATGACCGGGATGTCGTCCGTAACAGCGGGCCGTATCTCGAGGTCTCCCATGGGGGCAGCCTATGCGGGCATGTCCTGCGCAGGCGTGTCCCAGGCGGGCGGGGGTGGGGCCGTCCACCGCTGATCGGTGGCCTGGGCGGTCTCTTGCAGGGGCGACTCAGCCCGCCGCCACCGTCAGCGGAGCGAACCGGCGTGTCCAGTCGCCGGGGAGCTCCGGGATGCCGTACGTCATAACCGCGTTGAAGCCGGCAGAGGCAAGGCCGTGTGCCTTGACCCACGCCAGCAGTTCCTCGTGCCGTACGTCGATATCCGTGCGCAGTACGTGGGAGGTGTGGGCGGCCAGTGAGGCGATGAGCGCCTTCGCCGTCTCTGTGTCCTGGGCGATCAACGGGCCGACGACATGGTTGTCCATATTGGGCCAGGCGGCCGCGTACCCGGAGATATGACCGTTTTTCTCGGCGACGCGAAGTTGGTCGGCGAAGGCCGGCAGTCGCGTGATCACGTGCGTGCGGTCGGTACCGAAGACCTCCTGGTCGAGCCGGAGGATTGCGGGAAGATCCGCGGCCGTGGCCGTACGCGTGGTGGCCTCCGGCTCAGGACCGCTGGGCGTGAAGTGCCCGCGGACCATCTCGGCCCGGCCGGTGGTCTTGAAGCCCAACTCCTCGTAGAGGGGGCGGCCGTACGGCGTCGCATGCAGGGTCAGCGGGGTGGTGCCCTGTTCCGCGACGACATGATGCATCAGGCGGCGGCCGACGCCTTGCCGTGTGTGTCGTTGGGCGACCAGCACCATGCCGATCGCGGCCAGATCGGGACGCTCTCGCGGTCCGTACGAGGTCACGACGCAGGCGCTGACGAGACCACCGTCCGGGTCGTCGATGCCGTAACCCTTGCCCGCCGCCAGAAGCAGACTCCACTTGTGCTCTTCACGGGGCCAGCCCCGGTTCTCGGACAAGTCGGCGCAGGCGGCGAGGTCACGGGGCGTCAGGCGGCGGATGGACAAGGCGGCGAGGGAAGGAGTCGGCACGCTGGTCAGGCTGTCTGACGGGCGCGCTCGGCGTCCACCGATTTCCGGGCAGCCATGCGCAGATTTTGACCACGCCGAGTTGGTCCCCAGGGCTTGAGGACCGAAATCACCGTCATGAAGACATAGGCGGAGAGCGACACGATCGGCCCGGCCAGTACCTCGCTGACATCGGGCAGAGAGCTGCCCGCGGAGACGGCGGCGACGGCGGAGTTGACCCCGGGACGCAGCGCGAAGACCGTGGCGGTCATCGTGGCCAGAGTCAGCCAGAACTTCGTGTAGACCCATCGGTGCTTCGCCAGGCCCCACGGAGTGCCCAGGGACAGCACCAGACCGCTGAGGAACGTAAGGAACGCGAGGGGGAGCAGGAGCCAGTCGGCGAAGAGCTTCATGGCGCGGACGGAAGCCTCCACGGTCACTGCGGAACCGGTGGTGGTCGCGGTGATTCCAAGCGCGAGCAGGCCGAGCGTGAGCCCGAGCCAGCATGCGGAGACGGCTACATGGACAACGAGGGTGGCCCGGCGTGCGGGGCGGGTTAGTTTCACGTGAAACACCGTGCCGGGCGGGAGCTGCGAGGACGTCTGACAGCGGGAGTAACTCCACGTACTAGCCTCGGCGTACACAGCGAGACGTCATCTCTTCGATCTGAACGGGGCGTTGCCGCATGGCAGCTCGGCGCCCGTGGAGATCCGTCGCCGTCAATGCGGATCAGCATCTGAACGGGTTTGGCCACGCACTCGTATGTGGGGCGCGATCTGGTGGATGCCTATCGACTGGTCCGGCATTCCAGGTAATTGAAGGAATTGATGGTTCACCCCCGCGCAATTTTGGGCGCAAGGAACTGGGGACTTGTGCGGCGGACCGGGACCGGTAGGGTCGACTCCGGTTCCGGTGCGATGTGTGCGCGTCTCGCGTGCACGTCCCGCAAGGAACGAGCGCAGGTCAACGCAGCCTAACGGGACGGAGAGATCGAAGACCCGCATTCTCCGTAATGCGGCCAGGGTGTTGGCGAAGGGTGGGACGCTGCGATGGCGGTAGTGCGGCCATTGTCACATTCTTGCCTTACTTGTCCGTAGGGGGCGGGAATTTGGGTTTGAATGTGCCCGAATTGGCTGGCGGGACAGAACGGAAAAACAAGCCGTCTGCGGGGGAAAGCAGGCGTCTTCCGATCGAGGAAGTGCGCAGACCGACCGAAAGATGTTCGAGGCGAGGCACACCATGGACGCTCCGACCACCACGTCGGCCGACAACGGCACTTCAGGGGGCAGCGGCGAGGGGGGCGGCTGGTTCACGCCGCGCAGGCAGCCGGAGCCGCCGGCGGGCGGCGAGCAGGAGACGACCGAGGGCAGCCGTCTGGCCGCGTTGCGCCCTGTAGGCAGGCCTACGACGGACCGCGGCGAGGCCGCGCAGAAACGAATATCTCCCGTCGTGGAAGCCGATCGCCCCGACGCAGGCACCGCCGAAGCCAGAGCCGACACCGCCAACGCCTCCCCGACCGACGCCCCCGGCGAAATCCGCACCACAGCCCAGCCGGATCCCCAACCCCGCGTCCCCGAGC
>NZ_JAAKZX010000121.1 GCF_011045025.1 Streptomyces ureilyticus
GTGCCTACCCGGGTGGGGTGACAGGCCATGTCGCGGCTGCGGGTGCCTCGTATGCCCGTCGCGTAGGTTCTGTCTGGGCCTCCCTGCGCCCTGTGTCAGCGAACAGCCGTATGCCCTGTTGGCGACGGGCTGGCGCACCGGCCCCGCAGGCACCGACCACACGGGGGCGCGGGGCTGTATAAATTTGCGGCGCCGCAGCCGACAACGAACCCACCCGCCCAACCGCCGGAGGCAACCCGTGGATGAACGGATACCCGTTACCCGCCCCGTAGACCACGGAACCGCCAAGCTGCTCCCGGACATCGACCGGAAGCGCGCCTGGCTGCTGACGGTGAACGACGCCCCGCAGTCGTACGTCGATCTGGACGCCCCGACGCACCTGGAGTTCGAGTACGCCCGACGGCTCGGGCACGTCCTGGACACCCTCACCGAGCCCGGGCGCCCCCTCGACGTGCTGCACCTCGGCGGCGGCGCACTCACCCTGCCCCGGTACCTCGCCGCGACCCGGCCGGGCTCCCGCCAGGACGTCGTTGAGGCCGACCGGGGCCTACTGGACCTGGTCAACGAGCACGTTCCCGTCCCCGACGACGCCGGCATCAGACTGCACGCCGCAGACGCCCGCGCCTGGCTGGAAAGCGAAAGCGCCGCCGACTCCACCGACGTACTGATCGCAGACGTCTTCGGCGGCTCACGCGTCCCAGCGCACCTGACATCGGTGGCGTACGCCCGAGAGGCCGAGCGGGTCCTGCGCGCCGACGGGGTCTACCTGGCGAACCTCGCTGACACCGCGCCCTTCGCCTTCCTGCGCTCTCAACTCGCCACATTCTCCACGGTGTTCGAGGAGCTGGCACTGATCGCCGAGCCGGGCGTGCTGCGCGGCCGCCGGTTCGGGAACGCGATCCTCGTCGCCGCCCATCACCCCGTCGACACGGCCACCCTCGCCCGCCGTACCGCCTCCGACGCGTTCCCGGCCCGTATCGAACACGGGGCCGCGCTGCGCGACTTCATCGGTGACGCCGAGCCCGTACGGGACGAGAACGCGGTGCCGTCGCCCGAACCACCGGACGGCGCGTTCAGCATCGGCTGACGCACCCCGACGCGGACCTGAGGCAGCCTCCACGGCGCCCCTCACGATCCGTCGGCCGAGCCCTTCCAGCCGGCCCGCTCGCTCGTCGTCGGCACTCCCACCACCACTTCCTTCGTACGACGCGTCATGTTCCGTACGTCGGACACGCACAGCACCGCCGCCGTCACCACGATGACCAGCACGGTGCACCCCCACAGGGACGCCGTACGCCCGAAGGCCTCCTCCGCCGGGCCCGCGAGGGCCATGGCCAGCGGGACCATCGAGACGGAGCCGAACCAGTCGTACGCCGAGACGCGGGAGAGCCGGTCCTCGGGGATCTCCTGGTGCAGCGCGGTCATCCAGGAGACCCCGAACACCTCGAGGGCCACACCGCTCACGAACATCACCGCACAGAGCCCGGCCACCGACAGCGGCACCGCGAGCGCGGCCGACGGCATGGCCAGCGGGAAGACACAGAGGGTGCCGGCGAGCAGCATGCGGCGTGGTTTCCAGCGCATCATCAGGATCGCGCCGCCGACGTTCCCGGCGCCGAACGCGCCGAGTGCCAGTCCCCATGGAGCGGCCCCGCCGAGGCTGTCCCGGGCGACCAGCGGCCCGTACACCGACTCGGCGGCGCCGACCACGGCCACCACGACGGAGAACTGCGCCACGATCGACCACAGCCAGGGCCGGCCGACGACCTCGCGCCAGCCGTCCCGCAGATCGGCGAGCAAGCCCTCGCCCGGCTCGCGCGGCGGTATGTGGCTCACGTCGAGGAAGGCCCGCAGCGCACCGGCGACCGCGAACGCCGCCGCGTCCACCGCGAGCACCCAGCCGGGGCCGATCACCGCCACCATCGCCCCGCCGACCGCGGCGCCGCCGAGCCCGGCCCCCTGCGTCGCCAGCCGGAACAACGCGAAGGCGCGGGCGACCTGTTCACCGCTGACGGACGACATCAGCATGCCCTCGGCTGCGGGGCCGAAGAACGCCTGGCCGGCGCCGCCGAGCGCGGTCAGGAGCATCATCTGCCAGAGCCGCGGCTCCCCGGCGAGCACGAGGACCGCGAAGGCCGCCTGCGAAAGGCAGTTGAGGGTGTTGGCCGCGACCATCACCCGGTGCCGCGGCAGCCGGTCCGCGACCGCGCCGCCGATCAGCAGGAACAGCACCAGCGGGAGCGTACGGGCCGCCGCCACCAGGCCCACGTCGCCGCCGTCACCGCCCGCGTCGAGTACGGCGAACGCCGCCGCGATCAGCGCGCCCTGGCTGCCGAGACTCGTCACGACCGAGGCGGCGGTCAGCAGTGTGTAGTTCCGGCCCGCCCAGGTGGGTCGGCGCAGACGTTTCGGGGCGGCGGCGGAACTGGTCACTCGTGAACTATCGCGTCACCGCCCCGACTTGCCAATCGCATTCAGCGCCAGAAGGCCGGGAGCATCTCAAAGCCCCGTAGGGCCAGGTGAGTTACGAACCTGTGGGAGCGTCTTCCGTCAGGCGCACCGTCAGGAGGATCTTCTGAATCGTCGCCTCCGGAAGCTCTTCGTCAACGCCCTTGGCGCCGTAGAGATTCCAGGTGACGTAATCGCCGTCGCCGTTCTTGAACGCGAAGGTGATGGCCTTGCCGTCGGTGGCGCACTTGCCCTTCTGCGGCGTGTTCTGCGAATAGGCCGTGGCGACGCTGCCCTTCAGGCCCGAAGTCGTCGTGAACGGCTTCGGCTTGCCGGGCTTCACGCTCTTCTTGTCGGGCTGCGTATAGCCGCCGAAGATCCACCAGGGAACCCGGGTCTCGGCGGCCTGAGCCGTGCTCGTGGCGCCGTTCTCACCGCGCGTTCCGGCGGTGGCGAGAGCGGTGTCCTCCTCGCGGCCGTCCTTGTCGGAGTCGTCCGTGCACCACTTGGACTTGAGAGAGGCGGGAGCCGTGACGGTCGTCCGGTCCATCTTGCCCTTCTCTTCCCATTCGAAGCCGACGCTGGTGTCCGCGCTCTCGAGTTCCCAGTCGGCGGGCACGTCGAACTTGGTGCCGAACCGCGGGTTCACCACGACCTTCCAGCCGGGAACGGTCGGCTTCTCGCTCTCGCTGCCGCGCGGATTGTCCCCGCCGCCGGACGCGGGCGCGCTCGGCTTCTTCGAAGCGGGCGCCGAGGTGGCGGGTCCCTTCTTGCCGGAGTCGTTCGCCGTGTCGTCCTTGTCGCCGCCGAGGACCAGCAATCCGGTGACGCCGGCCGCGACGACGACCGCGGCTGCCGCGACGATCGCGACGACCTTCGTCTTGTTGCCGCCGCCACCGCCCTGCGGTGGCTGGGGAGCCCCCAGCGGATCAACGGGCGTATGCCAGCCCGGCTGACCGGGCTGCTGCGCATAGGAGTTCGGCTGCTGCTGATATCCGGGCTGCTGATACGGATTCGGCTGCTGCTGGTACCCCGGCTGCTGATACGGATTCTGATTCGGGTCCTGCGGGTTCTGCTCGCCCCCGGGCGGCTGCTGTCCTGGCCACATGTGCGCCCACCCTAGCGGCGCGGGGACACGTTTTTGTCACTGACTCTCGTCAGCGGTGTACCGGTCAGGACCCCGACGGGTCCTCGTACAGCCGCACGGTACTGAGGATTTTCCTCACCGTTGCGTCCGGTACTTCCTCGGATACGCCCTTTGCACCGTGGAACGACCATGAGACGAAGTCGTTGTCGGCGTTCTTGAAGCCGAACACGGTCGACTTGCCGTCGCCGTCACACTTCCCCGACTTCTTCACGTCCGTGGACCACGCCGTGCCCAGACTGCCCGTGATGCCGGACTTCGTCGTGTACGACTCCACCGCGCCGGAGTCGATGTTCGCCTTCTCCGGCTGCGCGTACGCCCCGTAGACCCAGGAGTCGGAGTCGGCGCGGGCGATCTCTTCGGTGCTCTTGGCGCCGTTGTTGCCCCGGGTGCCCGCGCCGGCCAGCGGCGTGTAGTCCTCGGTGCCGTCCTTGTCCTCGTCCGTACCGCACCACTTCGACTTGAGGAATGCCGGAGCCGCCATGGCGACCAGGGGCTTCTCCTCGGGGTCGCCGTCCTCGGTGACGTACGAGACCCAGTCGGGGGACTCGAGCTCCCAGTCGGCCGGCACGTCGAAGGCGATGCCGGTCTTGGGGTTCACCACGGCCTTCCAGCCCGCGACGGTCGGCTGTTCCCCGGCCGAGCCGCGCGCATCACCCGAACTGGTCGGCTGCGCACTGGACTTGGCGGGGCCAGGCTCGGCCTTGTCGGCCGTGTCGTCCTTGTCGCCGCGGAGCAGTACGAACCCGGTGACGCCCGAGGCGACCATGACGGCGGCGGCCGCGACGATGGCGACGAGCTTCGTCTTGTTGTCGCCACCCCCGCCCTCGGGAGGCGCGGGCGTACTCATCGGGGCGGTGGGGGCGGTCCACTGACTCTGCTGGTGCTGGCCCTGCTGGTACGGGTTCGGCTGCTGATAGCCGGGCTGTTGGTAGGGGTTGGGCTGCCCGCCGCCTGGCGGCTGCTCTCCTGGCCACATGGGCGGTAACGATACTGCGATCACATCGTCGGCTTCTGGCCGGGAAGGCTACTCGCGGGTAACGTGACGCGCATGAGCGCAGACCAGATGTCGATCGGCGAGATGCTCGCCGCCACGGTGCCGATGGTCCGGACCCTGAAACTCGAGTACCTCGAGACCACGCCGGAGAAGGCCGTTCTCGCCCTGCCCGACCAGAGCGAGTACCACAACCACGTCGGCGGGCCGCACGCCGGAGCGATGTTCACGCTGGGGGAGTCGGCGAGCGGGGCGGTCGTCCTCGCCGCGTTCGGGGACCAGCTCTCGCGCGCTGTACCGCTTGCGGTCACCGCCGAGATCGCCTATAAGAAGCTCGCGCGGGGAACGGTCACGGCTACGGCGACCCTCGGCCGCCCCGCCGCCGACGTCGTCGCCGAACTCGACGAGGGCCGGCGCCCCGAGTTCCCGGTCGCCGTCGTCATCCGGCGGGAGGACGGCGCCGTCACCGGTGAGATGACGGTCGTCTGGACGCTGCGTCCGAACAACTGAGCCCGTCAACTGAGCCCGTTCGAGGGCTGGTTGCCGAGACCCGGCAGATCCTCGGGTGCGAAGCTGCCGACGGCGAGTGGTGACTCGTACCGGGCGAGTCCGCATGATGGGGAGCGTGGAGTGCTCGCGCTTCCGGGCCTCTGGGCCTCTGGAAGCGCGAGGCCGGGTCGTGAACGGGGGTTGCGATGGTGCTCGTGGTGATCGTCGGGGTCGCTCTGCTCGGGCTCGTCGCCTGGGCGACGACTGTGCTGATTCGGCGGGAGCGCCGGCGCCCCGAAATGACCGCCGATGCCCACCGGATCGAGTCGGCCGCCACGGCGGGCATCCGCGACGCCCGCCGCCGCGCCCGCGCACTCGACCGGATCGGCGGCGGGGGCGGGATCGGCCGCCTGGACGGTCGCGAGTAGAAGAGCCCCATACGAGTCCTTACGAGGAACTGACGCCGCTACCAGCGCTGTTGCCTCACCCGTCACACAGGCCACTATGGTTCTTGACGTCACCGGCCCATCGGTGGCGGCGCGGCCCGGCGGCCGGGCGTGAGCCAGCAGGGACGGCTCGCGAGCGAAGGTCGCCAGGACCACCGTCTTGCCTCTTTCGCCCCTTCCGGCGACGAGGCCGGCATCGCCGCGATGAAAAGAAAGCGGCCATCGCGGCGCTGGGCGGGCGCCCCGGGTCCTCTCCGGGGCGCCCCGCACGGTGTCGTACGGCGGATGGCCGGATGCGTACGCCTCCGCCCCGCGATACGCGGGAAACCAGCCAATGATCAGCGAAACATGGGCAGTTGGCGACCGGTGAACTTACCCGCGCCGAGCCGTGAGGAATAACGTGGGCGCCACGGCTGGTATTCGCCTGTTCGCCTATACGCCTTTTCAACGGGGGCGCGGTCCCCCGCACCGACTACTCACAGGAGCGTCCATGACTGATGAGCCGAACATCTCCGACCCGGAGGCGCTCTCCAAGATCGACACCACTGTGCCGCAGTCGGCCCGGATCTGGAACTACTGGCTGGGCGGGAAGGACAACTACGAGGTCGACCGCGTAGCCGGTGACGCGTTCCGCGAGATCTTCCCCGGGATCGAGACCGGAGCCCGTGCCGCCCGGTACTTCCTGGCCCGCGCCGTCCGGCATCTGGCCGCCGAGGAGGGCATCCGACAGTTCCTGGATATCGGCACCGGGCTGCCCAATGTGGACAACACCCACGAGATCGCCCAACGGGTCGCCCCCGAATGCAAGATCGTCTACGTCGACAACGACCCCTTGGTGCTCGCACACGCCCGCGCGCTGCTCACGAGCACCCCCGAGGGCGTCACCAACTATGTGGACGCCGACCTGCGCGAGCCGGCCACCATCGTGCGGGAAGCCGGGAAGACGCTGGACTTCGACCAGCCGATCGCCCTCATGCTCATGGGCATCCTGGGGCACATCGAGGACTACGACGAGGCCCGCTCGATCGTGCGGCAACTGGTGGACGCCCTGCCCCCCGGCAGTTACCTGGTGCAGTACGACAGCACCAACACCAGCGAGGAGTACGTCACCGCCATCCAGCAGTACAACGAGGGTGGTTCGATCCCGTACATCTTGCGCAGCCCCGAGCAGATCGCGGGCTTCTTCGATGGTCTGGAACTGCTCGAACCCGGTGTCGCGTCATGCTCGCGCTGGCGTCCCGACACCAGCGCGTGGGGCCTTCCGGCGGAGGTGCACCAGTACGGGGGCGTCGCCCGGAAGAGCTGAGGCCCGCCGCCCGCGCGGCCTGCCGGTCCCTGTCCAAAGGTCCCGGAGGTCAGGTCTCCTTGAAGATCCGGTGCAGGATCGTGGGAGTCGCCTCCGGGGACTGGGCCTGTACGACCAGGCGGTTCATGACGCCCCAGTAGTACTCGATCTCGGCCGGCTTGTCGGGGTAGAGGGCGCTGGCGTACTGCTCGAGGTAGACCACGTCGGGCAGCTGGCCGCCGGGCAGGCGCAGGATGGTGACCGGACCGCCGGACGCGGCATGCCCGCCGGCGCGGAACGGCATGATCTGGACGGTCACCCGCGGGAGTTGGGAGACCTCGATGAGGTGCTGGAGCTGGGCACGCATCGTGTGCGTACCGCCCACCGCACGACGCAGCGCCGCCTCGTCGATCAGGGCCCAGATCTGAGGGGCGGGCTGTCGGCGCAGGATCCTCTGGCGGGTCATCCGCAGGGTGACCCGCCGGTCCAGCTCGTCCGCGGAGGCGTCCGGGTGGTCGAGACGGAGGGCGGCGCGGGCGTAGTCCGGGGTCTGGAGCAAGCCGGGAACGCGCTGTACCTCGAAGCAGCGGATGAGCGTGGCCGCTTGCTCGACGCCCAGGTAGGCCTGCATCCAGCTGGGCACCACGTCGTTGTAGGCCTGCCACCAGCCGGGGGTGTTGGCCTCTTGGGCCAGGGCGAGCAATGTGGCGCGTTCGGCCTGGTCCGTGACTCCGTACAGCGTGAGCAGATCGGCCACGTCCCGCAGCTTGCAGCCGTGGCGGCCGGTCTCCAGTCGGCTGATCTTGGACTGTGAGGCGCGGATGACGTGGCCCGCCCTCTCACGGGAGATGTTCTGCTCCTCCCGGAGCTGGCGGAGCCGTGAACCCAGGGCGAGGCGAGGCACCATGGGGCCGGCCGATCCGCCCGACGGGCCGTTCAGGATTTCGCTGTCGGACGGTGAATGTGCGGCCTCTGTGGTGCCCATGGGCATGCTCCTTGCGGTGAACGCAACTCTGCACGCGTGAAAGCGGTGCGCTCAGCCAGCATAGGGGCTGACCGGTACATGATCTCCAACTTGACGCAACCCAGGCGATCACCGGCGCCGGAGAAGTCGTTCGGCCCGATATGACCGTTCTTCTTTGGCCTTGATTCTTCTTTGGCCTCGATTTGTTGTCCTCGGCGGGGACCTCGGTGAGCATGGGGTAATGAGTGCGCTGTTCACCATGCGATCCGTACGCACCACTCCGGAGGGCTTCCTGTGGGAGCCCGGCGAACGCTGGGTCCGTGGCCGCAAGGGCGAGGTCACCGTCGTCGACAGCCACCACCCCGTACTTGTCTGGGAGCCCGACCGGCCCGTCCCGCTGTACGCGTTTCCCCGCGAGGAGGTACGCGAGGATCTGCTTCGGCCGGCGAAGAATCCGCGCGCGGGCAAGCACTCCGGATCGCAGATCTTCTACGACCTGGAGATCGACGGCGAGCTCTTCGAGAACGCGGCATGGACCTACCCCGCGGAGGACCTGGCCGGTCATATCGCCTTCGAGTGGGCCGAGCGCAGCGGGCGGGGGCTCGACCGCTGGTACGAGGAGGAGGAAGAGATCTTCATCCACCCGAAGGATCCGCATCACCGGGTGGACGCCCTCGTGAGCAGTCGCCACGTCCAGATCGAGATCGGCGGCACTCTCGTCGCCGACACCCGTCGGCCGGTGCTGCTCTTCGAGACCGGGCTGCCGGTGCGGTACTACATCCCGCGCGAGGATGTTCGCCTCGACCTCTTCGGTCCCACCGATCACAGCACGGGGTGCCCCTATAAGGGCACCGCCGAATACTGGTCGTGGCGGGGTGACGCCGAGGTGCCCGCGAACATCGTCTGGAGTTACTCGGAGCCGCTGCCCGCGGTGGCTGCCATCACAGGGCGCCTTGCCTTCTACAACGAGGCGGTTGATATCGCCGTGGACGGCGAGCGTGTGGAGCGGCCTGTCACTCCGTTCACCGCGACGCTTTCGCCGCGGGCGGCGAGCTGACGTTCCCCGCTCGGTAGGCATCTGCGGGTCCGTTGTGGCTGGTCGCTCCCATCGCGGCGGGGCTGCGCAGTGCCACAGCCCCGCGCCCTACGACGGGGCGCTGCCCGCGCGGTTACTGGACGCCCACATCCCGGTGCGTCTGCGCCAGCTCCGTGTAAACCGCCGCGTTCAGCGCGATCCCCTCGCGCTCTTCCGGCGTCAGCTCGCGTCGTACCTTTGCCGGTACGCCCGCGACCAGCGAGCCCGGCGGTACCCGCATCCCTTGCGGTACCAGTGCCTGGGCGGCTACCAGCGAACCCGCCCCGATCACCGCGCCGTTCAGCACGGTGGCACCCATCCCGATCAGGCAGCCGTCCTCCACCGTTGCGCCGTGCACCACGGCGTTGTGGCCGATCGAGACGCGTTCGCCGATGGTGATGGGGAAGCCGGGGTCGACATGGAGCGTGCAGTTGTCCTGGACGTTGCTGCCTGTGCCGATGACGATCGGCTCGGACTCGGCACGCAGTACCGCGCCGTACCAGACGCTGGCGCCCGTGTGCAGCGTCACATCGCCGAGCACCACGGACGTGGGGGCGGCGAACGCCTCCGGATCCACCTTCGGCTCCTTGCCGCCCACCCGCGCGATCAGCGCCTTGTGCGTCATCGTCAAACTCCTCGTCTCGTCGCTACCGGCACCGTAAGCCATCGGTTCGCATGGCCGGGTGGGGCGAAGATCACAGGCGTACGGCCTCTTGGGTGCGGCGCCCGCTGAGTACGGTGAGCGGGTGCCCAGGAGCAAGAACACGTTCTCGTCATGGCGGCGGCGCCTCGTCCAGCGCGCCGTGCATGCGGGCTGGGCCTGGGTGCAGCGCACGGGGTCCGTGAGTGCCGAGAGCCCGGGGCGGTTCCGCTTCGGCGCGATGGGAACGGGTACCAGGCTCGCCTTCCCGCTCGGCACCGTCTTCGGTGAGCCGTGGATCCATCTCGGCGCCCACTGCATCGTCGCCGAACAGGTCACGCTGACCGCCGGGTTGATGCCCGATCTCGACCTCGGCCCCGATCCCATTCTGCGCATCGGCGATGGTGTCGTGCTCGGCCGCGGCAGCCACGTCATCGCCGATACGACGGTCACGATCGGCAGCGACTGCTACTTCGGGCCCTATGTGTACGTCACGTCCACGAACCACTCGTACGACGATCCCCACGAGCCGATCGGCAAGCAGTGGCCGCGGATGGAGGCGGTGGAGATCGGCTCGGGCTGCTGGATCGGGACGGGTGCGGTGATCCTGCCCGGGGCGCGGATCGGGCGGAACGTCGTGGTGGCGGCGGGGGCGGTGGTACGGGGCGTGGTGCCCGACCACGCCGTCGTCGCCGGGGCCCCGGCACGCGTCGTACGGCGCTGGTCGCCGGGCGACGGCTGGCAGCCGCCCCTGCGTACGCCGGCGCCGGTGCCCATTCCCGAAGGTGTCACCCCGGACCAGCTGCTGGCGTTGACCGAACTCGACGCCGAGGCCGCGGCCCGCCTCGCCGCACTGGGCGCGGAGGGCGCCGTCGACGACGTACGTGCCGACTCCTAACCCGTCGCGAGCAGCACGGTTCCGACGAGGGCCAGGCCCGCGCCCGCCGCCTGAACGCCGCGCAGCCGCTCGCTGAGGAAGCCGCGTGCGGCCAGGGCCGTGACCACCGGGTAGAGCGAGGCGAGTACGGCGGCCACTGTGACCGGGCCGTTCTGGGCGGCCAGCGCGTACGTGCCGTTGGCCGCGACATCGGCGAGGCCGACGAAGGCGAGCGCCGGGAGCGCGGACGGCGCGACCTTCGGGGGAGCCTGGGTGCCGCGGCGGACGGCGACGTAGAGGGCCGTGCCGCCCGCGACGACGTTCGTCACACGTTGGACGAACAGGGCGAGGAAGAGGCCGGTCAGCGTGGTCGAGGCCTCGGCGATCAGGGCCATCACCGCGCCGAAGCCGAAGGCCGCGAGCAGGGTGAGCAGCACGGCCTGCCGCTGCACGGGGGCGCCCTTGAACTGCGGGCCGCCCGCGAGCACGACGCCCACCACGGCGACCGCGATCCCCGCGAACTGCAGCAGCCCCGGGCGCTCGCCGAGGACGAGGCCCACCCCCACCGGGACGGCGACGCCGAGGGAGCCCAGGGGCGAGACGACGCCCATCGGGCCCAGGGCGAGCGCCTTGTAGAAGGCGAGCATCGCGACGGGCCCGGCCAGCCCTGCCGCCACCGCGAACCACAGCTGCGGGCCCGCCTCGCTCCAGGCGCCCGTCGCCACGACGATCGCGCCGAGTACGACGGTGGCGATCGACTGCGAGACGACCACCACGGTCAGCGCCGGCGTGCGTCGGGTGAGCAGCCCGCCGCCGAAGTCGGCCAGGCCCCACAGGAGGCTGGTGGCCAGGGCGAAGAGTGCTGTCACGGGGCCTCGCAGTACAGTTCGGTGCACGATCGGGTGCAGCCCACCGTAGTGCAGTCGGGTAAACCCTGTCATCCAGAATATTGGACTCCGCAACGTTGGACGGAATGTGTCGGACCTCGATCTGCTGACCCGGTCCCTGGCGCGCAACGTCAAGCACTGGCGCGCGGTGCGCGGCTTCACGCTGGACGTGCTCGCCGCCCGGGCCGGCGTCAGCCGCGGCATGCTCATCCAGATCGAGCAGGCCCGCACCAATCCCAGTCTCGGCACGGTGATCAAGATCGGTGACGCGCTCGGCGTCAGCATCACCACCCTCCTCGACTACGAACAGGGACCGAAGGTGCGGATCGTCCCGGCCGAGCAGGTGGTCCGGCTGTGGCACACCGACGCGGGCAGTCACAGCCGGCTCCTCGCCGGCACCGAGGCGCCCGGCCCACTGGAGATGTGGCACTGGCGGGTGATGCCGGGCGAGAGCAGCACCTCGGACCCGCACCCCGTCGGCACCGTCGAGATCGTCCACGTCACCGCAGGCGAACTGACCCTCACGGTCGACGGCACGGAGTACCGCGTCCCGGCCGGTGCGAGCGCGACCTTTGAGGCCGACGCCCCGCACACCTACGGCAACCAGGGCGACGTCCCCACAGAGTGGATGCTGGCCGTCTCGGTCCCACCCGTGCGCTGAGGCGACGCCCGGCGCCCGGCCCCGGCCGCCCTGTTAGCGTGCGCTCATGGACGCACCCATCGGCCACTTCGACAACGCCACGCCCGCGCCCGACTGCCTGGACGAACTGACCCGCCCGGTCGCCGACGCCGTACGCCGCTGGCACGGCAACGTCCCCGCCGAGCAGATCGTGTACGTCGACACCAAGCCGGAGTGGGCCGACACCGCCACGTTCCTCGAGCACTACGGTCCGGAACTGCTCGACCAGTCGGCCAACTGCGTGGTCGTCGCAGGCAAGCGCGGCGGGGACAGCACGCTCGCCGCCTGCGTCGTGCTCTCCGGCACCCGGGTCGATGTGAACGGCGTGGTCCGGCGCCAACTCGGCGCGCGCAAGGCGTCGTTCGCGCCGATGGACACCGCCACCGGCGAGACCGGCATGGAGTACGGCGGGATCACGCCGCTCGGGCTGCCCGCCGACTGGCCGGTCCTTGTGGACTCGGCGGTGGTCGATCTGCCGTACGTCCTGGTCGGCAGCGGCCGTCGGCGCGGGAAGCTGCTGGTGCCGGGGAAGGCGTTCGCGGAGCTGCCGAACGCCGTGGTGCTGGAGGGGCTCGGCGTCGCCTGACCCCGTCGGTCAGTCGGTCGCGTGGTGGGCCAGAGCCAGATGGGGATCCGTCTCGTCGGGTGCGGGTGACGGGTCGGCGTGGACCAGGGCCGCGGTGAGCCCGGGAACGGCGTGCAGCAGAGCGTGCTCGGCCTCGACGGCCACCCGGTGCGCCTCGCGTACGGTCATGTCGCCGTCTACGACCACCGCAACCTCGGCCCGCAGCCGGTGGCCGATCCAGCGCAGCCGGAGCTCGCCGACGCCCCGCACGCCGGGGACTTCCCGCAGCGCCCGCTCGGCCCGGTCCACCAGCGCGGGGTCGATCGCGTCCAGTACCCGGCGGAAGACCTCGCGTGCGGCGTCGCGCAGCACCAGCAGCAGGGCTGCCGTGATCGCCAACCCGACGATGGGGTCGGCGAGTTGCCAGCCGAGCGCCGCGCCGCCCGCACTCAGGAGGACGGCGAGCGAGGTGAAGCCGTCGGTGCGCGCGTGCAGGCCGTCGGCGACGAGCGCGGCCGAGCCGATCTCGCGGCCGACGCGGATGCGGTAGCGGGCCACCCACTCGTTGCCCGCGAAGCCGATGACGGCCGCGACGGCGACGACCGGGATGTGCTCGACCGGGCGCGGGTCGAGCAGTCGGTCGATCGCGGTCAAGGCCGCGAAGACCGCGGACGCGGCGATCGTCAGCACGATCACGAGGCCGGCCAGGTCCTCTGCCCGGCCGTAGCCGTACGTGAACCGGCGCGTGGCCGGGCGCCGGCCCAGTACGAAGGCGATCCCGAGGGGTACGGCGGTGAGCGCGTCGGCGGCGTTGTGCACGGTGTCGCCCAGCAGAGCGACCGAGCCGGAGGCCACGACGACGCCCGCCTGCGCGGCGGCGGTCACACCGAGCACGGCCAGGGAGATCCACAGGGCCCGGATGCCGCGGGCGGAGGACTCCAGGGCGGTGTCGACCTTGTCGGCGGTCTGGTGGGAGTGGGGGGTGAGGAGGTGGCTCAGCCGGTGGAGGGGGCGGGCGAGGCGCCCGCGATGCCCGTGCTCATGGTCGCGCCCTTTGTGTCCGTGCCCGTGATGCCTGTGTTCGGGATGGCCGTGGGTGTGGTGCTCGGCGCTCACAAGGGTCCCCTTTCCGTACGCGGGAGTGGACTCGACGAGGTCCACGGGGCCATTATGTGCGTATGAGCGCACGCATGCACCTATCACCTGCGCAGGATGCGCATCCGCGCAGCCCCGGCGAGGAGCAGTTCGCCCTTGCCGCCGAGGTTCTGGCCCTCCTCGGGGACCGGACCCGGCTTGCGCTGCTGCACGCCCTGGCTGACGGCGAGGCGGACGTCACCTCGCTCACGGAGCGGTGCGGGGCCGCGCGGCCGGCGGTCAGTCAGCATCTGGCGCGGCTGCGGCTGGCGGGGTTGGTGAGCACGCGCAAGGAGGGGCGGCGGGTGATCTACTCCCTGCGGGATGGGCATTTGCGGCGGGTTGTTGACGAGGCGCTCAATCTGGCCGACCACCGATTGAGCGGTCGGCCTGCGCACGACTAGCTCCGCATCAGGCAACGTTCGCCCCGTTGACGACCTCGAGGCGGTCGTCGGCGGCATGCTGTTCCGCCAGCTGATGTAGCGGCGGATCATGCTGCCCTGCTCTTTGTGGCCGGCATGGTCGGTGCCATCGAGTGCGAAGTAGCGCAGGGCGGTGAACTGGGCCTCGATACGGTTGAGCCAGGAACTGTTGGTCGGGGTGCAGGCGATGGACCCGAACGATCTGGTCCTGGCTGTCCAGCTCAGCGGGGAACTTCACCCTGTCGACCGGTGCCGGGTTTGCCGGCTCCGTGAGTCACAGGAACTCGCTCCGGTAGGTCGAGGCCAACTCGGCCGCACGGCGGCGGCGTTCCGCGAGCTCGTCCTCCGACAGTTGTGGCGGCGGCGCGTCCATGCCCGCGACGACATCGCCGATGCGCGTGAAGTACTCGTCCTGGCCGGCGGGGGTGCACATGCACAGCATGCGGGCCGGCGCACCCGAAGCGTTGCGGAAGTTGTGCGGGGCGTTGGCCGGGATGTTGACCGTGGACCCGGCCCCTACGGTGTGCTTCTCGCCGCGGAAGGTGAACTCGATCTCGCCCTCGAGGATGGTGAACATCTCCTCGAAGTCGTGCCGGTGCGGCGGCGGGCCGCCGCCGTCGGGGACGCGCATGTCGATCAGGCAGTACCGGCCGTCGGTCTGCTCGCCGGTGACCAGCATGGCGTACGTGTTGCCCACCAGAGAGATGTACGTCGTGCCGGGATCGTCGGGGTCCGCCACGGTCAGCGAGCGGGACGGGTCGTCGTCGGGGATCATCGGAATCGTCTCCTTCAAAGGTCAGTCAGGTGAGGATCAGGTGCCGGGCGGGTCTCATGCGGTCCGGCAGTCTCCCGGCCGTCGATGCGCATGCTGCCCGAAGTGGGAGTCCGGCCCGGCCGCGCGGTGCTTCAGCGTGTTCTTGCCGGTGTCCGAGGGGCCCATTGCGGCGGGCAACGGGGCGAGGGGCCACCTGTGTGGAGCGCTTGCATACCCCTCCTGCGGCACGGGGTGAGCGCGCTCGGTGCCGGCTCAGATCGACTTGAGGACGCGGATGCGGTCGGCGATGGCGCGGCGGGCGACGTCGGAGGTGAAGGCGATGGAGTCGAACTCGTGCGGGGCGCCGGGGTGCAGGTGGAATTCGACCGGCACGCCGGCGCGGCTGAGTTTGGTGGCGTAGGCGGTGTCTTCGTCGCGGAAGACGTCGAGCTGGCCGACCTCGATGTAGGCCGGTGGCAGGCCGGTCGCGTCCTCGAGCCGGGCTGGGGCCGCCGTGGCCGGGACGTCGGGCCCGCCGGCGGCCTCGCCGAGCAGGGCCGGCCATGCGGTGAGGCTGTCGTCGTAGGACCACAGCAGGTAGGGCGCGATGTGTGGATCGGGGGTGGTGGTGCGGTCGTCGAGCATCGGCATGAGAAGGATCTGCCGGGCGATCTTCGGGCCGCCGCGGTCGCGGGCGAGGATCGACACGGCTGCGGCGATTCCGCCGCCGGCGCTGTCACCCATCACGCCGATCCGGTCGGTGTCGACGCCGAGTTCGGTGGCGTGTTCGTGCAGCCAGCGCAGTGCGGTGTAGGCGTCCTCGAGCGGGGTCGGGAAGGGGTGCTCGGGGGCGCGGCGGTACTCGACTGACAGCATCGGTACGCCGCTGGCGGAGACGTAGCGGGCGAGCGGCCCGTCGAACAGGTCGATGTGGCCGAAGATGTATCCGCCGCCGTGGAAGAACAGCACGGCCGGGCCAGGCGCCGCGCCGTCCTTGGTGTACCAGCGCATGGAGATCCGCGCGCCGTCGCCGGTGGTCGTGTAGTGCTCGCTGGTCTTCACCTCGGCCGGGACCGGCTGGGCCGTTCCCGCGGCGCCGATGATCGGCTCCCACATGGCGCGCCGCGCCGCGATGTCCCCCACGGCCGGTGGTGTGGCGTCCGCCATCGCGCCGGCCATCGGGGCCAGCGCCTCGGCGATTTCGGGATCCAAACTCAGTGCCATGGCCTTTTCCTTTCGGTGGAGGATCGGCTTCAGGCGACGGGCGGGACGACGATGACCTTGCCGTGCACCGCGTTTTCGGCCGCCCGGGCGTGGAGCGCCGGCAGCTCGGCCAGCGGCACCCGCTCGGCGACGTCGACGCGCAGCTCGCCGCGGTCGATCAGCGCTACCAGCTGCGACAGCTGGTCGGCGTCGCTGCGGACGAACAGGTCGATGCCGCGTACGCCGCGCTCCTGGTCGGAGGGCGCGGGCATCCATACCGTCGTGTTCACCACGACCCCGCCCGGACGGACCAGTGTGACGAGCGCGGCCAGCTCGGCCGGGTCGACCGGCGCGAGGTTGAGCACGACGTCGACCGGCTCGGTCACCGCCGCGCTCACGCCGGTGGTGGTGTGGTCGATGACCTCATCGGCGCCGGCCGACGTGACCGCCTCGCTGCTGCGCGGGCTGGCCGTGGCGATCACGTGGGCCTCGGCTCCCTTGGCCAGCTGCACGGCGTAGCCGCCGACCGCTCCGCCGGCGCCGTTGATCAGCACGCGTTGCCCGGCCGTCAGCTTGCCGTGGTCGAACAGCGCCTGCCACGCGGTGAGGCCCACGAGTGGCAGTGCGGCGGCGTCGGGCAGGGGGATGCTCTTGGGCGCCGGCGTCAGGACCTCGGCCGGCGCGAGGACGTACTCCGCGGCGGCGCCGTTCCCGTCCATCGGCAGGAAGCCGATGACGTCGTCACCGACCGCGATGCCGTCCACGCCCTCGCCCAGCGCGTCGATCGTGCCGGCGACGTCGATGCCGGGAGTGTGCGGCAGCACCACCGGTATGGGGCCGCGCATGAAGCCGCCGCGGATGTTGCCGTCGACGGAGTTGAACGACGTCGCGGCGACGCGGATCCGGACCTCACCGGCCCCGGGGACGGGCTGCTCCACGTCCTCGTAGCGCAGGACGTCGGGGTCGCCGTACTCGTGGAAACGTACTGCCTTCATTTCGGTTCTCACCTTCACTGCGGTCGATGTTGCTTCGAATTCGAAGTAACTGTGATGACGATACCTCTGCTTCGAATTCGAAGCAAGTGTTGTCGGTCACTGCCGGTGCGAGCGCATCGCCACGGCGAGTTCTGCGGCGGCTTGGTCGATGCAGGCGCGCAGTCGTGCCGCGTCGCTGTGAGCCGTGGCCGGCCAGTCGGCGGGGTCGGCGACGACGACCGTGGGCACGGGGTCGGCGTGCACGCCGGCCAGGCGCCTGCGGAGCGCCTGCGCGAGGTCCGGCGGCCGCCAGCGGGAGCCGCTGTTGAGCGCCAGCAGCACCGGCATGCCGGAGAGGACACCGTCCCCGAGGACGGCGAAGAACAAGTCGAGCACCTCGCTCGGGGAGGCGGCGAGCACCGGGGTCGCCACCACGAGCCCGTCGGCCGCCACGACCGCCGCGATCGCCTCCCGCAGGTCGAGGCTGACGCGGTCGTGGGTGGAGTGCTGGACGAGGTCGGCCGCCAGCCGGTGCAGCTCCAGCACCTCCACCTCGGCGAGCGCACCACCGACCGCCAGTGACCGGCACACAGCCTCCGCGACCCGGTCCGCGAGCAAGCGGGTCGGGCGCCCGTAGCCGACGCCGGCGCACAGGACGGCCAGAGAAGCCGGGCTCCACGCTGCGGTGTTCATCCCGGCGTCGTGTTCATGGCTTCCTCCCCGCGGCCGGGCTGTCGTGCTGTCACCGGGGAGGGCCGCGGACGACGTTGCGCGAGGTAAGGGATGTTCATGGCCGGTCCTCGAGATCTGTGGGCGGTGGCGCCGTCCTTCTGCTCGCAACCCTGCGCCGCACCACTGCCCGATCTCCATGTTCTGCGGTGCTCAGCCGGGCCCAACACTGCCCACACCGTGCGCGCACGAGGTCACGACATCAGACCCGTGAGACCCTCGCGTCCGGCTCAATACACCCGGCCGGGATGGCATCGAAACATGCGGAGGAGTTCGGTTCCAACGCCGCCTGCGGTAACTGGAAAGTCGGCACCCCGTACTCTTCGAATTCGAAGCAGTAGACTTCGGTCATGCCTGATTCACCGCCGCCGCTCGACCCCGTGCAGCTCGGCACTTACTTCGACCTCATCGAGGTGACCAGCCTGCTCCGGCACGCCGTCGAGCAGCAGCTGCGCGAGGCCGGCGATCTCAGCTATGTGCAGTTCCAGCTGCTGGCCCGCCTCGGGGACGCGCCGACGGGCAGTCACCGCATGACCGACCTGGCCGACGGCGTCGTCTACAGCCGCAGCGGCCTGACATACCAGGTGGATCTGCTCGAGAAGAAGGGCCTGGTCATCCGCGCTCCCTCGCCGGACGACGAGCGGAGCGTCACCGTCACCATCACCGGTGCCGGGCGTGCGCTGCTTGCGAAGGTGCTGCCGGGTCACGTCGAGGTAGTCAGCGGCCTCCTGTTCGAGCCGCTTTCGCGCGACGACGTCAAGGCTCTCGCCGGCCTGCTGGCGCCGGTGCGCGACCACATGCGCTCGACGCCGTCTCGCTCGGCCGCACCTCGCCGCCGCAAAGGCGGAGCATAAAGATCCGACCCAGGCCACGCAGAAGGGACCACGACACGTCCCGCTCGACGTGGGGCCAGTGGAAGAAGCGACGAGCCACGCCGAGGACAGGGACTGTGGCGTAGCACCCGGACGACGTCGCGTCGGTGCCGCATACATGCGAGCAGCGCTCTCCGTCCCGGGTGCTGCCCCGCGCTCGGTACTACTCACGTCGAAAGCGCTTCATCAATCGGATCTTCGACGGCAAGATGGGCCTGACGAGAGGAGCCCGGATTGGGTGCGAGGGGCCTGGCGGGCCGGCTGGCCGCGGCACGAGCCGGTGCGCTGGTGGGCAGGGAGCCGGAGCGGGCGGTGCTCGACCGGATGCTCTCGGGCGCGGCGCAAGCGCCGTTTGTGGCGTACCTGCACGGCCCCGGTGGCATCGGCAAGTCCTCGCTGGTGCGCTACGCCGCCCGGCAGGCGGAACTCGTCGGCCGCCGCGTGGTGCACGTGGACGCACGGTTCCTCGACGCCGATCCGCGCCGACTCGAGGAGGCCGCCGCCCCGGCGTGCACCGAACCCGGCACGGTGCTGCTCATCGACACCTTCGAGCAGTGCCAGCCCCTCGAGACGTGGCTGCGCGAAACCTTCCTGCTCCGGCTCGCCGACCACGCGATCGTGGTGGTGGCCAGCAGGACCGCCCCCGACGCCGAATGGTCGCTGGACCCTGGATGGGCGCAACTGTTCACCGCACTGGCCGTGCAGCCGCTCGACGCCGCCCAGTCCGACGCCCTGCTCGCCGCCCGGGGTGTCCCCGCCGAGCAGCGCGGCGCCTTCGTCGCCTTCGCCGGAGGCAGCCCGCTCGCCCTCTCGCTGGCCGCCTCCGTGCCCGCCGCGGCACCCGGCGCACCGTGGTACCCCACCGGCGACATCCTGACGACCCTGGTCGAGCGGCTGGTCGGCGACCTGCCCGGCGCCGTCTACCGACGCGCCCTCGAAGTCGTCGCGCAGGCCTACGTCACCCGCGAGCCCCTGCTCCGCACAGTGCTGGGTGACCAGGACACCAACACGGTGTTCTCCTGGCTGCGCCAGCTGCCCTACATCGAGGCCACGCCCGAAGGGCTGCACCCGCACGACGCGGTGCGGGCGACCCTCGAGGCCGACCTGCGTTGGCGGGACCCCGAGCGCTACGACGACGTCCGCGCCCGCATCTCGCTCGCCGGCCTGCGCGCCGTGCGCTCCGCCACCGCCGACGACGCGCTCTTACGAGTCGCGGAATGGATGTTCCTCTTCCGCGACCAGGGCGGCACGGACAATCTGTACAACTACCGGGCGCACCCCCACATCGAGGACACCCCGCTCCGGTCCGAAGACGTGCCCGGCGTGCTGCGCATGGCCGAGGAGGCCGAGGGCCCGGCATCGGCAGCCGCGGTCGCACACTGGCTGCGCCGCCAGCCGGAGGCCTTCCGCGTCCACCGCTACGCGGGCTCTTCCGCACCCGTTTCGTTCATGGCCATCCTGCGGCTGGACACACCGCTGCCCGAGGACCGCGCCGAAGACCCGGTGATCGCAGCAGTCTGGGACCTCGTGGAGGCGGCCGCTCCCCTGGGACCGGGCGAGCACCTGGGCATCCGCCGCTTCGCGGTGCAACCCGGCGGGCACCAGCGGCCCTCACCCCTGATGGAACTCATCAGCCGGCGCACCATCGCCGAGGAGATGACGAGCCACGGACGGGCGGTGACCTTCACCGTCTTCGAAGACGCCGACCGGTGGGGACGCTACCTCGCCAAGGCCGGGATGCCGGAGGTCGCGGCCGTGGACGTCGGCGGCCTGCGACAGCACGTCTTCGGCCGGGACTGGCGACGGCAAACAGTGGAACAGTGGGTACAACACCGCGCTCGCACCGCGGTCACGCCCGTAGCGACATGGCCTGCAACCGCCTCCACGAGCGGCCCAGGCGACCAGCTGCCGCGCACCGTGTTCGAGGAAGGCGTGCTCGAGGCGCTGCGCACCTGGCAGACCCCACGCGAATTCGCGACCAGCGTCCTGCTGCACTCCCATCTCATACCGTCGGGCTCACCCGACCCGGTCGCGGACCTGCGCGGCGCCATCACCACCGCCCTCGACGCGATACAGATCGACCCCGCGGGCGTCAAAGCCCACGAGGCTCTCACCGCCACCTACATCACGGCCTTGCGCACCCACAAGGCCGCCGCCCGGCGACTGGGGGTGCCCTACGGCACCTACCGGCGCCACCTTGCCCTGGCCAAGGAACGCCTCATTGAACAATTGCTGCGTCAACCGGCCACGACATCCACACCGACCCCGCCACACTCGTCCCCGGAGGAGTGAGGCCACCGCGGTACCGCGGGGCAACGTCCTCCGCGAGAAGCGCGCACTGCCACTCGTTGTCGTTCAATGGCCACAACAAGAAACTCCTTCATCCCTACCCTCATCTGCCTCCCTCGAGGCGTTGGTCCGCGAACCCGGCGTGCCGGCCGGGGCAGTTGCGCTCGAACATGACCACTCTGCGGGCGGTTTCACTCGGGCCCATGACGCCTGAGGGTCTCGGCGCAGGGCCACGGCGACAGCGCCGGTACCCGCGCCCGCCGAGGGCCCTGCTGCTGGAGCGGAATCCAAGCCACGCCAGAGGTTCCCGTGGGCCGTGCTGAGCATGATTGAGCAACACCGGGGGCCAGCGACCGGGCAGCGGGGCGGCGCAGGGTCTCCAAGCAGGAGGACGGCGCCGCTGTCCGCGAGGAGGCCCGGTGCGGCCGCGAGGCCGGCGATGGAGTTGACGTTGACGATCGCGCCGCCGCCGGCCTGGCGCATCGAGGGGGCGGCGCGCCGGAGACGCCCTCCTCGCGGAGCAGGATGCGGATGATCCGCAGCAACCGCCTGCCCTCGTCGTCATCAATCTCTCGAACCCGCACGCGTTCAGCGACCTGATCATTCTGGCCGTCCGATGCTTCCTCGCGCAGGACGTTGATACAGCCCCGCGCCCCTAAGGAGGCCGCAGGCCTCCTTAGGGGCGCGGTATCGCACAGGAACCGTCAGTCCTCCTGCGGCTCCGCCTCGCGGACTTCGCGCTGTTCCAAGGCGTGCGTGGCCGGGCCCTGTACCACCCTGCCGTCCGTGTCGAAGCGGGAACCGTGGCACGGGCATTCCCAGGCGCGTTCCGTCGCGTTGAACGCGACCAGGCACCCCATGTGCGTGCACCTCGCGGACACGGAGTGCAGGCTCCCGTCCTCGTCGCGATACACAGCGCAGCGCTGTCCGCCGTGGCGGACTACGGCGCCGGTGCCGGGGGTGATGTCGGCCAGGGAGTCCGCGTGGGACGGGGGGATGCGGTCGCCTACGAAGTGGCGGGCCACGTTCGCCTGGTGCCTGAGGAAGGCGGGGGCCTCGCGGAGTACGGAGCGCAGGCGGCGCGGATCGTACAGCTCGGCCCAGGGAGGGCGGTCGCCGGTGATGAGTCCGGACAGCAGGCGGCCGGCCATGATGCCGCCGCTGAGGCCCCAGCCGCCGAAGCCGGTCGCAACGTACGCGTGGCGGGACATCGGGGGCAGTGGGCCGACGAGCGGCACGGTGTCGGTGGAGTCGTTGTCCTGCGTGGCCCACCGGTACGTGGGAGTGATGTCCGGGAAGTGCTCCTCGGCCCACTCGGTGAGGCGGGCGAAGCGTTTGTCGGTGTCGCCGGTGCCGGGAGTGAAGTGCTCGCCGGTGACGATCAGCAGCCGCCGGCCGTCCTCGTACGGGGCGGTGCGGACCGAGCGGGTGTCCTCCTCGGGCGTGATGTACATGCCGTCGGGATCCCGGTCCGCCGGGATCGGTGCGGCCACGACGAGTTCGCGGCGCGGGGAGAGCCGGGTGAACAGCAGTGCCCGGTCGAAGACCGGGTAGTGCGTGGCGATCACGACCGCGCCTGCGGTCACCCGTGCCCCGGTCTCGGCCGTCACACGGCAGGCGTCGCCCGTTTCGAGGCCGAGGATCCGGGTGCGCTCGTGGATGAGTGCGCCCCGGGCTCGTAGATCGTCGGCGAGGGCGAGGAGGTACTTGCGGGGGTGGAACTGGGCCTGGTTCGCGACCCTGACCGCGCCCGCCACGGAGTAGGGCAGACCTGTCCCGGTCACGAACTCCGCGTCCAGGCCGGCCTCGCGGGCGGCCTCCGCCTCGGCGCGGATCTCGCCGGCCCGGCGCTCGTCGCGGGTGTAGGTGAACGCGCTCCTGCGCTCCCAGTCGCAGTCGATGCGCAGCTCGTCGACGAGGGCCGCGGCGTGCTCGATCGCCTCGGTCTGCGAGCGTGCGTACAGGTGCGCCGCCTCCGGGCCACGGGTCCGGCGCAGCCGGTCGTAGATCAGCGTGTGCTGGGCGGACAGCTTCGCGGTGGTGTGGCCGGTGACGCCCGCGGCCACGCGGTCCGCCTCCAGGACCGCGACACTGCGTCCGGCGCGGGCGAGCTCCCAGGCAGTGCTGAGTCCGGCGATGCCCGCGCCGACCACGGCCACGTCGACGGTCACATCCGTCTCGAGCGGCGGATACGTCTCACCCGGTGCCGTGTCGATCCAGTACGAGCCCCGGATGTCTGCCTTCTCGGTCATGCGGCCCGAGTCCCCCCGAACCGCGGACCGAAGCCTCCGCTCCGACCGGGCGCGGAACGCACCGCCCGTTTCGATCGCGCGCGCCGGGTACTCGCAGTCACCAGCACATGACGTAGGAGGTGCCCCCATGGAAATCGGCACCGGTGCAGACATCGAGCAGGCCGGCGTCGAGCCGGCGGTCGCGGAGCGCGGGACCGAAGACGGTACGCGCGCTGTCCCTGCCTCTCGCGGGGCCCGCCGGGACGAGCGGGGTGAGCAGGAGCCGGGGGACCTGCAGAGCAACATCGTCCTGGGCGAGGACTGAGCGCTCCGCGCGGCACGGGGTCTGCCGAGGTCCGGTTGGTTCAGGGGGCCGGTCGGGGGTACCCAGGCGGCGCAGACCACTCCCCGGCTGACTGTTGGAAGTGCGATGAGCGACAAGAACCCGCACAAGCCCGACGACGTACTGCGCGAAGACGGCCCTGCGGACGGTGTCCCCGGCAAGCCCGGACCGCATACGCCGTCGGTCGCCGAACCGACCGAACCCCACGCACCCCTCCCGCCCAGAACAGACCACAGCGCACCCGAGTCGGTCAGCCCCACCGGACAACGCACTGGCGCCGACCCGTCCGCCCACGCCCAGGGTGACGCCTATCGGACGACGGCCCAGGGAGCCAGGCTCTACGACACCGACCACTCCCTGAAGGCCGGTGAGCGCGGGCCCGTTCTGCTGCAGGACCACCATCTGCGGGAGAAGATCACCCACTTCGACCACGTGGGGGCACCTCCCAGCGGTAGCTGGGGGAGCATCCCCGAGCGGGTCGTGCACGCGCGCGGCGCCGCCGCGCACGGTGGCTTCCGGAGCTATGGCACCGCCGCGAAGGTCACCAAGGCGGCCTTCCTCACCGGCGAGGCCGAGACACCGGTGTTCGTACGGTTCTCCACAGTGCTCGGCTCGCGCGGCTCGTCTGACACAGTGCGCGACACCCGGGGCTTCGCGACGAAGTTCTACACCGGCGAGGGCACGTTCGATCTGGTCGGGAACAACATCCCGGTGTTCTTCATCCAGGACGCGGTCAAGTTCCCGGACATCATCCACGCCGGAAAGCCGCACCCCGACCGGGAGATCCCCCAGGCGCAGAGCGCCCACGACACGTTCTGGGACTTCGTCACGCTGCACACCGAGGCCACCCTCCCCCACTCTCGGCTTCGCTCGAGCGGGGGGACCCCCATCACGCTGTGGAACATGTCCGACCGGGCCATCCCGCGCTCGTTCCGCACGATGGAGGGCTTCGGCGTCCACACCTTCCGGCTGGTCAACGCCGAGGGCGCCACCACGCTGGTCAAGTTCCACTGGAAGCCGAAGCTCGGCGTGCACTCCCTGGTGTGGGAGGAGGCGCAGCTGATCAACGGCATGGACCCGGACTTCCACCGCCGCGACCTCGCCGACGCCATCGAGGCGGGTGCCTACCCGGAGTGGGAGCTGGGCATCCAGACCTTCCCGGACACGGCCGAGCAGACCTTCGAGGGCATCGACCTGCTCGACCCGACGAAGATCGTCCCGGAGGAACTGGCACCCGTACAGCCCGTGGGCCTGCTGACGCTGAACGCCAACCCGTCGAACTTCTTCGCCGAGACCGAGCAGGTCGCCTTCCACCCCGGCCACCTCGTGCCCGGCATCGACATCACCGACGACCCACTGCTGGCCGGCCGGCTCTTCTCCTACTTGGACACCCAGATCTCCCGCCTGGGCGGGCCGAACTTCGCGCAGCTCCCCGTCAACCGCACCCACGCCCCCGTCAACGACATGCACCGGGACGGCATGCACCAGACGGCCGTGCACACGGGAACGGCGCCCTACCGGCCCAACTCCCTTGACGGAGGCTGCCCGTTCCTCGCGGGCGCCGACACCGGCGCGTACATCGAGACGCCCGTGGAGGTGCCGACGGGCAGGAAGCAACGCGAGGCCCCCGCCTCCTTCTCGGACCACTTCAGCCAGCCCCGGCTCTTCTGGCGGAGCATGTCCCCGGTGGAGCGCGAGCACATCATCGCGGCGTACACCTTCGAGCTGGGCAAGTGCTACGAGCAGGCCGTCAAGGAGCGCGGGCTCCAGGTGCTCGCCAACATCGACCCCGAACTGTGCGAGCAGGTCGCCACCGGTCTCGGCCTGCCCGCACCCGAGGCCACCGTTCCCCTGACCGACGCCGAACCCAGCCCCGCCCTCTCCCAGCTGGGCCACACCTGGCCGCTGGACGGGCGCGTCATCGGCATCGTCACCGACGAGCGCGGGGATCTCGACGGCGTACGCACCGTGCGCCGGGCCGTCCTCGACGCGGGCATGGTCCCGCTGGTGATCGCCCCGGCCGGCGGCAAGCTCGACGCGGAGGGCGAGCCCGTCCAGGTGCAGCGCACCTTCGCGACGGCCCGGTCGGTGGAGTACGACGCCGTCCTGCTGGCGGGCGCTCCGGGACCCGGCGCCGACGCCTACGGAGCGCGGGACGCCAAGGCGGGGGATGCTGGTACGGAAGCAACCACGGATCCGCGGGTGCTTCTGATGCTGTCGGAGGCCTACCGGCACGGGAAGGCCATCGGCGGCTGGGCGGGTGCCGAAACCGCCCTCGATGCCGCGGGCATCCCGGCCGGTGCGCCGGGCGTCGTGTCCGCGCAGAGCGGCACGGGCGCCCTGGAACAGATCACCCGGCTGCTGGGCGAGCACCGCGTCTGGGAGCGATTCGGCACCGGCGGCTGAGTACGGTCAGGAAGCCAGGAACGCAGGACGGAACGGCCATGAACCGCGACACCACAGTCCAAGACGATGTCATCACCAGTCAGTCGGTGTTCGGCGCCCCGTGCTGGGTCAGCCTCACGGCACGCGACGAAGCCGCCGCGGAGGACTACTACCACGCGGTCTTCGGCTGGAAGTTCCGGTCGATCCCGCTGGGCGACCGGTTCCGCATCGCGTACGCCAACGAGGTGCCGGTCGCGGGCATCGCGCCCGTGGCGTCCATGTGGCAGATGGCCGTCGCCTGGACCCCCTACTTCGCCGTGTCCAGCGCGGATGAGGCCGTGGCCCGGGGGCAGGAACGCGGCGGGACGACGGCGGTCGGCCCGATCGCGTTCCCGCCGGGCCGGGCCGCACTCCTCGCGGACCGCGACGGAGCGGTCTTCGGCATATGGGAGGGCCGGCTGATCTCCGGCTGGGAGTCCTGGCGCCGGGCCGCCCCGGCCTTCGTACGACTGCACACCCGCGACGCCTTCGACGCCGCCATGTTCTACGGCGAGGTCCTCGAGTGGGCCTCCAAGAAGCCAGGCTGCTGCGAGGTCCACTACGAGGCGGACGAGGTCGTCCTGCGCAGTGAGGGCGGCGTTGTGGCCCGAATCCACTCCGGCGCCGTGGAGGCGGCGCCCGATCCCACGATCCGGCCGCACTGGCAGATCCACTTCGCGGTTCCCGACGTCGAGGCCTGCGTCGCCGCCGCGCGGGCCCACGGCGGCACCGTCGTCCGGGTCGGCACCTCACACACGGAGGTGCCCCCGACGGAGGCGGTGCTCCGGGATCCCGACGGGGCCCAGTTCACCGTGACCTCGCGCCAGAACCGCTGAGAATGGGCCGACAGCCCGCCGGACTCAGCCGAGGGGGATGGCCGGACTCGGCCGAGGGGGTGTCCGGACTCAGCGGAGCCGCGGAATCTCGATGGCCGGGCACCGGTCCATGACCATGTCGAGCCCTGCCGCGCGGGTCCGTTCGGACGCCGCCTCGTCGATGACGCCCAGCTGGAACCAGACGGCCTTGGCGCCGATGGCGACGGCCTCGTCGGCGACGGGACCGGCCAGGTCGCTGTTGACGAACACATCGACCACGTCCACGTCGAAGGGGATGTCCGCCAGCGACGCGTATCCCTGCTCCCCATGGACCGTCTCGGCCTTCGGATGCACGGGGACGATGCGCTTGCCGTAGCGCTTCAGGACGTCGGCGACTCCGTAGGCCGCCCGGTGCTCGTTCGTCGACAGCCCGACGACCGCCCAGGTGTCACCGAGCTCGGTGAGGATCTTGCGGACCGTAGCTGCGTCGCCGTACACGTTCGGCCTCCTTGGGGCTTCCTGCGGTGCCTGCTCTGGCAGGCAACAGCGGGCGGGGAGCGGTGATTCCCGCCCGCTCGGCGAGCCCGGGTCCGGCCTCGCTCGGGCGGCAGGCCCGCAGGGACTGCGAGTCGATGATCACCGCCGTCGGCGTGCGGTTGCAGGCGTACACTGTTGGGCAAATAGCCTTTTAATTGTTTTAATTTCACAATTCGGGCAGAAGTGTAGCCAGAACCGTCGGATCCCCGGATTCGGCGTCCGGTCTACCCGGGAGGTCCGCAGCGAGTGGCCGTCGGCAGCCTTGGGAGGGCGCGGGCGGATCGCATAGGCGCCAGGAGGAAATTTCTCGATGACCCGGCCCGATGACCCGCGCACCGCGGCGGCCCGGGTGTTCGCCGAGGGCGGCGCGTTCGGCGAGCTTCTGGCAGGGATCGACTGGGCGGCGACGCCGCTCGGGCCCCCCGTCTCCTGGCCGGGGCCCCTGGTGGACACCCTGCGCCTCATGCTCACCTCTGAGCATGCGATGGCTCTGTACTGGGGGGCTGAATTCGCCACGCTGTACAACCTGGGCTCCACACCCATTGTCGGTGCCAAACACCCCTGGGCGCTCGGCAGGCCCTACAAGGAAGTGTTCCCCGAGGTCTGGGCCCACCCCGTGAGCTCCCACTTCCACTATGTGACCGGCACTCGCAAGCCCCTGCTGGTCCCGAATGAGCTGCTCATCATGGAGCGCCACGGCTTTTTGGAGCAGTGCTACTTCGACTCCGCCTTCCAGCCCGTGCTGCTGGACGACGGAACCGCCGGCGGCGTGCTGCAGATCCTCACCGAGACCACCGGCCGGGTACTGGGCGAGCGCCGGCTGCGCCTGCTGAGCGAGACCGGCACGCGCACGGCCGGGCTGCCCACCCCGGGCGAGGTCGCCCACGTGGTCGCCGAGGTGGCGGGCTCCTACCCCGAGGAGATCCCGTTTCTGGGCCTGTACCTGGCCTCCGAGCCGGGGATGCGGCGGCCGGCGGCCTCCACCGGGCTCCGGTCGGCGCCCGAGACCGCCTCGCTGAGTGCGGCCGACGGGTCGGTGGTGGCGGCCCGGCTGGCTCAGGTGGTCGCCGACGGTGCCCCGGCCAGGCTGCCGGCCGCCGCGATCACCGGCGGCAGTACGGCCGGGCAGCATGCCGCGGCCACCCGGATCCCGGTCGAGGAGGCGCTGGCCCTGCCGCTGTACGGCGCGGGCCAGGTGGAGGGCGTCCTGGTAGTGGGCCTCAACCCCTGCTTCCCCCCGGCCGGGACCTACCACGACTTCCTGGAAGTACTCGCCTCCGCCGTGGCCGGGGCGCTGTCGGCCGCGCTCGCGCACGAGTCGGCCGCGCTCGCGCACGAAGAGCAGCGCCGACGGGCGGAGGCGCTGGCCGAGCTGGACCGGGCCAAGACCACCTTCTTCGCCAACGTGAGCCACGAGTTCCGCACCCCGCTCACCCTGCTCCTGGGACCCCTCCAGCAGGCCCTGGCCGACGAGGACCGGCCCGAGAGGCGCGAGCAGCTGGAGCTGGCCGAGCGCGGCGCCCTGCGCCTGCTGAAGCAGGTCAACACCCTCCTGGACGTCGCCAGGGCCGAGGCCGGGCAGATGCGCCCGGCCCTCGAACCGGTCGACCTCGCCGGTGCCACGGCCGAGCTGGCCGGGGTGTTCCGCTCCGCCTTCGAGGCGGCCGGGCTGACGCTGGAGGTGGACTGCCCGCCGCTGCCCAAGCCGGTGCCCCTGGACCGGGAGATGTGGGAGAAGATCATCCTCAACCTGCTCAGCAACGCCCTGAAGTTCACCTTCACCGGCGGCGCCCGGGTGGAGATGGCCGCGGACGGCGCCCGGGCCCGGCTGACCGTGACCGACACCGGCACCGGCATCCCCGCGGACGAGCTGCCGCGCCTGTTCGAGCGCTTCCATCGGGTCCGCGGCGCCCGCTCCCGCTCCCACGAGGGCAGCGGCCTCGGCCTGGTGCTGGTGAAGGACCTGGTGGAAGCGCACGGCGGCACCGTCGGCGTGGACAGCCGGCTCGGCCAGGGCACCACCGTCACCGTGGACCTCCCCTTCGCCGCCGCCCACCGGCCCCGCCCGGCGCCGCCCGCGGCCGGCGCCGGGC